>NZ_JBIARC010000047.1:0-73026 GCF_042889625.1 Streptomyces sp. NPDC002573 | reverse complement strand
CCCCGGCCGCCCCGGCCCCGCGGGGGCGCCCCCCCCCCCCCCCCCCCCCCCCCGGGGGGGGGGGGGGGGGGGGGGGGGGGGGGCCGGGCCCCCCCCCCCCCCCCACGGCTCCCGCCTCCGGGCCCCATGCGCCCCTCACAGCGCCCAAGGACGGATCAGGCGTCCGTCACAGCCCTCAGGGACGGAGCATGCGCGCCTCACGGCCCGCAGTGGACGGATCCAGCCCCGCGCCCGGCCCAACCTCAGCTCGTCCCCTGGCTCACATCCAGTCGTCGGGTTCCGGCTCCGGCTCGAAATCGGGCTCCGCGTCCGGCCAGTCGTCGGCCGGCGTCCCGTCGCCCGCCGGGGCGGCCTCCGCTGTCGGGGCCGCGCCGCCCGCTGCCGGTCCGTCCAGCGATGCGAGCACTCCGAGCACTCCCTCGCCGTAGGTCGCCAGCTTCTTCTCGCCGACCCCGCCGATGGTCCCCAGCTCCGCCACCGTCGTGGGGCGGGCGGTGGCGATCTCCCGGAGCGTCGCGTCGTGGAAGATCACGTACGCCGGGACGCCCTGTTCCTTCGCCTGGGCCGCGCGCCAGGAGCGCAACGCCTCGAAGACGGGCAGCAGATCCGGCGACAGCTCGGCGGCGGCCTTCGGCCTGCGTTCGCTCTTCGGCGACGAGGAACGGGCGGCCGCGGGCCGCGCAGGCTCCTTGCGCAGGGGCACCTCGCGCTCCCGCCGCAGCACCGACCCGCTCGGCTCCGTCAGCACCAGCGTCCCGTACTCGCCCTCGACCGCCAGCAGGCCCTGGGCCAGCAACTGCCGGACGACACCCCGCCATTCGCCCTCGGTCAGCTCCTCGCCGATGCCGAAGACGGACAGCTGGTCGTGGTCGAACTGGATGACCTTGGCCGTGCGCCGCCCCAGCAGGATGTCCACGATCTGCACCGCGCCGAACTTCTGCCGCCGCTCCCGGTCCAGCCGCCAGACCGTGGACAGCACCTTCTGCGCCGCGACCGTCCCGTCCCAGGTCTCCGGCGGCGTCAGACACGTGTCGCAGTTGCCGCAGCCGCCCCCCGCGTCCGGGTCCTGGCCGAAGTAGGCCAGCAGCTGGCCACGGCGGCACCGGGCGGCCTCGCACAGCGCCAGCATCGCGTCCAGATGCGCCTGGGCCCGGCGGCGGAAGGCCTCGTCGCCCTCTCCGGACTGGATGAGCTTGCGCTGCTGTATGACGTCGTTCAGCCCGTACGCCATCCAGGCCGTGGACGGCAGGCCGTCGCGGCCCGCCCGGCCGGTCTCCTGGTAGTACCCCTCGACCGACTTCGGCAGGTCCAGGTGCGCGACGAACCGCACATCCGGCTTGTCGATGCCCATCCCGAACGCGATGGTCGCGACCACAACGAGGCCGTCCTCGCGCAGGAACCGGGACTGGTTCGCCGCTCGCATGCCCGCGTCCAGGCCCGCGTGGTAGGGCACCGCGTCGATGCCGTTGCGGGTCAGGAACTCCGCCGTCTTCTCCACCGAATTGCGTGAGAGGCAGTAGACGATGCCCGCCTCGCCCGGGTGCTCCTCGCGCAGGAACGACAGCAGCTGCTTCTTGGGGTCGGCCTTCGGGACGATCCGGTACTGGATGTTGGGCCGGTCGAAGCTCGCGACGAAGTGGCGGGCCGACGGCATGTTCAGCCGCTGGGTGATCTCCTGGTGCGTGGCGTGCGTCGCCGTCGCCGTGAGCGCGATCCGGGGGACGTCCGGCCAGCGCTCGCCGAGCAGGGACAGGGACAGATAGTCGGGGCGGAAGTCGTGGCCCCACTGGGACACACAGTGCGCCTCGTCGATGGCGAAGACCGAGATCTTGCCGCGCGAGAGCAGGTCGAGGGTGGACTCCAGGCGCAGCCGCTCCGGAGCCAGGTAGAGCAGGTCCAGCTCGCCGGCCAGGAACTCCGCCTCCACCACGCGCCGCTCGTCGAAGTCCTGCGTGGAGTTGACGAACCCGGCCCGCACGCCGAGCGCCCGCAGCGCGTCCACCTGGTCCTGCATCAGTGCGATCAACGGTGAGACCACCACACCGGTGCCGGGTCTGACCAGGGCCGGGATCTGGTAGCACAGCGATTTGCCGCCGCCGGTCGGCATGAGGACCACGGCGTCGCCGCCGGCCACCACATGCTCGATGATCGCTTCCTGCTCGCCGCGGAAGCTCTCATACCCGAAGATCCGGTGCAGCGTGGCCCGCGCCTCACTGCCGTCGCTCGGCGCCGGCATCACGCCCGCCTCCGTCATCACAGCCGTCCCGTCCATCGCTCGTCCCCCACGTGTCGTCCCTCGACCACGCCATCCACGATAGGGGGCCGCGCCGACAGCCCCGGAGTTATCCACAGGCTCCCCTCTCCGTCCGGGAGCAAGCACACGACAGTCGTTCACACGTACGCGGGAGGCCTGCCCGTTTCCGCACGGATGGTCCGAAAGGACCGGCGAGGCTCCGCCGTCATCCTGGTCATCGCGGTCGTCTCCGAAGGCTCCCTCTCCCGCGACCGTTCGACCTCGACCAAGCCCATGAAGTACGCCCGAACCGCCAGGACCGCACGCAGAACGGCCCGGCACCCCCCGAGCGGGCACCGGGCCGTCGTGTGCGGCGGGACTCCTCAGCGCACGAAGATGCCCGCCTGGCTCGCCAGGTTCAGGAAGTACTGGGGCGCCACACCCAGCACCAGCGTGACCGCCACGCCCACCCCGATCGCCGTCATGGTCAGCGGCGAGGGGACGGCGACCGTCGGGCCCTCGGGGCGCGGTTCGCTGAAGAACATCAGGACGATCACCCGGATGTAGAAGAACGCCGCGACCGCCGACGAGATCACACCGATCACGACCAGCGGGATCGCGCCGCCCTCCGCGGCCGCCTTGAACACGGCGAACTTCCCGGCGAAGCCGGAGGTCAGCGGGATGCCCGCGAAGGCCAGCAGGAACACCGCGAACACGGCCGCCACCAGCGGCGACCTGCGCCCGAGCCCCGCCCAGTCGGACAGGTGCGTCGCCTCGCCGCCCGCGTCACGGACCAGCGTCACGACGGCGAAGGCGCCGATCGTCACGAACGAGTACGCGGCCAGGTAGAACAGGACCGAGGAGACGCCGTCGGGGGTCGTCGCGATGACACCCGCGAGGATGAACCCCGCGTGCGCGATCGACGAGTACGCCAGCAGTCGCTTGATGTCGGTCTGGGTGATCGCGACGATCGCGCCGCCCAGCATGGTGACGATCGCGACCGCCCACATCACCGGCCGCCAGTCCCAGCGCAGGCCGGGCAGGACGACGTACAGCAGCCGCAGCAGCGCACCGAACGCCGCCACCTTCGTCGCGGCCGCCATGAAGCCGGTCACGGGGGTGGGCGCACCCTGGTACACGTCCGGTGTCCACATGTGGAACGGCACCGCGGCCACCTTGAACAGCAGGCCCATCACGATCAGCGCGGCGCCGACCAGCAGGAGTGCGTCGTTGCCCATGGTGTTCGCGAGCGCGGGGTCGACGTTCGTGACCGTGCCGTCGACGACGTGGGCGATGGACGCGTACGACACCGAGCCCGCGTATCCGTACAACAGTGCGATGCCGAACAGGGTGAACGCGGAGGCGAACGCGCCGAGCAGGAAGTACTTGACCGCCGCCTCCTGCGACATGAGCCGCTTGCGGCGGGCCAGGGCGCACAGCAGGTACAGCGGAAGGGAGAAGACTTCCAGAGCCACGAAGAGGGTCAGCAGGTCGTTGGCCGAGGGGAAGACGAGCATGCCGCCCACCGCGAACAGCAGCAGTGGGAAGGCCTCGGTGGTCGTGAAGCCGGCCTTCACGGCGGCCTTCTCGCCCTCGCTGCCCGGTACGGACGCGGCCTGCGCGGCGAACGAGTCGACCCGGTTGCCGTGCGCGGCGGGGTCGAGGCGCCGCTCGGCGAAGGTGAACACGCCGAGCAGGCCGGCCAGCAGGATCGTGCCCTGCAGGAACAGGGACGGCCCGTCGACCGCGATGGCTCCCATCGCCGCGATGTGCGCCTTGGTGGTGCCGTAGCCGTCGGCCGCGAGGGCCACGACCGCGGCGAACGCGGCGGCGAGCGCGACGACGGAGACGAACACCTGTGCGTAGTAGCGGGATCGGCGCGGTACGAACGCCTCGATCAGCACTCCGATGAGCGCCGCGCCGATGACGATCAACGTGGGCGACAATTGCCCGTACTCGATCTTCGGCGCCGGGATCTTCGAGATCGGTTCGGCCGCGATTGTCCACAGGCTGTGGACGGCTGCTGTGCTCACTTGGCCGCCTCCACCGCAGGCTTGGGATCGGTCTGGTGTACGTCGGACATGGTCTGTTTGACCGCCGGGTTCACGATGTCGGCGACGGGCTTCGGATAGACGCCCAGGAAGATCAGCAGAACGATCAGCGGGGCGACGACGAGCAGCTCCCGCACCCGCAGATCGGGCATCCCGGCGACCTCCGGCTTCACGGGGCCCGTCATCGTCCGCTGGTACAGGACCAGGGTGTAGAGCGCGGCGAGGACGATGCCGAAGGTGGCGATGATCCCGATCGCCGGATGGCGTGTGAAGGTGCCGACCAGGACCAGGAACTCACTTACGAAGGGCGCGAGTCCCGGCAGGGACAGCGTGGCCAGACCGCCGATCAGGAAGGTGCCGGCGAGCACCGGAGCGACCTTCTGGACGCCTCCGTAGTCCGCGATCAGACGCGAGCCGCGGCGCGAGATCAGGAAGCCCGCCACCAGCATCAGGGCGGCGGTCGAGATCCCGTGGTTCACCATGTAGAGCGTCGCGCCGGACTGGCCCTGGCTGGTCATCGCGAAGATGCCCAGGACGATGAACCCGAAGTGCGAGATCGAGGCGTACGCCACCAGCCGTTTGATGTCCCGCTGGCCGACGGCGAGCAGCGCGCCGTAGATGATGCTGATGACCGCCAGGACGAGGATCACGGGCGTGGCCCACCTGCTCGCCTCCGGGAACAGCTGGAGGCAGAAGCGGAGCATCGCGAACGTGCCGACCTTGTCGACGACCGCCGTGATCAGGACGGCGACCGGGGCGGTGGCCTCACCCATGGCGTTGGGCAGCCAGGTGTGCAGCGGCCACAGCGGCGCCTTCACCGCGAAGGCGAAGAAGAAGCCGAGGAACAGCCACCGTTCGGTGCTGGTCGCCATGTGCAGCGAGCCGTTGGCCCGGGCCTGCACGATCTCCGCGAGCGAGAAGTTCCCCGCCTGCACATACAGACCGATCACCGCGGCCAGCATGATCAGGCCGCCGACGAGGTTGTAGAGGAGGAACTTCACGGCGGCGTACGAGCGTTGCGTGGACGCCGTCTGCTCGCCGTGCTCGTGGGCGTGGTCCCCGAACCCGCCGATGAGGAAGTACATCGGGATGAGCATGGCTTCGAAGAAGATGTAGAAGAGGAAGACGTCGGTGGCCTCGAAGGAGAGGATCACCATCGCCTCGACGGCCAGGATCAGGGCGAAGAAGCCCTGCGTCGGCCGCCAGCGGCGGCTTCCGGTCTCCAGCGGGTCGGCGTCGTGCCAGCCCGCGAGGATCACGAACGGGATCAGCAGCGCGGTCAGCGCGATCAGCGCCACCGCGATACCGTCCACGCCCAGTTCGTACCGCACCCCGAAGTCCTTGATCCAGGCATGCGATTCGGTGAACTGGTAGCGCGCGCCGCCCGGCTCGAAGCGGAACCCGATCACCGCGGCGAGCGCGAGCGTGGCGAGTGAGACGACCAGCGCCAGCCACTTGGCGGTGGTGCGCCGGGCGGCGGGAACCGCTGCCGTGGCGATCGCCCCCACGGCCGGGAGCACCGCCGTCGCTGTCAGCAGGGGAAAGGACATCGCTATCAGACCGCCCTCATCAGCAGGGTCAGGGCGACGAGCGCCGCCGCACCGCCGAACATCGAGACCGCGTACGAGCGCGCGTAGCCGTTCTGGAATCGGCGGAGCCTGCCGGACAGGCCGCCGACCGAGGCGGCCGTGCCGTTGACGACGCCGTCGACCAGGGTGTGGTCCACGTACACCAGGGAGCGGGTGAGGTGCTCTCCGCCGCGGACGAGGACGACATGGTTGAAGTCGTCCTGAAGCAGATCGCGCCGGGCGGCCCGGGTGAGCAGCGACCCTCGCGGGGCGACGGCCGGGACCGGACGGCGGCCGTACTGGACGTAGGCGATGCCGACGCCCACGAGCAGCAGCACGAGGGTGGCGGCGGTCACCGTCAGGGCGCTGACCGGCGAGTGGCCCTCCGAGTGTCCGGTGACGGGCTCCAGCCAGTGCAGGAAGCGGTCGCCGACCGAGAAGAGGCCACCCGCGAACACCGACCCGACGGCCAGCACGATCATCGGGATCGTCATGACCTTGGGCGACTCGTGCGGATGCGGCTCGTTGCCGTGCTCGTCGGGCTGCCAGCGCTTCTCGCCGAAGAAAGTCATGATCATCACGCGGGTCATGTAGTACGCCGTGATGGCCGCGCCCAGCAGGGCCGCGCCGCCGAGGATCCAGCCCTCGGTGCCGCCCTTGGCGAACGCCGCCTCGATGATCTTGTCCTTGGAGAAGAAGCCGGACAGGCCCGGGAAGCCGATGATGGCGAGGTAGCCGAGGCCGAAGGTGACGAACGTGACCGGCATGTAGCTCCTGAGACCGCCGTACCTGCGCATGTCGACCTCGTCGTTCATGCCGTGCATGACCGAGCCGGCGCCGAGGAACAGCCCGGCCTTGAAGAAGCCGTGCGTCACCAGGTGCATGATCGCGAAGACATAGCCGATGGGGCCGAGGCCGGCGGCCAGCACCATGTAGCCGATCTGCGACATGGTCGACCCGGCCAGCGCCTTCTTGATGTCGTCCTTCGCGCAACCGACGATCGCACCGAAGAGGAGCGTGACGGCGCCGACCACGGTGACGACCAGTTGCGCGTCCGGCGCGGCGTTGAAGATCGCGCCGGAGCGGACGATCAGATACACGCCCGCGGTCACCATGGTCGCGGCGTGGATCAGGGCCGAGACCGGGGTCGGGCCCTCCATCGCGTCGCCGAGCCAGGACTGCAGCGGCACCTGGGCGGACTTGCCGCAGGCGGCGAGCAGCAGCATCAGGCCGATGGCGGTGAGCTTGCCCTCGCCCGCCCCGTGCACGTCCGCGAAGACCGGCCCGAAGGCGAAGGTCCCGAAGGTCGTGAACATCAGCATGATCGCGATCGACAGGCCCATGTCGCCGACGCGGTTGACGAGGAACGCCTTCTTCGCCGCGGTCGCCGCGCTGGGCTTGTGCTGCCAGAAGCCGATCAGCAGATAGGAGGCGAGACCGACGCCCTCCCAGCCGACGTACAGCAGCAGGTAGTTGTCGGCGAGGACGAGCAGCAGCATCGCCGCGAGGAACAGGTTCAGATAGCCGAAGAAGCGGCGCCGGCGCTCGTCGTGCTCCATGTACCCGACCGAGTACAGATGGATGAGCGAGCCGACACCGGTGATCAGCAGGACGAACGTCATCGACAGCTGGTCGAGCCGGAAGGTGACGTCGGCCTGGAAGCCGGCCACCGGGATCCAGCTGAACAGATGCTGCGTCACGGTCCGGTGGTCGGCCGCCTTCCCCAGCATGTCGGCGAAGAGGAAGGCGCCGAACACGAAGGAGAGGGCGGCGAGCACCGTACCGATCCAGTGGCCGACCGCGTCCAGCCTCCGGCCGCCGCACAGCAGGACGGCCGCTCCGAGCAGGGGCGCCGCGATCAGCAGCGCAATCAGGTTCTCCACGATTCTTCCGACCCCTTACAGCTTCATCAGGCTGGCGTCGTCGACCGAGGCCGAGTGGCGGGTACGGAACAGCGACACGATGATCGCGAGCCCGACCACGACCTCCGCGGCGGCGACGACCATCGTGAAGAAGGCGATGATCTGGCCGTCGAGATTGCCGTGCAGCCGGGAGAAGGTGACGAACGCGAGGTTGCAGGCGTTGAGCATCAGCTCGATGCACATGAACACCACGATCGCGTTCCGCCGGATCAGCACGCCGGTGGCGCCGATCGTGAACAACAGAGCGGCGAGATACAGGTAGTTGACCGGGTTCACTTCGACGCCTCCTCGGTCCTCTTGAGCGCCGGCCGCTCGTCCTCGTCCCGCTCCAGGCGCTCGGCGGTGCGCTGTTCCAGTGCCTTCAGATCGCCGATCGCCTCGTCGGACACGTCACGGATCTGACCGCGCTCCCGGAGCGTCTTGTTGACGGTGAGCTCGGACGGGGTGCCGTCCGGGAGGAGGCCCGCGATGTCCACCGCGTTGTGCCGGGCGTAGACGCCGGGCGCCGGCAGCGGCGGAACGTGCTTGCCCTCCCGTACGCGCTGCTCGGACAGCTCGCGCTGGGTCCTGGCCCGCTCGGTGCGCTCGCGGTGGGTGAGGACCATGGCGCCGACCGCGGCCGTGATGAGCAGGGCGCCGGTGATCTCGAAGGCGAACACGTACTTGGTGAAGATGAGGGCCGCGAGGCCCTCCACGTTGCCGTTCGCGTTCGCCCTGCCCAGACCGGCGAAGTCCTTCAGGGACGCGTTGGCGATGCCCGCGAGCAGCAGGACGCCGAAGCCGACCCCGCACAGAAGGGCCAGCCAGCGCTGGCCCTTGATGGTCTCCTTCAGGGAGTCCGCCGCGGTGACACCGACCAGCATCACCACGAAGAGGAAGAGCATCATGATCGCGCCGGTGTAGACGACGATCTGCACGACGCCCAGGAAGTACGCGCCGTTGGCGAGGTAGAACACCGCCAGGACGATCATGGTGCCGGCCAGGCAGAGGGCGCTGTGCACGGCCTTCTTCATAAAGACGGTGCACAGGGCGCCGATCACCGCGATCGTGCCGAGGACCCAGAACTGGAAGGCCTCACCGGTGGAGGTGGTGTAGGCGGCGGCGAGTTGCGCGCTCATGCGTCCGCCTCCTGTTCCTCGGGCTTCTCTCCCTTGGAGACGGCGACCTGGCGCACCGTGCCGGGCGCGGCCTCCGTCACCAGGCCCCGGTAGTAGTCCTGCTCGTCGGTCCCCGGGTAGATGGCATGCGGGGTGTCGACCATGCCCTCTTCCAGGCCGGCGAGCAGCTGCTCCTTGGTGTAGATCAGGTTGGCGCGGCTGGAGTCCGCCAGCTCGAACTCGTTCGTCATCGTGAGCGCGCGCGTGGGGCACGCCTCGATGCACAGGCCGCACAGGATGCAGCGGGCGTAGTTGATCTGGTACACCCGCCCGTACCGCTCGCCCGGGGAGTAGCGCTCCTCGTCCGTGTTGTCCGCGCCCTCGACGTAGATAGCGTCGGCGGGGCAGGCCCAGGCGCACAGCTCGCAGCCGACGCACTTCTCCAGGCCGTCCGGATGGCGGTTGAGCTGGTGCCGTCCGTGGAACCGCGGAGCCGTGGTCTTCTTCTGCTCCGGGTACTGCTCGGTCAGCCGCTTCTTGAACATGGCCCTGAAGGTCACGCCGAAGCCGGCGACGGGGTTCTGGAAACCGGGCTTCGTCTGCCCGGCCTCCTCGGGCTCCTCAGCCATCGGACGCCTCCTTTCCATCCGTAGATCCGTCACTGACAGTGTCCGGCCCGCCACTGACAATCAGCTCCCGCTCCCGGCGCGAGCGGCGCCTGGGCACGGGCGGCAGCGTCTGTCCCGGCAGCGGCGGTACGGGGTAGCCGCCCGCCATCGGGTCGAAGGCGGCGGGCCCCGCCGTGGGCCGCTCGGGCTCCTTGGCCTTCTCGCGGAACATGTCGACGAGGAACGACAGCACCAGCAGCGTGAGGACACCGCCCGCGACATAGAGGGCGATGTCGGCGAATCCGTAGTGTTCGTTGCGCAGCGCCCGCACGGTCGCGACGAGCATCAGCCAGACCACGGAGACCGGGATGAGGACCTTCCAGCCGAGCTTCATCAGCTGGTCGTAGCGGACGCGCGGGAGCGTGCCGCGCAGCCAGATGAAGAAGAACAGCAGCAGCTGGACCTTGATGACGAACCAGAGCAGCGGCCACCAGCCGTGGTTGGCGCCCGCCCAGAAGCCGCTGATCGGCCACGGCGCCCGCCAGCCGCCCAGGAAGAGCGTGGTCGACACGGCCGAGACCGTCACCATGTTCACGTACTCGGCGAGCATGAACATCGCGAACTTGATCGACGAGTACTCGGTGTTGAAGCCGCCGACCAGGTCGCCCTCGGACTCCGGCATGTCGAAGGGGGCGCGGTTGGTCTCGCCGACCATCGTGACGATGTAGATGATGAACGAGACCGGCAGCAGCAGGATGAACCAGCGGTCGTGCTGCTGCTCGACGATCCTCGACGTCGACATCGACCCGGAGTAGAGGAACACGGAGGCGAAGGCGGCACCCATGGCGATCTCGTACGAGATCATCTGCGCGCAGGAGCGCAGACCGCCGAGCAGCGGGTAGGTGGATCCGGAGCTCCAGCCGGCGAGGACGATGCCGTAGATGCCGACCGAGGCGATCGCGAGGATGTAGAGCATCGCGATCGGCAGGTCGGTGAGCTGCATCGCGGTCCGGTGACCGAAGATCGAGATCTCGTTGTCCGCGGGTCCGAAGGGGATCACCGCGATCGCCATGAAGGCCGGGATGGCCGCCACGATCGGCGCGAGGACGTAGACCACCTTGTCGGCGCGCTTGACGATGACGTCTTCCTTCAGCATCAGCTTCACGCCGTCGGCGAGCGACTGGAGCATGCCCCAGGGGCCGTGCCGGTTCGGGCCGATCCGCAGCTGCATCCAGGCGACGACCTTGCGCTCCCAGACGATGGAGAACAGCACGGTCACCATCAGGAAGGCGAAGCAGAAGACCGCCTTGACGACGACCAGCCACCAGGGGTCGCGGCCGAACATGGAGAGGTCTTCAGCGGCGAGGTACGGGCTCATGCCTCCACCTCCTTGGGGGCCTCGGCGGCGGGGGTCGCCGGGCCGATGCGGACGAGGTTGCCGGGCAGCGCACCGGTGTCGGAGGCGACGCCCCCACCGGTGGAGTTCAGCGGGAGCCAGACCACCCGGTCCGGCATCTCGGTGATCTGGAGCGGGAGTTCCACGGTCCCTGCCGGGCCGCTCACCGCAAGCAGGTCACCGTCCTTGACGCCTGCCTCGGCGGCGGTGGCGGCCGACACCCGCGCGCGTGCCGCGTGGCGTGTGCCGGCGAGTGCCTCGTCGCCGTCCTGGAGCCGTCCCCGGTCGAGCAGCAGCCGGTGACCGGCGAGCACCGCCTCCCCGGCGGCCGGACGGGGCAGTTGGCCCCCGATCTCCAGGGGGTTGGCGGCCCGCAGTCCGTCCCAGGGGCCGAGCCGGTCCAGCTCCGTCCGCACGGTCCGCAGATCGGGCAGCCCCAGATGGACGTCCATGGCGTCGGCGAGCATGTGGAGCACGCGCGCGTCGGCGGGCGCCACGGACCGGGTCATCTGGTCGGGCTTGAGCGCCGCCTCGAAGAAACGGGCCCGGCCCTCCCAGTTGAGGAAGGTGCCGGCCTTCTCGGCGACCGCCGCGACCGGCAGCACCACGTCGGCGTGTGCGGTGACCTCGCTGGGGCGCTGTTCCAGCGACACCAGGAAGCCCACCGAGGAGAGCGCCTCACGCGCGCGTGCCGGATGGGCAAGATCGGTGACCTCGACGCCGGCGACCAGCAGGGCCCGGAGTTCGCCGGTGACCGCGGCCTCGACGATCTGGTCCGTGTCCCGGCCGAAGCGCTGCGGGAGTTCGGCGACGCCCCAGGCCGCGGCGACCTCGTCCCGCGCGCGCGGGTCGGTGGCCGGGCGGCCGCCCGGGAGCAGCGTGGGCAGTGCGCCCACCTCGATCGCGCCCCGCTCCCCGGCCCGGCGCGGGATCCACACCAGCTGGGCGCCGGTGGCGGCCGCGGTCCGTACGGCGGCGGTGAGCGCGCCCGCCACATCGGCGAGCCGCTCGCCGACGACGATCACCGCGCCCTCGGTGCGCAGGGCCTCGGCGGCCCGTACGCCGTCCTCCTCCAGGCCGACCCGGCCGGCCAGCGCGTCCAGCCACTCGGTCTCGGTGCCGGGCGCGGCGGGCAGCAGGACGCCGCCGGCCTTCTCCAGGCCCCGGGTGGCGTGTGTGGCGAGGGCGAACACCTGCTGGCCGTGGCCGCGCCAGGCCTTGCGCAGCCGCAGGAAGACGCCGGGCGCCTCCTCCTCGGCCTCGAACCCGACGAGCAGGACGGCGGGTGCCTTCTCCAGCGCGGTGTACGTGACGCCCGTGCCGTCGAGGTCACGGCCGCGTCCGGCGACCCGGGCGGCCAGGAAGTCGGCCTCCTCGCCGCTGTGCACGCGCGCGCGGAAGTCGATGTCGTTGGTGTCGAGGGCCACGCGCGCGAACTTGCTGTACGCGTAGGCGTCCTCGACGGTGAGCCGTCCGCCGGTCAGCACACCGGCCCGGCCCCGCGCGGCGAGCAGGCCCTCGGCGGCGGCCTGCAGCGCCTGGGGCCAGGAGGCGGGCTCCAGCTCACCGGACTCGCCCCGCACCAGCGGGGTGGTCAGCCGGTCGGGCAGCTGCGCGTAGCGGAACGCGAAGCGTCCCTTGTCGCAGACCCACTCCTCGTTGACCTCGGGGTCGTTGGCCGCGAGGCGGCGCATGACCTTGCCGCGCCGGTGGTCGGTGCGGGTCGCGCAGCCGCCGGAGCAGTGCTCGCACACCGACGGCGACGACACGAGGTCGAAGGGGCGGGAGCGGAAGCGGTACGCCGCCGAGGTGAGGGCGCCGACCGGGCAGATCTGGATGGTGTTCCCGGAGAAGTAGGACTCGAAGGGGTCGCCCTCGCCGGTGCCGACCTGCTGGAGCGCGCCCCGTTCCAGCAGCTCGATCATCGGGTCGCCCGCGATCTGGTTGGAGAAGCGGGTGCAGCGGGCGCACAGCACGCACCGCTCGCGGTCGAGCAGCACCTGTGTGGAGATCGCGACGGGCTTCTCGTAGGTGCGCTTCCTGCCCTCGAAGCGGGACTCGGCGTTGCCGTGCGACATGGCCTGGTTCTGCAGCGGGCACTCGCCGCCCTTGTCGCAGACGGGGCAGTCCAGCGGGTGGTTGATGAGCAGGAGCTCCATCACACCCTTCTGGGCCTTCTCGGCGACGGGCGAGGTGAGATGAGTCTTCACGACCATCCCGTCCGTACAGGTGATCGTGCAGGACGCCATGGGCTTGCGCTGGCCCTCGACCTCGACGATGCACTGGCGGCAGGCGCCGGCCGGGTCCAGAAGGGGGTGGTCGCAGAAGCGAGGGATCTCGATGCCGAGTTGCTCGGCGGCCCGGATGACCAGGGTGCCCTTGGGCACGCTGATCTCGATGCCGTCGATGGTCAGCGTGACGAGGTCCTCCGGCGGGACCGCCGCCTGCCCCCCTGATGAGGGAGCGCCGGTGGTCACAGTCATGCGGTCACCTCCGCGGGCTTGTCCGCCCAGGCTGTGGACTTGGCCGGGTCGAAGGGGCAGCCCCGGCCCGTGATGTGCTCCTCGTACTCCTCGCGGAAGTACTGGAGGGAGGAGAAGATCGGCGAGGCGGCGCCGTCGCCGAGGGCGCAGAAGGACTTGCCGTTGATGTTGTCGGCGATGTCGGCGAGCTTGTCGAGATCGGCCATGGTGCCCTTGCCCGCCTCGATGTCCCGCAGCAGCTGCACGAGCCAGTACGTGCCCTCGCGGCAGGGTGTGCACTTGCCGCAGGACTCATGGGCGTAGAACTCGGTCCAGCGGGTGACGGCCCGTACCACGCACGTCGTGTCGTCGAAGCACTGCAGGGCCTTGGTGCCGAGCATGGAACCGGCGGCGCCCACGCCCTCGTAGTCCAGCGGGACGTCGAGGTGCTCGTCGGTGAACATCGGTGTCGAGGAGCCGCCGGGCGTCCAGAACTTCAGCCGGTGGCCGGGCCGCATCCCGCCGCTCATGTCGAGGAGCTGACGGAGCGTGATGCCGAGCGGGGCCTCGTACTGGCCGGGGCTCGTGACGTGGCCGCTGAGCGAGTAGAGCGTGAAGCCCGGGGACTTCTCGCTGCCCATCGACCGGAACCATTCCTTGCCCCGGTGGAGGATCGCGGGAACCGACGCGATCGACTCGACGTTGTTCACAACAGTCGGGCACGCATACAGGCCCGCGACGGCAGGGAAGGGGGGACGAAGCCGCGGTTGACCACGGCGGCCTTCGAGCGAGTCGAGCAGTGCGGTCTCCTCACCGCAGATGTACGCGCCCGCGCCCGCGTGCACGGTGAGTTCGAGGTCGAGTCCGCTGCCGAGGATGTTCTCGCCGAGGTAGCCCGCCGCGTACGCCTCGCGTACGGCGGAGTGCAACCGCCGCAGCACGGGGACGACTTCACCCCGCAGATAGATGAAGGCATGCGACGACCTGATGGCGTAACACGCGATGACGATGCCCTCGATGAGGCTGTGCGGGTTCGCGAAGAGGAGCGGGATGTCCTTGCAGGTCCCGGGCTCCGACTCGTCGGCGTTGACAACCAGATAGTGAGGCTTGCCGTCGCCCTGGGGAATGAACTGCCACTTCATTCCCGTCGGGAATCCCGCGCCGCCCCGGCCGCGCAGCCCGGAGTCCTTGACGTACGCGATCACTTCGTCGGGCGACATGGCGAGCGCCTTGCGGAGCCCCTCGTATCCCTCGTGCCGCTGGTAGACGTCCAGCGTCCAGGACTCCTCCTCGTCCCAGAAGGCCGACAGCACGGGTGCCAGCAGCTTCTCAGGGCTGGTCTCGTTGATCTGCGGTGCCAACGTCATCACTACCCCTCCTCGTCGGCGGGCCCAGCGGGATGGGCAGGGTCGGAGGCCGATGTGTCCTGCGGCGCGTCGTGCGAACTGAGGTGTTCGGTCGGTGACGGCTCATGCACCGCCGTGTCCTCCGGCGGCTCGTCGTGCGGCCCGCCGTCCCGCGGGTGCACCACACGCGCGGCACCGGACTCCCCCTTGGCCAGCCGCAGCCCGACCAGGGAGGCCGGGCCCGCGCTGCCGGTCGCCTCGACGGCCCCGTCCCGCTCGTCGGGGAAGCCGGCCAGCATCCGCGCGGTCTCCTTGAAGGTGCACATGGGGGCACCGCGGGTGGGGTCGACCTGCCGGCCCGCCCGCAGGTCGTCGACCAGGCGCTTGGCGCTCTCGGGGGTCTGGTTGTCGAAGAACTCCCAGTTGACCATCACCACCGGCGCGAAGTCGCAGGCCGCGTTGCACTCGATGTGCTCCAGGGTCACCTTGCCGTCGGCGGTCGTCCCGCCGTTGCCGACCCCCAGGTGCTCCTGCAGGGCGGAGAAGATCGCGTCGCCGCCCATCACGGCGCACAGGGTGTTGGTGCAGACCCCCACCTGGTAGTCGCCGGACGGACCCCGCCGGTACATGGTGTAGAAGGTGGCGACCGCGGAGACCTCGGCCGTGGTCAGGCCGAGCATGTCCGCGCAGAAGCGCATCCCGGTGCGGGTGACGTGTCCCTCCTCCGACTGCACGAGATGCAGCAACGGCAGGAGGGCGGAGCGCGAGTCCGGGTAGCGGTCGATGATCTCGCGCGCGTCCTGCTCCAGGCGCGCTCGGACGTCGTCCGGATATGCGGGCGCGGGCAGCTCGGGCATGCCCAGACTGACGCCGCGCTCCGAGGAACTGGTGGTCACCGGTCGACGCCTCCCATCACGGGGTCGATGGACGCGACGGCGACGATCACGTCGGCGACCTGGCCGCCCTCGCACATCGCCGCCATGGCCTGCAGGTTGGTGAAGGACGGGTCGCGGAAGTGGACCCGGTAGGGGCGGGTGCCGCCGTCGGACACGACGTGCACCCCGAGTTCGCCCTTGGGCGACTCGACCGCCGCGTACGCCTGTCCCGGCGGGACGCGGAAGCCCTCGGTCACCAGCTTGAAGTGGTGGATCAGGGCCTCCATGGAGGTGCCCATGATCTTCTTGATGTGATCGAGGGAGTTGCCGAGCCCGTCCGGTCCCAGGGCGAGCTGGGCGGGCCAGGCGATCTTCTTGTCGGCGACCATGACCGGGCCGGGCTGCAGCCGGTCCAGGCACTGCTCGATGATCCCGAGCGACTGGCGCATCTCCTCCAGGCGGACGAGGAAGCGGCCGTAGGCGTCGCAGGTGTCGGCGGTCGGGACGTCGAAGTCGTAGGTCTCGTAGCCGCAGTAGGGCTGGGCCTTGCGCAGGTCGTGCGGCAGGCCGGCGGAGCGCAGGATCGGGCCGGTGGCGCCGAGGGCCATGCAGCCGGCCAGGTCCAGATAGCCGACGTCCTGCATACGGGCCTTGAAGATGGGGTTCCCGGTGGCGAGCTTGTCGTACTCCGGGAGGTTCTTCTTCATCTTCTTCACGAACTCGCTGATCTGGTCCACGGCGCCCGGCGGCAGGTCCTGGGCGAGTCCGCCGGGGCGGACGTAGGCGTGGTTCATCCGCAGGCCGGTGATGAGCTCGTAGATGTCGAGGATCATCTCCCGGTCGCGGAAGCCGTAGATCATGATGGTGGTCGCGCCGAGTTCCATGCCTCCGGTGGCGATGCACACCAGGTGGGAGGACATCCGGTTCAGCTCCATCAGGAGCACGCGCAGGATCGTGGCGCGGTCCGGGATCTGGTCCTCGATGCCGAGGAGCTTCTCCACCGCGAGGCAGTACGCCGTCTCGTTGAAGAACGGCGTCAGATAGTCCATGCGCGTCACGAACGTGGTGCCCTGGGTCCACGTGCGGTACTCGAGGTTCTTCTCGATACCGGTGTGGAGATAGCCGATGCCGCAGCGGGCCTCGGTGACGGTCTCGCCGTCGATCTCCAGGATGAGCCTCAGCACGCCGTGCGTGGACGGGTGCTGGGGACCCATGTTGACGATGAGGCGTTCGTCGTCGGCGCGGGTGGCGGACTGGACGACCTCGTCCCAGTCGCCGCCGGTGACCGTGTAGACGGTGCCCTCGGTCGTCTCGCGCGAAGAGGCGGAGGACGGAGTCTGTGTGCTCATGAGTACGACCTCCGCTGGTCCGGAGCCGGGATCTGGGCGCCCTTGTACTCGACGGGGATGCCGCCGAGGGGATAGTCCTTGCGCTGCGGGAAGCCCTGCCAGTCGTCGGGCATCATGATCCGCGTCAGCGCCGGATGGCCGTCGAAGATCAGGCCGAAGAAGTCGTACGTCTCGCGCTCGTGCCAGTCGTTCGTGGGATAGACGGGGACGAGCGACGGGATGTGCGGGTCGGCGTCGGGGGCGCTGACCTCCAGGCGGATCAACCGGTTGTGGGTGATCGACCGCAGGTGGTAGACGGCGTGCAGTTCCCGGCCCTTGTCGCCGGGGTAGTGCACCCCGCTGACACCGGTGCACAGTTCGAAGCGGAGCGCCGGGTCGTCGCGGAGGGTCTGGGCGACGGCGACGAGGTACTCGCGTTCGATGTGGAAGGTCAGCTCGCCACGGTCGACGACGGTCTTCTCGATCGCGCTCTCGGGGACGAGTCCCTGTTCCTCCAGGGCGCCCTCCAGCTCGTCGGCCACCTCGTCGAACCAGCCGCCGTAGGGGCGAGCGGCGGCGCCGGGGAGCCGGACGGAGCGGACCAGGCCGCCGTAGCCGGAGGTGTCGCCGCCGTTGTTGGCGCCGAACATGCCGCGCTGGACGCGGATCTCCTCACCGTGGTCGCCGCGCATGCCCGGGAGGTTGGCGGCGCCGAGGTCCTTCTCGGGGTTGACGCCGTTGCCGTTCGCCGCGGCGCCGTTCGCGCCGTCGCGGGGCGTGTCCGCGCCGTTGCTCTTCGCGTCGCTCATCGCAGCAGCCCCTTCATCTCGATCGTCGGGAGGGCCTTGAGGGCCGCTTCCTCCGCCTCACGGGCCGCCTCCTCGGCGTTCACGCCGAGCTTCGAGGTCTGGATCTTGTGGTGGAGCTTGAGGATCGCGTCCATCAGCATCTCCGGCCGCGGCGGACAGCCCGGCAGATAGATGTCGACGGGGACGATGTGGTCGACGCCCTGCACGATCGCGTAGTTGTTGAACATGCCGCCCGAGGAGGCGCAGACCCCCATGGAGATCACCCACTTGGGGTTCGGCATCTGGTCGTAGACCTGCCGCAGGACCGGCGCCATCTTCTGGCTGACCCGGCCGGCGACGATCATCAGGTCCGCCTGCCGGGGCGAGCCGCGGAAGACCTCCATGCCGAAGCGCGCCAGGTCGTAACGGCCGGCGCCGGTGGTCATCATCTCGATGGCACAGCAGGCGAGGCCGAACGTGGCGGGGAAGACCGATGCCTTGCGCACCCAGCCCGCGGCCTGCTCGACGGTCGTCAGTAGGAAACCGCTCGGCAGCTTTTCTTCGAGTCCCATGACTAAAGGCCCCTCAGTCCCATTCCAGGCCGCCGCGCCGCCATACGTACGCGTACGCGACGAAGACGGTGAGCACGAAGAGCAGCATCTCCACGAGCCCGAAGATCCCCAGGGCGTCGAAGGTGACGGCCCAGGGGTAGAGGAAGACGATCTCGATGTCGAAGACGATGAAGAGCATCGCCGTCAGGTAGTACTTGATGGGGAAGCGCCCGCCGCCGGCCGGCGTGGGGGTCGGCTCGATGCCGCACTCGTAGGCCTCGAGCTTGGCGCGGTTGTACCGCTTCGGACCGATCAGCGTGGCCATGACCACGGAGAAGATCGCAAAGCCTGCCCCGAGGGCTCCCAGTACGAGGATGGGCGCATACGCGTTCACCGCTCCTCGCTCCTCTCAGTCGGCACTGACTGGCGGTTGCACTGGGCTCACTCCGGCCTCATCAGTCCCACGAGCCCCGCCCGCCCCGGCGAAGATCGCGGACATGTGAAGCAGGTCACAAGCCCAACTGCCCCGCATCTTATGCCCGGCGGTATGTGATCTGCGACACGGGGGTCACCACGTACTTTGTGATCTCCACCACCCGGCGAAGGATCATGAAGTCGGATGAGCGGTGACCTTCATACGCGAAGCAGTCAAGTGATCACCAAGAGGTGACATTTTCGCTCGTCCTCGCTGGTCGGCGGCGCCTTGCACTATCAAAGACCATCGACTCAAGGCAAATTCGCCCCGGACCGGATCGCTTGATAAAGGAGCGCGTTCACACCCGGGAGTGAGGGGCGGGGAGGAATGTGGACGCGTGCACACGTTCACAAGCGTGAGCAGATGTGATCAAGCGTGAAGGACGCGCACCGATGGCGAACGAGACATGACTTTCGTGCGCGAGACGCCGCCCTGCCGGAGACCGTTCCGTGACCTGCGCCACATCTGTATGAGATCGAAATAAAGGGGGCTTGGCCATGGAGCGTGACCGGTGATAAGCGCAGCGCAATCCGGACGTAACGAAGAAAACCCGTGATCACAGGCTTGATCACTGGTGTCCGCAATGCCCGTTACGGCGTCAATAAAGAGTGACACGCCCGGGGTTTCGGGGCCCGATTGAACAACTGTGGCGCACCACACGTTTCTTGAAGGTATGGAGGAGCCCCTGATACCCGTTGGACTCATGTCCCACACCGCTCACATACGCAGCCACCGGAAGCCCCGCAACCGCAGCTCGTCGACGATCGCGATGCGGGCCGGAGTTGCGGGTGGCGTCCTCGGCACGCTGGCCGTCGCCGGCGCGTCGGCCTCGGCGAACGCCGCCGAGCCGGTGACGCAGACCCTTGAACTGCCCACCCTGACTGCCGACATGGCCACGCAGGTCGCGCAGTCCGCGGAAGCCACCCAGCAGGCAGCCGCCGACTACCAGCTTCAGGCCGAGCGCGACGCAGCCGCCGCAAATGCCGCAAAGCAGGCCAAGGCGGACCTCGCGGAGGCCAAGAAGAAGGAAGCGGAGGCTCAGCGGAAGGCCGAGGCCGAGCGCAAGACGGCAGCCGCCGCCTCGCGCAGCGCCGACCGGACCGTCCTGGCCGCCACGTCCGACGCCGCCTCGACCAGCACGTCCACGGCCACCGGGTCCGCCGCCGCGGTCGTCGCCTTCGTCAAGGCGCAGATCGGCGACTCGTACGTCATGGGCAGCACCGGCCCGAACTCGTGGGACTGCTCGGGCCTCGTGCAGACCGCGTTCAAGCAGATCGGCGTCAGCCTGCCGCGCGTGTCGCAGGACCAGTCGACCTCCGGTACCCAGGTCTCGCTGAGCAACCTGCAGCCGGGCGACATCCTGTACTGGGGCAGCGCGGGCAGCGCGTACCACGTGGCGGTCTACGTCGGCGACGGCATGTTCGTCGGCGCGCAGAACCCCTCCAGCGGCGTCGTGGAGAAGCCGCTGTCGTACGACCCGCCGACCGGCGCGGTCCGGGTGCTCTGACCCGCAGCACGACCCGTACGGGCGCCGGTGACGCGCATGCGCGTCACCGGCGTCATGGACTGAGGGCCGCCGCTGCCACCGGGCGCGGCGGCCCTTACGGCTGCCCTGACGCGCCCATCGGGGGTACAGCCGGCATCTCCGCTCTGGGCCGCTCCGGCGCGCCCACAGCGCCCATGACGCCCATGACGCCCGCGAGCGCCGCCCGTTGGCCGGGCAGAATTCACCCCAAAGGGAACACCCGCGTGCCGACGGCGACGGGACGGGCCCGGCGGGGCCGTTTGCTTCGCCCGCCGACTCCTCCATGAGACGGACCTTTCGGGCGGTCACATCCGTCTGGACCACCTCTCGGAGCGCGACCGCAGGGACGCGCTCCGGCAGATGGCGGACGGCGCCAGGAGGTGCTCGCACGACGCTCGGCCAGGGCGGCCGAGTTGGGCGCCCCGTAGGAGCGCCCCGGTCCTTGGGGACCGAGAACCGGCCCGCGACGGCTGCGCGCGCCCTCACGCCCCGTCGACGGCGCTCACCGCCCCCGGGCGGGCTCCGGCGCCCTGGGAGCGCTCACGCCCGTGCACAAGCCCTTCACGCCCCCGCGTGCGCCACTCCCCCGCCGAACCCCCGGAGGGCTACGCCTTCGGGGCCACCTTGGACAGGCCGTTGATGACGCGGTCCATCGCGTCGCCGCCCGTCGGGTCCGTCAGGTTGGCCAGGAGCTTCAGCGTGAACTTCATCAGCATCGGGTGCGTCAGGCCCCGCTGGGCCGCGATCTTCATCACCTTCGGGTTGCCGATCAGCTTCACGAAAGCGCGGCCCAGTGTGTAGTAGCCGCCGTAGGTGTCCTTGAGGATCTTCGGGTAGTTGTGCAGGGCCAGTTCGCGCTGGGCGGGGGTCGCGCGGGCCATGGCCTGGACGATGACGTCCGCGGCGATCTGGCCGGACTCCATGGCGTACGCGATGCCCTCGCCGTTGAACGGGTTCACCAGGCCGCCCGCGTCGCCGACGAGCAGCAGGCCCTTGGTGTAGTGCGGCTGGCGGTTGAAGGCCATGGGCAGGGCGGCGCCTCGGATCGGGCCGGTCATGTTCTCGGGGGTGTAGCCCCAGTCCTCGGGCATCGAGGCGCACCACGCCTTGAGCACCTCGCGCCAGTCCAGCTCCTTGAAGGACTCGGAGGTGTTCAGGACGCCCAGGCCGACGTTGCTCGTGCCGTCGCCCATGCCGAAGATCCAGCCGTAGCCCGGGAGCAGCCGCTCCTGGCCGCCGCGCCGGTCCCACAGTTCCAGCCAGGACTCCAGGTAGTCGTCCTCGTGGCGCGGGGAGGTGAAGTACGTGCGCACCGCGACGCCCATCGGCCGGTCCTCGCGGCGGTGCAGCCCCATCGCCAGGGAGAGCCGGGTGGAGTTGCCGTCCGCGGCGACGACGAGCGGCGCGTGGAACGTGACCTCGCGCTTCTCCTCGCCCAGTTTGGCGGTGACGCCGGTGATCCGGCCGGTGCGGTCGTCGACGACCGGCCCGCTGACGTTGCAGCGCTCGTACAGGCGCGCGCCGGCCTTCTGGGCCTGCCGGGCCAGCTGCTCGTCGAAGTCGTCGCGCTTGCGGACGAGTCCGTAGTTCGGGTAGGAGGCGAGATCCGGCCAGTCGAGCTGGAGGCGGGAACCGCCGCCGATGATCCTCAGGCCCTTGTTGCGCAGCCAGCCGGCTTCCTCGGAGATGTCGACGCCCATCGCCACGAGCTGCTTGACGGCGCGCGGGGTGAGGCCGTCGCCGCAGACCTTCTCCCTCGGGAACTCGGTCTTCTCCAGCAGGAGGACATCGAGCCCGGCCCTGGCCAGGTGGTACGCGGTCGTGGAGCCGGCTGGCCCCGCGCCCACGACGATCACATCGGCGGTGTTGTCGGAGAGGGGCTCGGTCACGGCGGGATCTCCCCAGGGTTCGAAATCTGCGTGCTGACGGGCACTGGACATGGGCAGTCTATTCAGCAGAATTGATCACCCGGCTGAAGGGCTGCCCCCGTGAACCGAGCTCTGCCCGTAGTACGGTTGCGCGTTCCCACCGACGAGGATGCCGTGACCTGGCACCGGGTCTTCGACGACCCGGATGTGATGGAGTTCCACGGCGGCCGTTCCGCCGAGCTGTCCGTCTACGAGGAACTCACCGCCCGGCAGCGGCGGCACGACGCCGAGCGCGGCTTCTGCCTGTGGACCGTGCTCGACGAATCCGGTCAGGTCCTCGGCTTCACCGGCGCCCAGCCGTGGCCGCAGGAGTGGGGGCCGCGGGGCGAGATCGAGATCGGCTGGCGGCTCGGGCGGGAGCACTGGGGCAAGGGGTATGTCACGGCGGCCACGCGGATGACCCTGGAGCGGGTCCGCACGGCGGGCGTGGGCGGCGTGGTGGCCATGGTCAACGCCCGGAACGCCAGATCGATCGCGGTCACCCGGCGGCTCGGCATGAGCCTCGCAGAGGTCCTCACGACGCCGGTGTCGAAGCAGGAAGCACACTGCTACCGACTGGCGTTGTGACGTAGCGTAGCCAACTGCTACAGAAAGAAACGCAGCGCTTCCGGGTGGCACCCTCGGCCGGTTACCCTTCCAGTACCGCTGGGGGTGACATCTGTGCCTATAACACCCAAAACACCCGAAGTTCGCGTGCCGCGCCTGGTCGGACTGATGGCGATGGACGCACGCGAGACAGCCGCGCTGCAGGGCGTGGCTCTCGCCGCACCCGACCGGCCGGACTTCCACCGCACCGTCGTCGACTACGTCGTACGCCAATATCCCCTGCCCGGCGCCGAGGTCCCGCGCGGCGCCGTGGTCACCGTGTGGTTCGACCTCGGTGAGGGCGAGGGCGGCGGAGGCGCCGGGGTCCGCGAGCCACGGCTGCCCATCCCGCCGCCGGGCGGACTGCGCCGCGAACTCGACGAACCGGGAGACACCTTCGAACTGCTCAGGTGAGCCGCCCGGCCCTGGCTCGCCGTCCGGCGCCGTCGGCTTGCGTCAGCTCTCCTTGAACCCGCGGTGCAGCGCGACGATGCCGCCTGTCAGATTGCGCCACGCCACCTTCGACCAGCCCGCCTTGCGCAGCCGCTCGGCGAGGGCCGGCTGGTCGGGCCAGGCGCGGATGGACTCGGCGAGGTAGACGTACGCGTCCGGGTTGGACGACACCGCCCGCGCCACCGGCGGCAGCGCCCGCATCAGGTACTCGGTGTAGACCGTGCGGAAGGGCGTCCACGTGGGATGCGAGAACTCGCAGATCACGACGCGCCCGCCCGGCTTGGTCACCCGGTACAGCTCGCTCAGCGCCGCGTCGGTGTCCTGCACGTTGCGCAGCCCGAAGGAGATCGTCACGGCGTCGAAGACATCGTCCCGGAAGGGCAGCCGCGTGGCGTCGCCCGCCGTGAACGGCATCCAGGGGTGCCGCTTCTTGCCGACCTGGAGCATCCCGAGCGAGAAGTCGCAGGGCACCACATAGGCCCCCGCGCGCGTGAACGGCAGCGACGAGGTCGCCGTGCCCGCCGCCAGGTCCAGGACCTTCTGCGCGGGACGCGCGTCGACCGCCCTCGCGACCTCCTTGCGCCACACCCGGTCCTGGCCGAGCGACAGCAGGTCGTTCGTCAGGTCGTACCGTTCCGCCACGTCGTCGAACATCGAGGCGACTTCGTGCGGCTGCTTGTCCAGGGATGCGCGGGTCACGGTCCCATTGTGGCAGTACGGGGTACGGCGTCACGGCAGCAGCCTCGGCTTCTTCCGCGCGGCCACGTCCTCGACCCATCCCACGAGGGGAATCGCGGCTCAGATCAGCACCCAGCCGACGCCGTACATGAACCACTGGCTGTCCAGCGGCAGCCACTTCTCGAACGCAGGCACGTCCCAGAACCGGTCGATCAGCGGCACGGCGAGGACGAGCGCGATCTCGTGCCAGAGGTAGATCGTCACCGCGCGCGCGTTGAAGATCGTCACCACCCGGTCGGTCCGCCGGAGGCGGGCCGGCCACGCGAGGTCGATACGGAAGTACGCCTTGGCGTACATGAGCAGCGTCACATAGCCGGCCGACAGAACGCCTGGGCGAGCGGGATGTCTCCAGGTCGTAACTGTCCGTCTTCTGCTGGTGGGTGAGGGCCTACCAGCCCCCGTACGCCCTCGTAGAGGATGGCGCCGGTGGCGGTGCGGTGCGCGGCCTGGAGCACCGGCGTCCCGGACCGGGTCCGGCCGGCGCCCGCCCCGTCCGGACCGGCACCCTCCGCCAAGGCACCCGCACCCGCAAAAGCACCCCTCCCCGCATCCGCGGAGGCCCCGGCGCCCGTTGCCGTCCGTCCGGTCGCGCGGTCCTCGGCGAGGGCGCCGCTGATCGTGGTGAAGGTGTGTACGCGAAGGCGCTGGACGCGGCGGGCGCGACCCGGGCGGGCTTCGACATCGAGGGCGGCCGGCTCACGGACACGGCGTCGGGCGCGCTGCGCTCGAAGGCGATCGCGCTGCTGCAGAAGGAGCGCCCCGGGCTCGACGTCTCGTTCACCCTGCCCGTGATGCCCTCGGGCCTGGACGCCGACGGCAAGGCGCTGCTGGAGTCGGCCAACGACCACGGGGTGCGGGTCTCCGCCGTGGACATCATGACGATGAACTACGGCGAGTCGTACACCGGCGACATGGGCGACTACGCGATCACCTCCGCCGAGGCGGCCCACGACCAGCTCGCGGACACCTTCGGGCTGGGTTCCCGGGGCGCGTGGCAGGGCCTGGCGCTGACCTCGATGATCGGCGTCAACGACGTCTCGGGAGAGACGTTCACGCTCTCCGACGCGGTCCAGGTGCGGTCGTTCGCCGAGCGGAAGGACCTGGCGTGGCTGTCGATGTGGTCGACGTTCCGCGACCGGAGCTGCGTGGACGGCAGCTCCTCCAAGGGCGACGCGGCCACGAACTGCAGTGGCGTCAGGCAGACTTCGGGAGCCTTCGGACAGGCCTTGGCGGGGTCAACCGTCAGCGGCGCCGGTGCACGAGCCGCCCGGCGACGACCGTCGCCACACATGTCCCGGCCCCGCGCTCGGTGAGGGCGGCCTCGTCGGGGACGTCGAAGACGGCGAACGTCGCGTCCCAGCCGTCGGCGCCGTGCGGCGGAAGCGGCAGCAGCATCGCCTCCGCCAGGCTGCGCCCGGCCAGCGGGTCGAGGGACGGCGGGCTCTCGGGACGCTCGAAACGCTCCTCCTGCGTCAGCCCCGCTCGGTACACGGCGTCCACCACGGCGGGCCTCGTCAGGGTTCCGGCCACGGCGACCGTGCCGTGCGCCAGCATCCGCTGCACTCCCCGCCGTGCGCTCGCGCCCCGGCGGGTGTCGCTCAGCGCCAGTTCCGCGAGGGCCTCGCCCACGATCGGCCGGGTGCCCAGCTCGTCGGCCTCGCGGGGATCCGGATGGTAGGCCTGCTCCAGCAGTTCGGGCCCGTACGGGTTCAGCAGACCCGGGGTCAGGAGCCCCGGCCAGCGCCGGACCCGGGCAGTCGGGTGTGCCGCCGCCAGTTCCTCGTAGGGGCCCATGGCCGCGCACGCCCGGCCGTCGACGAGCACCGCGCCGTCGGGCAGGGCGGGCCGCCGGTCCCCGGTGACCAGGAGACCGGCGGTGTGGATCGTCAGCATGCGCGACCTAGTTGGAGGCGAGCAGCTTCAGCTCGGGGTGGGCCGTGCCGCCCTCGATCGCCGTCGACGAGATGTGGGACGCGACCCGCTCGTCGACCGGGTCGTTCGCCGGGTCGTCATGGACGACCAGGTGCTCGTACGTCGTCGCGCGCTGCGCCGGGACCCGGCCGGCCTTCCGGATCAGGTCGATGATCTCCTGGCGGTTGGAGCGGTGCTTGGCACCGGCCGAGGAGACGACGTTCTCCTCCAGCATGATCGAGCCGAGGTCGTCCGCGCCGTAGTGCAGCGACAGCTGGCCGACCTCCTTGCCGGTGGTCAGCCACGAGCCCTGGATGTGCCGGACGTTGTCCAGGAAGAGGCGGGCGATCGCGATCATCCGCAGGTACTCGAAGATGGTCGCCTGGGTGCGACCCTTCAGATGGTTGTTCTCGGGCTGGTAGGTGTAGGGGATGAAGGCCCGGAAACCGCCCGTGCGGTCCTGTACCTCACGGATCATCCGCAGGTGCTCGATGCGCTCGGCGTTGGTCTCGCCGGTGCCCATGAGCATGGTGGACGTGGACTCCACGCCGAGGTTGTGCGCGGCCTCCATGATCTCCAGCCAGCGCTCGCCGCTCTCTTTGAGAGGCGCGATCGCCTTGCGGGGCCGCTCGGGCAGGAGTTCGGCGCCGGCGCCGGCGAAGGAGTCGAGCCCGGCGGTGTGGATGCGCGTGATGGCCTCTTCCACCGAGACGCCCGAGATCCGCGCCATGTGCTCGACCTCGGACGCCCCCAGGCTGTGGATGACCAGCTGCGGGAAGGCTTCCTTGATGGCGCGGAAGTGCTTCTCGTAGTACTCGACGCCGTAGTCCGGGTGGTGGCCGCCCTGGAACATGATCTGGGTGCCGCCGAGTTCGACGGTCTCCGCGCACCGGCGCAGGATGTCGTCGAGGTCGCGGGTCCAGCCCTTGGCGGTGTCCTTCGGGGCCGCGTAGAAGGCGCAGAACTTGCACGCCGTCACGCAGACGTTCGTGTAGTTGATGTTGCGCTCGATGATGTACGTCGCGATGTGCTCGACACCGGCGTACTTGCGGCGGCGTACGGCGTCGGCGGCGGCGCCCAGCGCGTGCAGCGGGGCGTCCCGGTACAGGAGGAGCGCCTCTTCGGGGGTGATCCGCCCACCGGCTGCGGCACGGTCGAGGACGGCTGTGACATCAATGGGCGTGAGGTCGGCCTTCTCGGTCACCGGGCGTCCCTTTCGTAAGGGTTGTGGACAGACCGGACCAGCCTACGCCAGGGGTTTCACCGCGCCGACGTCAGGCTGCACCCGCGCCGGTCAGCAGCCCCACCAGGGCGCCGGCGATGAGGAACGGCCCGAAGGGGATCGTGGTCCGCCGCCCGGCGCGGCGCGCCAGCACGAGCGCGAGTCCGTACAGCCCGCCGAGGAGGAATCCGGTGAAGGTGCCGAGGACCACGGCCGACCAGCCGTACCAGCCGAGCACCGCGCCGAGCCCGAGGGCGAGTTTGACGTCGCCGAAGCCCATGCCCTTCGAGTTGACGAGGAAGAGCACGTAGTACGCGCCGCCCAGGACGAGGGCGCCGAACAGCGCGGTGCGCCAGTGCCCCGCGTGCCCCGGCAGGGCCGCGGCCGGGGCGAGCAGGACCAGGGCGGCGGCCGCGAGCGGCAGGGTGAGCACGTCCGGCAGCCGCTGCACCCGGAAGTCCACGATCGCCAGCAGAACGCCGACGGGGGCGAGCAGCAGCCAGACGGCCACCTCGGGGCGGGTGCCGGTGGCCAGGGCGAGGGCGGCGCACACCAGGGCGGTGGCCACGCACACCAGGACGGTCCCGGGGCCGTACGCTTGCCCGTCGGGACACCGGGCCCGGCCGAGCCACCCGTCGATCGGGTGCCCCTCGGGACACCGGTCCCGCCATGGCTGTTCGGGCTCGACGCAGAGCCGGTACGCGGCCCGGGGCACCAGCAGCCCGACGCCCACGCCCCACACCGCGGCCCCGAGGGCCACCCAGAGGTCCAGATCCACGGGCACAGGGTAAGAGCTCCGAGTGGCCCGGCAGGAGGGCTACTTGACCTTTTGCAGGACTGCTGTCGGGTTCCCGGCCTCCGCGTTGTCCGTCTCGTACCTGAGGTCCGAGCCGGTGGGGGTCAGCCGGACCTCGTGACTTCCGGTCGTGCACTGCGACGGGTTGGACTCCTCGGCGACGCTCGTGGCGACGAGCTGCCCGGCCGTGGCCTGCTTCAGGATCAGCACGTCGTCGCAGACGCCGCCGATCTGGTCGGTGGACCGGAAGGTGCCGATCCGCCCGCCGACGGCCGCCTGGCCGATGGTCAACCGGAACTTGCCCGCGGGCAGCGCGCCGCCGAGCGCGAGGGCGTCGCCCTCCCAGGTGCCGAGATAGAAGGCGGGCACGGCGGCGTTCCCGCTCGCCGGGGCGGACGCGCTGCCCGTGGCCGACGGGGACGTGGGGGCTCCACCGGCGGTGTTGTCGCCGGAGCGGCCGCCGTCGAGCAGCCGGAAGACGAAGTGCGAACCGAGCGTCGCCACGGCCAGCGCCCCGGCCACCGCCAGCGCGACCGTGCAGCTCACGCGGCGGCCACGACCGCCGGGAGTGGGGGTGGAGGTCGCGGCGACGCTCACGGAGAGCTTTCCGGGGCCCCCGGGGACGGTCACGGCGTCCTGGGTCTGCGCCTCGGGGCGCGGGGAGGGAGGGACGCTCATGGCGGGCGGAGGGCCGAAGACCCCGGCGGGCAGCGGGACTTCGTGCGCCGGAGCGGGACGGCGCGCGGAGGCGGCGCCTGCGTCGGTAATCGCGCCCGCGTCCGCAGGCGTCCCGGGCGAGTCGTTCACCGACGTCTTGGTGAATCCCACCGGCCCCGAGGGGGGTGTCCGCGCCGGATGTGCCCCCGAGGCCTCCAGGTTCAGCAGCTGTACGGCCTGACGGCTGACCTGTTCCACCAGCGGGCCGGGCAGCCAGCCGCCGCTCACCAGGCGGGACGCGCCCTCCGGGGCGAGGCGCCGGGCCACGTCCTCCGGCGCGGGGCGCGCCGCCGGGTCCTTGGCCAGGCAGCCGGCCACCAGCTCCCGCACCTCACCGTCCAGGGCGCCGAGCTCCGGTTCCTCGTGGACGACCTTGTACAGCAGCGCCGCCGAGGAGTCGCCGGGGAACGGGGGCTCCCCGGTCGCCGCGTACGCCAGCACCGCGCCCAGGGAGAAGACGTCCGCCGCGCCGGTGACGCCCTTGCCGAGGATCTGCTCGGGGGACATGTAGCCGGGCGAACCGACGGAGACGCCCGTGGAGGTCAGCGACGCCGTGCCGTCCGTGGCCCGCGCGATGCCGAAGTCGATCAGGAGGGGTCCGTCGAGGGTGAGCAGGACGTTGGACGGCTTCACGTCCCGGTGCACGAGGCCCAGTCCGTGCACCGCCGCCAGCGCCTCCGCGAGACCCGCGCCCAGCGCCCGTACGGAATGCGGGGGCAGCGCGCCGCCGTCCGTCACCGCGGCGGTCAGGGACGGCCCCGCCGCGTACCCGGTCGCGACCCACGGCACCGGCGCCTCGGGGTCCGCGTCCAGCACGGGCGCGGTCCAGGCGCCGCCGACCCGCCGCGCGGCCTCCACCTCGCGGCGGAAGCGGGCACGGAACTCCTCGTCCAGCGCGAAGTGCGGATGCACGATCTTGACCGCGACCGTGCGTCCGCCCGCGCTGCGCCCGAGGTAGACCCGGCCCATCCCGCCCGAGCCGAGTCTGCCGAGCAGCCGGTAGGGCCCCATCGTGGTGGGTGCACCGGCCTCCAGTGGCTCCATGGCGCCACTCCTCCCCCGTACGACTTCCCAGCAGGGTAGTGCCGCCCCTGGGGCCCGCTGCTAGGAGCCCAGGAGCTCCACCTTCACGTCCGCGGGGAAGCCCGTGGTCGGCCCGACCCGCCGGGCGAACTCGGTGACCGCCGCCAACTGCGGGCCGCCGAAGCGGAAGTCGAGCGTCGTGAAGTACTTCTCCAGCACGGTCGCGTCGAAGGCCTCCCAGCGGGCCGCCTGCTCGGCGACCTTGGCGACCTCCTCCAGGGACACGTCGCGCGAGGCCAGGAACTCCTTGTGCACCCGGTGGGTGACCTCCGGCTCGCGCTCCAGGTAGTCCCGGCGGGCGGCCCACACCGCGAAGACGAACGGCAGGCCCGTCCACTCCTTCCACAGCGTGCCGAGGTCGTGCACGGCGAGGCCGTAGCGGGGGCCCTCGTGGAGGTTGGCGCGCAGGGCGGCGTCGCCGATGAGGACCGCGGCCTGCGCCTCCTGCATCATCAGGCTGAGGTCGGGCGGGCACGTGTAGTAGTCCGGCGTGACCCCGTACCGCTCGGAGAGCAGCAGCTGGGCCAGGCGCACGGAGGTCCGGGAGGTGGAGCCGAGGGCGACACGGGCGCCGTCGAGCTGCTCCAGCGGGACCTGGGAGACGATCACGCAGGACATCACGGGGCCGTCGCAGCCGACCGCGATGTCGGGCAGGGCCACCAGGTCGTCGGCGTTCTTGAGGAACTCGACGAGGGTGATGGGGCCGATGTCGAGATCGCCCCGCACCAGCTGCTCACTGAGCTTCTCGGGGGTGTCCTTGGTCAGCTCCATGTCCAGGAGCGTTCCGGTTCTCGCGAGCCCCCAGTACAGGGGCAGGCAGTTCAGGAACTGGATGTGGCCGACGCGCGGCCTGGTGCGAGAATTGTCCACATCGCGAGACTAGACCTCGTGCGATACGGTGCTGGCTTCCGGGTCCAGAAGTCACCTTGCATACCTTCCGGACCACTGATGTCAACCTCTACGTCCACTATGCGACACTGTGTCGTCAGTTCAACTCACACCCGTTCAAACATTCGGGTGAAGTGATCTTGGCCTCTATTGCTTTCGGCTGCCCGCGTGCTAGGCTCGCCGCAAGTTGCAGTTTGGTTTCCTTGCAGTACAGAGCCTGCGGAGCATGTGACCGCGGGCTCTCGTCGTTTTCAGAGACATGCAGTTGTGCGGCGCTTCAGTTTTCACACTTGCAGGTTCTGGAGCAGGGCAACCCTTTGGGCCCAAGGAGGGCTTATGGCTACCGGAACCGTGAAGTGGTTCAACGCCGAAAAGGGCTTTGGTTTCATCGCCCAGGAAGGCGGCGGCCCCGACGTCTTCGTCCACTACTCCGCGATCAACGCGAACGGTTTCCGCTCGCTCGAGGAGAACCAGCAGGTGAGCTTCGACGTGACCCAGGGCCCGAAGGGTCCGCAGGCGGAGAACGTCACGGCCATCTGAGTCGCTGACCCGGAGTTTTCGGTCTTCGGTTCCAGGCCTTCGGCTCACCGGCCTTCCGGCCCATCGAGTCCGATGCTTTGATCCGGAACGGACAGCAGTACCCAAGGAGCCCCACGCGCCATCCGGCGCAGGGGGCTCCTGCTTTTTTGCACAGACCTTTTCCCGCCGGTTTCCCACCGGTTCCCCGCCAGGCGCACATAAACCCCACCGGCGCCGAGGTCCCGCCACGGATCACCCGGCGCTCCCGCACCGCGAGCGAAAGACACGCGAGGGCGCCCGAAGGTGTGGAAGGCCCGTAGGTGTCTAGTGCTGCGACCGGCCACAGCGCTAGAAGATCCGCTGCGGCGGGCGGGCGCCGTGCGTCAGGGCCTCCAGGACGTCCCGGGTCCTCGGGCCCCTGCCCTGGGCGGGGTCCAGGCCCTGTCTGCGCAGGAGGGCCGTCAGGGACGCCTGGACGACCTCCGCGCCCTGGGGCGGCACCCGCTCGGAGACCTCCAGCCGGCGCAGGGGCCGCGGACCGTCCAGGGTCCAGCTCTCCAGGGTCACTTCGTGATGGTCCAGGCGTACGCCCTCCCAGCGCACGGAGTGCACCGGCCCGAGCACGTCCAGCGGCCCGGCGGCCACCACCACGTCCGCGCAGTCGGCCAGGAACGCCCGCTGCCGCTCCGACAGGGCCCACAGCGGCTGCTGCGCACCGGACGCCACGGCCGCCACCGCAGCACTGCCGCAGTCGGTCGTGAACGACGCCGACAGCGTCCGGTGCTCCCCCGACCAGTCCCCCGTCAGACCGAAGGAGTCCGGTCCCTGCGCCCGGAAGTCCAGCCACCGGTCGCCTATCCAGGACCGCCGGCACGGTCTCAGCCTGGCCGTGACGTCACCGCCTCGCCCGCCCCCGTCCCGCAGCCGCAGGATCACCCCCGCGTTCAACAGCGGCAGGTCACACGGGCCGCCCACGTGACCGCCTGGCTGGAGGAACTGGCCCGGCGGACGGGCCTCGCGTCGGCGGAGGCGGCCGCCGCCCGCTGCCGGGGACTGCTGGCGGCCACGCCCGAGGAGGCGGAGGCGCACTTCGTCCGCGCGCTGGACGCCCACGGCCGCACCACGGGCCCCTTCGACCTCGCCCGCACCCAGCTGTGCGCGGCGGAGGTGCTGCGCCACCACCGCCGCCCGGCCGCCGCCCGCGCACCCCTGACGGCGGCCCTGGCCTGCTTCCAGCGGCTGGGCGCCGAGCCCTGGGCGCGGCGGGCGGCGGGTGAACTGGCGGCGACGGGCGGCATCGTGACGGCCGACCGCCCGTCGACGGCCGACGCGCTCTCCCTGCTGACGCCCCAGGAGTTCCAGGTGTCCCGGGCGGTGGCCCGGGGCCTGAACAACGTGGAGGCGGCGGCGTCGCTCTTCGTCTCCCGCAAGACGGTGGAAGCGCACCTCACCCGTATCTACCGCAAGCTCCAGGTCCGCTCCCGAACGGACCTGACCCGTCTGCTGACGGCGGCGGGCCTGCTCGACTGAACCGTCCCGGCCGGGTGAGCCGCTACCACTCCACCGGCAGCTCCAGCGGGAAGCGGCGGATCGTCTCCGTGTCCCAGCGGATCTCCCCCGGCGGTACCGCGAGCCGCAGTTCGGGGAAGCGGTCCAGGAGCCGGCCGATGGCCACTTCCAGTTCCGCCATGGCCATCGGTACGGCGATGCACCGGTGGCCGCCCCAGCCGAAGGTCATATGGGGCAGGGTGGGCCGCTCGGGGTCGATGAGGTCCGGGTCGGGGTAGCGCCCCGGGTCACGGTTCGCGGTCAGGTACGACACATGGACGTAGTCGCCCGCCCGGATCCGTACCCCGTCGATCTCCACGTCCTCCAGCGCCACCCGCGGAATGCCGACCCCCTTGCGGAACGGGATGTAGCGCAGGATCTCGTGCAGCGTGGCCGTCAGGGTCTCCGGCCGGTCGCGGAGCCGCTGCATCAGCGCGGGGCGGGTCAGCAGCAGATAGACGATGTCGCTGATCTGGCAGGTCGCCGTGTCCTGGCCGCTGAGCACCAGCGTCAGCGCCATGACCGCGAGTTCCTGGTCGTCGAGCGCGTCCTCGCCCTCCCGCGCGGCGGCCAGCGCGCTGATCAGGTCGGGGCCGGGGGCCCGCCGGCGCTGTTCGACCTGTTCGCCGAAGTACGCCCGCAGCTCCGCCTTGGCGGCCGCGGCCTGCTCCCGGCTGTCCGGGCCGGTGGCGAGCAGCTGGTGGACGTACTCCTGCATCCGGTCCCAGTCCGCCTCGGGGATGCCGAGGACGTCGAAGATGGTGCGCCGGGGCAGCGGGTTCGACAGATGCTCGACCAGGTCCACCGGCGGCCCCTGGGCCTCCATCTCGTCGAGCAGGGTGTCCGCGAGTAGCGTGATGCGCTCCCGCATCCGCTCCACCTGCCGTTGGGAGAAGGCCTGGGAGGCGAGGTGGCGCAGCCGGCTGCTGTGCGGCGGGTCCATCACGTTGATGGACTCCGGGGAGACGATGGGCTCCGGCGTCAGCCGCGGGTAGTCGGTGCCGATGATCGCCGCCCGGCTGAACCGCTGGTCGCTGGTCACCTGCCGCACCCCCTCGAACCCGGTGACCAGCCAGGCGTCGCCTTCGCCGTACGGCAGCCGGATCCGGGTGAGGGAGTCGCGGCCCATGAGCTTCGCGAGCGAGGGATCGAACTCCAGGCCCTCGCTGAAGTCGAACGGGCACAGGAGGGGTTCGTTGCCTGCGGTCATCGTGCGGTCTCCGTTTCGAGCGGCCTTCGTGTTCCGTGCGCCTGCCATCCGTGCTTCGCGAGCCCCGTGATTCCTCGGGCCTGTCGGTTCCCGGGCCCGTCGGTCCGTGGGCCGGTCAGGCCTCCGTCACCGGCCTGACGTCGGTGGCGGCCACCGCGGCGCGCAGGCCCCGGGCGAGCTTCACGGCGTCGCCGACGGCCCAGAAGTGGACGAAGAACAGACGGGGTTCGTCCCTGAGGCCGTGGTTGTGCAGTTCTACGAGTTCGGCCCCGGCCCTCCGCAGAGCCGCGAGGACGTCCTGCACCTCCCCGGCGACCAGGCAGCAGTCGCCGCTGACGGCGACCCGACCGCCGCCCAGCGGCTGCCAGTTGATCGCGGTGGTGGAGCCCAGGCCCGGTGGCAGCACCCGGTCGCCGTCGGTGACGGTCTCCCGGCGGACGAAGAGGCTCTTGTAGATCCCGTCGTCGACGCTGCCCCTGACGCCCAGCGCGGCGTCGATGCCGGCGGTGTCCAGGTCGAGGGGGCGCGGCCGGAGGGGAGACGAGGGGCGGGCCGGGGGCGGGGTGCCGGTGCGGTCGAGCGCCGCGCGCAGGCCCCGGGCGAGGGCCACCGGGTCGTGGCCGTGGGCGTGGATGTGCACCCACCAGACGTCCGGGCGCTGGGCGAGCAGATGTTTGTGAAGCGCGGTCTGCTCGATGCCCCGCCGGTGCAGGACGTCGGCGAACCCCTGGAGTTCGGTCTCGGTGACCACCATGTCGCCCATCACCATCGTGCCGCCGTCGGCGTAGCGGACGAACGCCATGTGCGACGCCAGGGCGAGCGCGGGCTTGACGTGGACCCCATGGGAGAGGACAGCGAGGTCCCGGCGGGCGAAACCCGTGTGGTACATCACGTTCCGCTTCATGTCGCCGGGCCGGCCGAGCGCGTCCGCGACGGCCTTCCAGTCCGACAGCGCGGTGGACACGGGACGGACCGGCTCCCGGACCCGTCCCCTCGTCGCCTCGGCGGACCAGGCGCGGGCGTCGGCCGGCGCCACGGCCAGCAACGGTGTCACAGCGGCCGCGGCCACCATCCGTCGCCGTGACGTGACGGTGCCGGTCTCGGGTCGGGCGTCCTGCGGTCGGTGCTCAGCCATCATGTGCGCCTCCTGACGGGATGGAAGCACGCAGGGTCCTCCACACCGGCCAGCACCGCCGCCGCCCTGGGCCAGGTGGCCCAATCACCCGTCGGTGAAGCGGGTGGTGCGGCCGACGACACCGCACACACGCGTCGGCGCCAGGCGCCGTCGCCGCGCCGGGGCCTACGGCGTGTACAGCCCCTCCACCTCCCGTGTGAAGTCCCGCAGGATCGCCTCGCGGCGGAGTTTCAGCGACGGGGTCAGATGGCCGGCCTCCTGTGTGAAGTCCACGGGGAGGACCGCGAAGCGGCGGATCGACTCGGGGCGGGAGACCAGCTGGTTGGCCTCGTCCACCGCGCGTTGCAGGACCACGTACAACTCCTCGTCGTCGACCAGGAGTTCCGGCGGCACCGGATGCTTGCCGATCATCTGGCGCCAGTGGGTGATGCCCTCCGGGTCGAGGGTGATCAGGGCGCTGACGTAGGGGCGGCCGTCGCCGAGGACCAGGCACTGGGAGATCAGGGGGTGGGAGCGCAGCCAGTTCTCCAGCGGGGCCGGGGCCACGTTCTTGCCGCCCGCGGTGATCAGGATCTCCTTCTTCCTGCCGGTGATCGTGAGGTAGCCCTCGTCGTCCAGACGGCCGATGTCACCGGTGGGGAACCAGCCGTCGGGGCCGGCCGGGACCACCCCGCCCGCCTGCGGGTCCCAGTAGCCGCGGAAGACCTGGCCGCCGGACAGCAGCACCTCGCCGTCGGCCGCGATGCGCACCCGCGTGCCGGGCAGCGGCCAGCCGACCGTGCCCAGCCGGGGTTTGAGCGGCGGGGTCACGGTGGCGGCACCGGTCGTCTCCGTCAGGCCGTACCCCTCGTAGATCCCTATGCCGGCACCCGAGTAGAAGGCGGCGAGGCGCTGGCCGAGCGGGGAGCCGCCGGAGATGACATGGCGGACCCTGCCGCCCAGGGCGTTGCGGATACGGCGGTAGACGAGGGGGTCGTAGAAGGCCCGGGCCGTCTTCAGGGCGCGGCCCGGGCCGGAGCCGGTGCGGTGCTGGCGGGCCTCCGTCGCCTCGCCGTAGCGGCGGGCCACGTCCGCGGCGCGGTCGAACAGCGTCGCCCGGCCGGCGCGTTCGGCGGAGGCCCGGGCGTTGTTGTAGACCTTCTCCAGCATGTACGGGATGACCAGCAGGAACGTCGGCCGGAAGCTCGCCAGGTCGGCGAGCAGGTCCTCCGCCTGGAGGCTCGGTGCGTGGCCGAGCCGTACCCGGGCGCGGACGCACGCGACCGCCACCATCCGGCCGAAGACGTGCGACAGGGGCAGGAACAGCAGCGTGGACGGCTCGTCGCTGCTCTTCGCGCTGAAGATCGGGTGGAGGAGTTCGGTGGCGTTGTCGACCTCGGCGAGGAAGTTTCCGTGGGTCAGCGCGCAGCCCTTGGGGCGGCCCGTCGTGCCCGAGGTGTAGACGAGGGTGGCCAGGGTGTCCGGGCCCAGCACGCCCCGGCGTACGGAGATCTCCTGGTCGGGGACCGACTGCCCCACCTGCGCCAGGCTCTCGACGTGCCCCTTCTCCATCACCCACACCCGGCGCAGGTCGGGCATGTGGGGGCGTTCGGGGCCGAGGGCCGCCGCCTGGGCGACCGTCTCCGTCACCAGGGCCGCGACGCCCGCGTCCTGGAGGATCCAGCGGGTCTGGAAGACGGAGGAGGTGGGGTAGACGGGGACCGTCACCAGGCCCGCCGCCCAGGCCGCGAAGTCGAGAAGCGTCCACTCGTACGTCGTACGCGCCATGACGGCGATACGGTCGCCCGGCTTCAGCCCCTCGGAGATCAGCCCCTTCGCCACGGCCAGGACCTGGTCTGCGAACTGAGCCGCCGTCACATCCGTCCAGCCGCCGTCCGCGTCGCGGCGGCTGAGGGCCCGGTGCTCGGGCGCCTCGGCCGCGTTCTCGAACGGCAGGTCGGCGAGCGAGCCGTGGGTCACCTGCGGCACCAGCGGGGGCACATACGCCTCCCGCACCTCACCGTTCAGCCGCCGGGTCTCCGGCTCCACGAGAACCGGGCCGCCGTCGTGGTCGAGGTCGACCGGGGCGGCGGGAACGGGAGCGGACGAGTACGAGATGGGCATGGGCAGCTCCTGGGACCTGCAGCGGTGCACTGCTTCGCTGCATGGGGTACGCGCCGTACGCACCGAGATGTTCAACGGCGGCGCGGCTCACTGTTACCGCCGGTCAGGACCCGGATCGTACGGGGCGCACGTGGGGAGTCTGTGCGGGTTCGGGGATGGTCCGGAGGCGGGGGTGTGCGGGTTGCCCCGCGTCGGTCCGGCGTTCGTGCGGTGCCGGTCAGGGGCGTTCGAGGATCGCCGTCACCCCCTGTCCCCCGGCCGCGCAGACCGAGATCAGGCCGCGGCCCGGGGCGTTCCGCTCGGCCAGCAGCCTCGCGAGTGTCGCCACGATCCGGGCGCCCGTGGCGGCGAAGGGGTGGCCGGTGGCGAGGGAGGATCCGGCGACGTTCAGCCGGGCGCGGTCCACCGGGGCGAGCCCGCGCCGCTCCCAGGCGGCGAGTGTCGCCAGCACCTGGGAGGCGAAGGCCTCGTGGATCTCGACGAGGTCGAAGTCGCCGATGCCGAGCCCCGCCCGCTCCAGCATGCGCGGGACCGCGTACGCGGGCGCCATCAGCAGCCCGTCCTCGCCGCCTGCGACGTCCCCGTCGGCGAAGTCGACGGCCGCGGTCTCGTACGCCGTCAGATACGCGAGCGGCTCCAGCCTCCGCGCCCCGGTCCACTCCTCGCTCGCGAGCAGGACGACGGCGGCGCCGTCCGTGAGCGGGGTCGAATTCCCCGCGGTCATGGTCGGATCGGGCCTGTCGGTGCCGAACACCGGCTTGAGGCGGGCGAGTTTCTCCGGCGTGGAGTCGGGGCGGAGGTTCTGGTCGCGGTCGAGGCCGCGGAAGGGGACCACCGACTCCCGCAGGAGGCCCCGGTCGTACGCCGCCGCCAGCCGCCGGTGGCTCGTCGCCGCCAGGTCGTCCTGCGCCTCGCGGGTGATGCCCCACGCGCGGGCGGTGACGGCGGCGTGCTCGCCCATGGACAGGCCGGTGCGCGGCTCGGCGTTGCGCGGGACGTCGGGGACCAGATGGCCGGGGCGGATCCCGGCCAGGGCCTTCAGCCGGGCGGCGGGCGACTTCGCCCGGCGGGCCCGGAGCAGGATCCGGCGCAGGGTGTCGTTCACCCCGAGGGGCACATCGCTCGCGGTGTCCGCGCCGCCCGCGATCGCGGACTCGGTCTGCCCGAGCGCGATCTTGTTGGCGGCGGCGATCACGGCCTGCAGACCGGTGCCACAGGCCTGCTGGATGTCGTAGGCGGGAGTCCGGGCGTCCAGCGCGGAGCCCAGCACGGTCTCCCGGGCGAGGTTGAAGTCGCGGCTGTGCTTGAGCACCGCCCCGGCGACCAGTTCGCCGACGGCGCCCGGCCCTTGGAGCCCATGGCGTCGCACGAGAGCGTCGACCACGGCGGTCAGCATCTCCTGGTTGCCGGCCGTGGCGTAGGGCCCGTCGGAGCGGGCGAAGGGGATGCGGCTGCCGTCGACCACGGCGACTCTCCGCACCTCACCGATCCTGAGGGAACCGCTCATCTCGACTCGCTCCTCACCCGGGGCATAGTCTTACCCCCGGTAACCTTACTTCAGAGTAAGCAGTCGAGCGAGCTGGGAGCCTGACGATGACCGACCGCTATCTGCGCTTCACGGGGACCGCCCCGGGCCGGTTCCTCACCCGGCGACTCGGTCTGCCCCAGCCCGTGACGCTGCATCGCTGGTCGGCCGAACACCCCTCCCTGGACGGGCCGTTGCTGCATCTGACCGCGGGCACGTCCGCACTGGACCTCGCCCCGGTGCTGGCCCGGACCGGACCGGCCGGCGGGGACGACGGCCATCCCGGCGCGGTGGTGCTCGACGCCACCGGCGTACGGGAGGTCGAGGCGCTGGCCGAGGTGCACGCCGCGCTGCACCCGGTCGTGCGCTCGGTCGCCGCCGGCGGGCGCGTGGTGGTGCTGGGCGCGCCGCTCGACGGGGCCGACCACCACCAGGCGGCGGTGCAGCAGGGCCTGGAGGGGTTCACCCGCTCCCTCGGCAAGGAGATCGGGCGGGGGCGGACCGTGACCCTGCTGCGGCTGACCGACGCGGAGGCCGCCGAGTCGACGCTGCGGTTCCTGCTGTCGCCGAGTTCCGCGTATGTGAGCGGGCAGGTCGTTGAGGTGGGTGAGGGGCCCGTCGCCGCGCCCGAGGACGAGGCACGGCCGCTCGCCGGGCGGACCGCGCTGGTGACCGGGGCCGCGCGCGGGATCGGCGAGGCGGTCGCGGAGGTGCTGGCGCGGGACGGGGCAGGGGTGGTGTGCCTGGACGTGCCGGCCGCAGCGGCGGAGGTGGGGCGGGTGGCCGAGCGGCTCGGCGGAAGCGCGCTGACGCTCGACATCGCGGCGGCGGACGCGGGCGCGCGGATCGCCGACGCGCTCCCCGACGGGCTGGACGTCCTCGTCCACAACGCGGGCATCACCCGGGACCGCAGGCTGGCGAACATGGCGGCGGACCGGTGGAGTCCGGTGCTCGACGTGAACCTCGCGAGCGTGCTGCGCACGACGGACGCCCTGCTGGCCCGGAAGGTGCTGCGGACCGGGGGTCGGATCGTGGCCACCGCGTCGATCGCCGGGATCGCCGGGAACGCGGGGCAGACGAACTACGCGACGAGCAAGGCGGGCGTGATCGGGCTCGTACGGTCGCTGGCCCCGCGGGCGCTCGCGGAGCACGGGGTGACGGTGAACGCCGTGGCCCCCGGATTCATCGAGACCAGGATGACGGCCACGATTCCCTTCGCCATACGGGAGGCGGGGCGGCGGATGAACTCGCTGGGGCAGGGCGGACTGCCGGTGGACGTGGCCGAGACGACGGCCTGGCTGGCCCACCCGGGCTCCGGAGCGGTGAACGGGCAGGTCGTACGGGTCTGCGGCCAGAGCCTGCTGGGGGCGTAGACCATGACCGCCCGCACCGGCTCCCCCGCGCTGGCCCCGCTGCTGGCCCGGGGCGCCCTCCTCTCCCCCTTCAAGCGCCCCCGGCCCGACGCCCCCTTCCCCCGGGCCCGGCTCGTGCGGCCCGGGGTGCGGATCGACGCGGACCTGCTCGCCGCCTACGAGCGGGTCTGCGGCTTCCCGACCGGGATCGACGCGCTGCCCGTCACCTATCCCCATGTCCTCGGGTTTCCGCTCGCCATGCGGATCATGGCGAGCCGGGCGTTCCCGCTGCCCCTGCTCGGGCTCGTGCACACGTCCGTCGAGATCACCCAGCACGAGCCGCTCGCCCCGGACGGGGAGTACGACATCGGTGTACGGGTGCGAGAGCTCGCGCCGCATCGGCGCGGCACCGAGGCCGTCGTCGTTACCGAGGCCCACCGGGGGGAACGGCTGCTGTGGGAGTCGGCCAGCACGTACCTGGCCCGGCACCGCACCTCCGCCGCCCCGGCCGAGGCGCCCCCGCCGTCCGGACACCCCCCGCTGCCCGCCCTCGCCGAATGGCGTCTCGCCGACGACGTGGGGCGGCGCTACGCGGCCGTCTCCGGGGACAGCAACCCCATCCATCTGCACCCCCTCACCGCCCGCCTGTTCGGTTTCCCACGGGCCATCGCGCACGGCATGTGGACGGTCGCCCGGTGCCTCGCCGAACAGCCCGCCGGCACCGCCGTGCACCTGCGCACCGAGTTCCGGGCGCCCATCCTGCTGCCGGGCACCGTGACCTACGCGGCGGATGACGGACGCTTCGCCCTGCGCGGCGGGGACCGGCTCCACCTCAGCGGCGAGATACGGCGGCTGCGGGAGTGAGCGTCCGCCGCAGGAGGTGCGCTCCGGCCGGGAGTTCCGGGCGGACGCCTTCCCGGCCCAAGCGGAAGTCCGGCGGACCCCTCGGTTCCCCTCGGAAATCCCCGGGGAATCACCGGCCGGAATACCGGTCGGAGCCCGTGCGGAATCCCGGCGGAGCCCCCCGTCGGCACGGCCCGGAATCCGCATGGGTCCGGCCCGGAGGGGTACCGGGGGGAACATGGGTGTGCTGGCCCGCCTGGACGGTTACCAGCGCCGGCATCGCTGGACGGGATTTTCTTTGGCCGTGGCCTACAAGTTCTTCGACGACCAGGCCGCCTATCTGACCGCGCTGCTGACGTACTACGGCTTTGTGTCCCTGTTCCCGCTACTGCTCTTCCTCGTCGCCCTGCTGGGTACCCTGCTCAGCGGCAACCCTCAGCTCCAGCATGCGGTGCTGAACTCGGCACTGGGCGAGTTCCCGGTGATCGGCGACCAGCTCGGGCACAACATCCACTCCTTCCACGGAAACGGCTTCGCTCTCGGCGTGGGTGTGGTGGGCAGTCTCTACGGCGCCCTGGGCATCGCTCAGGCCGCCCAGCTCGCCCTGAACAAGATCTTCGCGGTGCCCCGGCACGCCCGCCCCGATCCCTTCCGCTCACGGCTGAAGGGCCTGAAGTTCCTGTCGCTGCTCGCGCTCGGGCTGCTGGTCACCACGGCGCTGTCCGCCGGGGAGTCCCAGGCCAGCGTGTTCGGCACCCGGCTGGCCGTCGGCCTGCGCCTGGCCGCCGCGGCCACCGCCGTCGTGCTCAACGCCGGACTGCTGATGCTCAGCTACCGCATCCTGGCGCGCCGCCGGCTGCCGGTGCGCCTGATGTACGGCCCGGCCCTCGGCGGTGCCTGTGCCTGGCAGGTGCTCCAGTGGGGCGGCTCGTACTACGTCGGCCACGTCCTGAAGGGCGCCACTGCGACGTACGGGCTGTTCGGGATCGTGCTGGGCCTGATCGCCTGGCTCTATCTCGGCGCGTTCGTGTATCTCACCACCGCGGAGATCTGCGCGGTGCGGTGCCTGCATCTGTGGCCCCGCAGCCTGCTGAGCCCCTTCACCGACCGGGTGCATCTCAGCCCGGGCGATCTGCGCGCCTACCGGTCCTACGCGGCCACGGAGTCCTTCAAGGGCTTCGAGAAGATCACGGTCCACTTCGACCATCCCCCGCCCCCACCCTTCGACGGCGGCACACCGGAGAGCCACCCGCCGTCCGACGGCGACCCGAAGGACGGCCACCCGCCACCCGAGGGCGGCTAGTCGTGGTCCGGCGGCGACCAGGGGCGGCCCTCCATGAGGTTGCCGAGGCCCGCCCAGGCGAAGTTCATGAGGGTCGCGGCGGCCTGCCGGGCGGAGACGCCGGGGGTGGCGTTCGCCCATGCCGCGAGGGACTCCGCCGCGCCGACGAGGGCCTCGGCGAGCCCGGCCGTCTCACGCTCGGGCAGCCCGGGGTCCTGGGGGTGCCTCCCCGGGCGGGCGCAGCCGAGGGCCTGCGGGCGGGCCTCGCGCGCGGCGACGTCGATCAGCTGTGTCACGAACGCGACGATCCCCTCGCGCATCGCGTCGACCTCGGCCGCGAAGGGCTCACCGTGCGTGCGAGCCTGGAGGTGCAGCACCGTCCAGCCCTCCGGGTTCCGCGCGGTGTGCGTGAAGAACGCGCACAGCCCCTCCCAGAGTTGGCGGTCGGCGGGCAGACCCGGCCGGACGCCGGAGCGGACGGCCGCCGTGAGCGCGGCGGCCTCGCGGCGGATGCAGGCGGTGAAGAGATCTTCCTTGGAGTTCAGATACAGGTACACCAACGGCTTGGAGACGCCCGCCAGTTCCGCGATCTCATCCATCGACGCGGCCGTGTAGCCACGCCGGCCGAAGATCCGCACGGCGGCGTCCAGCATCTGCTGCTCGCGCACGGCCCGCGGCATCCGCTTGGTCTTCACGGAACCCATAGCCGTAGCGTAAGGCGCCCCGACAACGCCGGTTGCGCACTCGGCGGCGGCTCACCGTCCCGACGAGCGCACCCTGGGCCGGACCGGCGGTCTGCTAGGAGGCCTGGCCCTGCACCCGCGCCGTGTCGTCGGCGGCGTCCTCCTGGGCGCGGTTCGCGTCGATGTTGGCCTTCATGCGGTCGACCCTGCGCACCACCTGCACCGAGGCACGGTCACGCTCCCCGCGGAGCAGCACGAAGCTGAGCGGCGCCGAGATCAGCAGGGCGAGCATCACCATCCACAGGCCGTTGGAGGCACCGAGGCCGCGCGGGGCGAGACCCGAGTAGACGAGGCCCCAGACGACCACGAGGCAGCCCGCGAAGATACCGAGGCGCATCAGCGTGTAGCGGAGCATCTCAATCCACTCTTCCGTTCGGTGGGAATCTCCCTGTTGGTCACCGTCCAGTGAAGCACGCGCGGCCCCCGATCTTGCACCGGGGTGCGGGCCGTCCCGTCATCCCAGCGGCAGCAGCATCGTGATGTCGTCGCGGTCGTCCCCGGGCGCCACCCGTATCGCTCCGGGCACCCGGCCGACCTCCTTGTAGCCGCAGGAGCCGTAGAAGTGCTCCAGGCCGAGGCCGCCGCGGCAGGTGAGCCTTATCGCCTCGATGCCCTCGATACCGCGGGCCGAGTCCGCGGCGGCCGCCAGCAGATCGCGGCCGTAGCCCTTGCCCTGGTGGCGCGGGTGCACCATCACCGTGTAGAGCCACAGCCAGTGCGTCATCAGCCGGTGGGTGTTGAGGGTGAGGAACGTGCTCGCGGCCACCCGCCCCTGCTCGTCGTGGCCGACGAGCAGCCGGGTGCGCCCCTCGCTCATCGCCGTCAGATGCCTCAGCAGTTCCGGCCGTACCGTCTCCCGGGTGACGGGCGGCACGAACCCGACGGCCCCGCCGGCGTTGGACACGTCCGTCCACAGTTCGAGGACGCCGTCGCGCAGGGCGGGCGTCATGGGCGGATCGAGGACGAACGTAAGGGGCATGCGGCGAGGCTATCCATTACCTGGTTGCGGGCTCAAGCAAGTGTGGCGCCCCTCACTCAGGACCCCCGGCCTCCACAGACGAGCAGGCCCCGGCGGGTACCGGGGCCTGCTCGACAACATGGGTCAAGGGTCAGAACCGCATCGGCTGGGGCGCGTCACGGCGGGCCGCGTCGGGACCGTCGTACTCGCGGATGATCTCGTACCGCGTGTTCCGCTCCACCGGGCGGAAGCCCGCGTCCCGGATCAGGTCGAGCAGGTCCTCGCGGGTCAGCTTGTTCGGCGTGCCGTAGTTGTCCGCGTCGTGCGTGATCTTGTACTCGACGACCGAGCCGTCCATGTCGTCCGCGCCGTGCTGGAGGGCCAGCTGCGCCGTCTGCACACCGTGCATGACCCAGAAGACCTTGACGTGCGGGACGTTGTCGAAGAGCAGCCGGGAGACCGCGAAGGTCTTCAGCGCCTCCGCGCCCGTCGCCATCTGGGTGCGCGCCTGGAGGCGGTTGCGGACCTTGCCGTCCTGCATGTCCACGAAGTCGTGCTGGTAGCGCAGCGGGATGAAGACCTGGAAGCCGCCCGTCTCGTCCTGCAGCTCACGCAGCCGCAGCACATGGTCGACGCGGTGGCGCGGCTCCTCGATGTGGCCGTACAGCATGGTGCACGGGGTCTTCAGACCCTTCTCGTGCGCCAGGCGGTGGATGCGCGACCAGTCCTCCCAGTGGGTCCGGTGGTCGACGATGTGCTGCCGGACCTCCCAGTCGAAGATCTCGGCGCCGCCGCCGGTGAGCGACTCCAGACCCGCGTCGATCAGCTCGTCCAGGATCTCGGACGCGCTCAGGCCGGAGATGGTCTCGAAGTGGTGGATCTCCGTCGCGGTGAACGCCTTCAGCGAGACGTTCGGCAGGGCGGCCTTCAGCTCGCGCAGCGACCGCGGGTAGTAACGCCACGGCAGGTTCGGGTGCAGCCCGTTGACGATGTGCAGCTCGGTGAGGTTGTCCGACTCCATCGCCTTGGCGAGCTTGACCGCCTCCTCGATGCGCATCGTGTACGCGTCCTTCTCGCCCGGCTTGCGCTGGAACGAGCAGTACGCGCAGGACGCGGTGCACACGTTGGTCATGTTGAGGTGACGGTTGACGTTGAAGTGGACCACGTCGCCGTTCTTACGGGTCCGCACCTCGTGCGCGAGGCCGCCGAGCCAGGCCAGGTCGTCCGACTCGTACAGCGCGATGCCGTCCTCGCGGGTCAGCCGCTCACCGGCCCGGACCTTGTCCTCCAGCTCGCGCTTGAGCCCGACATCCATGCTTCTGCCTCTCCCTCTGGACAAAACCGACCCCACCGTACCTCCGCCGCGCGAACGGCCCGCGCCCCACCCGGCACCTCCACCGGGCGGCCCTCGTACGGCACCTGCGTCTAGTGCCCCAACAGGCAACGTTCGCCCCGTCGCGGGCAAACGTTGCCCGCCGGGGCACTAGCGCGTCTCCGGAAGCTCCCCCACCCGGTTCTCCCACTTGGTGGACAGCACGATCGTGGTCCGCGTACGGGAGACGCCCTTGGTGCCGGACAGCCGGCGGATGGTCTTCTCCAGACCGTCCACGTCGTTCGCGCGCACCTTGAGCATGAAGGAGTCGTCGCCGGCGATGAACCAGCAGTCCTCGATCTCCTGAAGGTCCTTCAGCCGGTGCGCCACGTCCTCGTGGTCCGCGGCGTCGGAGAGCGAGATGCCGATGAGGGCGGTGACCCCGAGTCCGAGGGAGGCCGCATCGACGGTGGCACGGTAACCGGTGATGACCCCGGCCGCCTCGAGCCGGTTGATGCGGTCGGTGACGCTGGGCCCGGACAGGCCGACAAGACGTCCCAGCTCCGCGTAGGAGGCCCGGCCGTTCTCCCTCAGGGCCTGGATGAGCTGCCTGTCCACCGCGTCCATGCGATCGAAGCCTTCCACTGAAGAGGTCTGATGCAGAGATCTGGAGAGATCTGTTGCAGAGGGTCCGAAGAGATCTGTTGCAGAGGTGCGAAGAGGTCCTGAAGGTGTCGCGGGCCGCCGTGGCCTGCCCCGTGAGGCGCTCGGCCGGCTCTCACGTCGTACGGCTTCCCCCGCCCAGTTCGCCCTTCCAGCGGCGGTAGAGCCCGTGCTCCACGCCCACCGTGTCGAGCACCCGCCCGGCCACGAAGTCCACCAGGTCCTGGATGTGCGTGGCCCCGGCGTAGAAGGCGGGCGAGGCGGGCACCACGACCGCGCCCGCGTCGTCCAGCGTCACCAGGTGACGCAGCGTCTGACCGTTCAGCGGGGTCTCCCGTACGGCGACGGCCAGCGGACGGCCCTCCTTGAGGGTCACGCTCGCCGCCCGCTGCAGCAGGTCCTTCGACAGCCCGAGCGCGACCCCCGCCACGCACGCCGTCGAGGCCGGCACGATCAGCATCCCCTTGGCCGGATAGGAGCCCGAGGACGGCCCGGCGGCCAGGTCCCCGGCACTCCAGTGCCGTACCCCCGTGATGTCCACGTCGAAGGTCCCGGGCTTTCCGTCGGCGCCGCGGGACAGCCAGGCCCGCAGATCGTCCTGCCAGTGGGCGTCCCGGAACGGCAGGCCCGTCTCGTCGAGCAGCGTGAGCCGGGAGGCCCGGCTGACCACGAGATCGACGCTCTCGCCCGCGTCGAGGAGTCCGCGCAGCACGGCAGCGGCGTAGGGGGTGCCCGAAGCACCCGAAACCCCCACGATCCAAGGCGTACGCGCCGTCTCTCCTGGCTTGACTGGGTTCACGCCCCCGAGCCTATCCGGCGTCGCACACGACCGACCGGCCAAGGTCCCGGCTCGGGGCCCCGACCGGGGCCGGGGTCAGGAGCTGGCGCGCGCCTTCGGGTCCACCGGCAGACGGCGGGTCGCGAGCGTCAGCTTGCCCAGCGGGGAGTCGACGGTCAGGTCGGGGCCGTACGGGATGGTGTCGCGACCGCGGTAGCCGTCGGACGCGGGGTTCCACATCGTGACGACATGGCCCTTGAGCGGGTCGAGGACCAGGTAGTTGGCGATGCCCCGGGAGGCGTACCAGCGGGGCTTGACCTCGTAGTCGCGGCGCACGCTCTCCGGAGAGACCACCTCGGCCACGAACTCGATCAGGTCGGCCGGGTACGCGCTGCGGTTCTCGGCCTCCGCCTCGACCGGGATGACCGCGATGTCCGGGCAGAACTCGTTGGCGTCGTCGAACGGGAACGCCACATCGCTCACCAGGGCCCACGCCGACGGCAACTGGTCCTCGAGGAGTGCCCACACCCTCTGGATCGTCTTCCCGTGGAAAGGCCTGACCGGGTTCATCACGATGCTGCCCTCGACAATTTCCGTCACATAGCCGGGGAACATGTCCTCCAGCTTGCTGAGCTGCGAGTGCAGGCGGTCGATGCCCGAGACGGTCACGGTGGCCTCCCTGGGTTCCTGCCCTCGATGGTAGGCCGCACCGTGCTCAGACGCTCAGACCCCGAACCAGAAGATCGAGCAGCGCACACACGAACAGGGCAATCCCGATGAACCCGTTGACGCTGAAGAACGCCCGGTTGAGGCGGCTCAGGTCGTGGGGCCGCACGATCGAGTGCTCGTAGACGAAGGCACCCGCCACGATCGCCAGGCCGAACCAGAAGAAGAAGCCCGCGCCGGTGACGACCGCGTACCAGACGAACAGCGCCGTCACGATCGCGTGGCAGGCCCGGGCCGCCCGGATCGCCGCCGGGATGCCGAAGCGGGCCGGCACCGACATGACCCCGATCTCACGGTCCGTCTCCACGTCCTGGCAGGCGTAGATCAGGTCGAAGCCGCCGATCCAGACGCCGACCGCGAGACCGAGGATCACCCCGTCCCAGTCCCACCTGCCACTGATCGCCAGCCAGCCGCCGATCGGGCCCATGGCCTGGGCGAGGCCCAGGATGGCCTGCGGGAAGTTCGTGAACCTCTTGCCGTACGGGTACACCACCATCGGGATCACCGCGATGGGGGCCAGGGCCAGGCAGAGGGGGTTCAGCAGGGCCGCCGCGCCCAGGAAGATCACCAGGGCGATCAGGGCGCCGGTCCAGGCATGGCGGACCGACATCGCTCCGGTCACCAGCTCCCGGTGCGCCGTGCGCGGGTTCCGGGCGTCGATCTCCCGGTCGATGATCCGGTTGACCGCCATGGCGAACGTACGCAGACCCACCATGCAGACGGTGACCAGCAGCAGCCGTCCCCAGTGGATGTTCCGGTCCCACTGGTACATCGCGGTCAGCGAGGCGATGTACGCGAAGGGCAGGGCGAAGACCGAGTGCTCGATCATGACCAGGCGCAGAAACGCCTTGGTGCGTCCCGGCTGCGGGATCGCGGCGGAGGCGCTGCTCACAGGCCGTACTCCTTCCAGCGGCGGGTCACCTTCGCCGCCGTATCCGGGTCCGACAGGACCATCTCGGGCCAGCCGCCGTCCCTCGTGTAGCCCTCCTCGGGCCACTTCCGCGTTGCGTCGATGCCCGCCTTGCCGCCCCAGAACTGCTGGTAGGAGGCGTGGTCGAGATGGTCGACGGGACCCTCGACGACGGTGAGGTCGCGGGCGTAGTCCGTGTTGCCGAGGGCGCGCCAGGCGACCTCGTGCAGATCGTGCACATCGCAGTCGGAGTCGACCACCACGATCAGCTTCGTCAGCGACATCATGTGCGCGCCCCAGACGGCGTGCATCACCTTCTGGGCGTGCTTGGGGTACTTCTTGTCGATCGACACGATCGCACAGTTGTGGAAGCCGCCCGCCTCGGGCAGGTGGTAGTCCACGATGTCCGGCACGATGATCTTGAGCAGCGGCAGGAAGAAGCGCTCGGTGGCCCGGCCCAGCGGACCGTCCTCCGTCGGGGGACGGCCCACGACGATCGACTGGAGCAGCGGGCGCTTGCGCATGGTGACGCAGTCGATCCTCAGGGCCGGGAAGGGCTCCTGCGGCGTGTAGAAGCCGGTGTGGTCGCCGAACGGCCCCTCGGGGAGCATCTCGCCGGGCTCCAGCCAGCCCTCCAGGACGACCTCGGCGTTGGCGGGCACCTGGAGCGGGACCGTCTTGCAGTCGACCATCTCGATCCGCCGGCCCGCGATGAACCCGGCGAAGAGGTACTCGTCGATGTCACCGGGCAGCGGCGCGGTCGAGGCGTACGTCACTGCGGGCGGGCATCCGAAGGCGATGGCGACCGGCAGCCGTTCGCCGCGCCGGGCCGCCACCTGGTAGTGGTTGCGGCTGTCCTTGTGGATCTGCCAGTGCATGCCGATGGTGCGCTTGTCGTGGCGCTGGAGGCGGTACAGCCCGAGGTTGCGGATCCCGGTCTCGGGGTCCTTGGTGTGGGTGAGCCCGAGGTTGAAGAAGGAGCCGCCGTCCTGGGGCCAGGTGAACAGGGCCGGGAGGCCGTCGAGGTCGACGTCGTCGCCGTGCAGCACGACCTCCTGCACCGGAGCGCTGTCCGCCTTGACCTTCTTCGGCGGCACATGGGCCATCGCGCCGAGCTTCCCGAAGGCCTCGCGGATGCCGACGAACCCGTGCGGCAGCTCGGGGCGGAGCAGGCCGCCGATCTTCTCGGAGATCTCGCCGTAGGACTTCAGGCCGAGCGCCTTCAGCAGACGGCGGTCGGTGCCGAACACGTTCATGGCGAGCGGCATGCGCGACCCGCGCACGTTCTCGAAGAGCAGCGCGGGTCCGCCCGACTTCTGCACCCGGTCGACGATCTCCCCGACCTCCAGACAGGGGTCGACCTCGGCTTTGATGCGCTTGAGGTCGCCCTCGCGTTCCAGCGCCCGGAGCAGGGTCCGAAGATCGTCGTAAGCCATGCGGTCCAGTATCCGGTACCGGCTAACCTGACCCCGTCACCGGGGCCGTCCCACGCCCCGCCGTCGTCTCCTGGGGGATCCCACCACCATGTTCAGGTATCTGCCCTACCTGCTGGTCCTGGCGCTGTGGATATACGCCTTCATCGACTGCCTGAACACCCCCGAGGAGCAGGTCCGGGGGCTGCCCAAGGTGGTGTGGGTCATCATCATCCTGCTCTTCGGCGAGGTGCTGGTCGGACCGATCGCCTGGCTCGTGGCGGGCAAGGTGCGCCAGGCCCCGGCGAACGGCTCCACCCCCTCCGAGTGGCACCGCAACCACCGTATGGACTGGGTCGCGCCCGACGACAATCCCGAGTTCCTCAAGTCGCTGAAGGAAGAGACCAAGAAGGACGAGGCGCTGTTGAAGGACTGGGAGGCCGATCTGCGCCGCCGCGAGGAGGAGCTGCGCCGCCGGGAACGCGGCGAGGACCCCAAGGACTGAGCGAACCGGGACCGTCCGATGGAACTCCGGCTGCTCGTCACCTTCGAGAAGGTCGCCACCCTCCTCAGCTTCACCCGGGCCGCGACGGAACTGGCCTACGCGCAGTCCAGCGTGACCGGTCAGGTCCGCGCGCTGGAGTCCTCGCTCGGCACGGAGCTCTTCGACCGGCTCGGCGGCCGCATCCGGCTGACCGAGGCCGGCGAGCGGCTGCTGCCCTACGCGCGGCAGATCATCGAGTTGAGCGAGGAGGCGCGGGCGGCGGTGACCGGTGCGGAGGAGCCGGCCGGCGCCCTCACCGTCGGCACCATGGAGTCGCTGACCTCGTACCGGCTGCCCCCGCTGCTGGAGTTGTTCCACCACCGCTACCCCAGGGTGAGGCTGTCGCTGCGGACCACCATCGGTGACGAGACCCGGCAGGCGCTGCGGCTGGGGACGTACGACCTGGGCTTCCTGATGGAGGAGGAGACCGGGCACGCCGGGCTGGAGACGGTGGTGCTGGCCGAGGAGCCGCTGGCCCTGGTGGCGGCGCCCGGACATCCCCTGGCCCTGGGGCCGGTCACGACGGCCGATCTCGTGGGGCAGCCCCTGCTGGCGACCGAACCCGGCTGCGCCTACCGGGACTTGTTCGAGCGGGAACTCGGCGCTCTCGCGCCCGTGGACTTCAGGGAGTTCGGCACCATCGAGGCCACCAAACGCGCGGCGGCGGCCGGTCTCGGGATCTCGCTGCTGCCCGAGGTGACGGTCGCCGCCGAACTCGCGGAGGGCTCTCTCGTACGTCTGCCGTGGGAGCCGCCGTTCACGCTTCGCACGCAGCTGGCGTGGCGGGCCGGGAAGCGGCTTCCGGCGCATGCCCGGCTGTTCGTGGATCAGGCGCGCCGGCTCGTGGCCGAGGAGGCCGAGGAGCCGAGGCAAGGGTGACGCGCAGGCTCGCCAGGACGATCAGCGGGACGCCGAGGGCCTGGACGAGTCCGATGTGGTGGCCGTACACCGCCCAGTCCACGACCATCGCGACCGCCGGGTAGACGAAGGCCAGTACGGCGATCTTCGCGGTCGGCAGCTCGGCGTAGGCGGCGTACATGAGGACGTACATCAGACCGGTGTGGATGACGCCCAGCCCGACCAGCCAGCCCCAGTCCACGCCCACACCGCCCATCGCGCCGAAGTCGGCGAAGGGCAGGAGCAGCGGGATGCCGACGAGGACCTGCACCAGCGCGATGAGGTGGGGCCGTACGCCGGTGATGCGCTTGGTGACCAGGGTCGACAGCCCGTACAGCAGCGCGGCGAGGAGGGCCTGGCCCACGCCCAGGAGGTACGAGCCGCCGTTCGCGAGGTCGCGGGGCGTGACGCCCGAGACGAGGATCAGCCCGGCGAAGGCGACGGCCACCCAGCCGACCTTCGCGGCGGTGAGCCGCTCGCGGAACAGCAGGGCGCCCAGCAGGACCACGTAGAACGGCTGGGTGTGGTAGACGACCGTGGCCACGGAGATGGACGTGTTCCGGTACGCCTCGAACAGCAGGACCCAGTTGAAGACGATGAACACACCGCCGAGGACGGCCAGTCCCAGGGTGCGCGGGGTGAAGCCGTGGCCGCGCAGCCAGCCGCGGGCGACGACATAGGTGCCGAGGGCGAGGGCGCCGAACAGCACGCGGAAGAAGACGACGTCGAAAGGCGAGGCGCCCGACTCGACGACGAAGACACCGAGGGTGCCGGAGAGCACCATCGCGGTCGTCAGCTGGGCCGTGCCCTTGTTCTCAGGGGTCATGCCCAGGACGCTACGAGCGGGCCGCACGACCGGTCCACGCGCCGCTGGGGCGTCCTCCCGATGGGCCCATCGGCACCGCCGATGGCCGCGGCCGCCGTGTCCCGGAGGGACCGAACCCAGGAGGAGGCGAACGTATCGCCTCGGCCGGTTCGGGGAACGGGAACTATATGGGCATATGGAACAAGCGCGACAATATGCTGGTGCATGAGGTCGAGCCGTACAACGCCGAGCCTCCTCCCGCCGCCCTTCTCGCCCAGCTCACCCCTCTGGACAGCTTCTACGGCCGCAACCACGCGCCGATCCCCCGTGTCGACGTGACCCGCTGGCGGCTGCGAGTGGAGGGGCTTGTCGAGCACACGCTTGAATTGTCGTTCGACGAGCTGCGGCACCGCTTCCCCGAGCGGACGGTGGTGGCGACCCTGCAGTGCGCGGGCAACCGCCGCGCCGATCTCATGGAGTTCCGCGACATCCCGGGCCAGGTCCCCTGGGGCCCGGCGGCCACCTCCACCGCATGCTGGAGCGGCGTACGCCTGGCGGATGTGCTGGCGGCGGCCGGACTGCGCGAGGAGGCCGCCCACATCGCCTTCACCGGCACCGACGTGTCACCGCAGACCGACCCGCCGGAGCCCTTCGGCGGCTCCGTCCCGGTGGCGAAGGCGACCTCCGACGAGGTCCTGCTGGCCTGGGTGATGAACGGCGAGGCACTGCCCGCCGCACACGGCGCCCCGCTGCGCGTGGTCGTCCCGGGCTGGATCGGCGCCCGCAGCGTCAAATGGCTCCGGCGCATCACCGCACAGCTCGAACCGTCCGACAACCACTTCCAGACCGAGTACAGCATCCTGCCGCCGGAGGCCGACCCCCGCACGGCCGGACCGGACGACGGCATCACGCTGGGCCCGCTCGCCCTCCACTGCGCCATCCTGCAGCCCGACCGGGACGCCCGGCTGCCCGCAGGGCCGACCGAGGTCACCGGGTACGCCCTCGCCGGGGAGGACCGGACCGTGGCACGCGTGGACGTCTCCCCCGACAACGGCAGAAGCTGGACCCACGCCCATCTGGACGCCCCGGAGAACCCCTGGACCTGGCAGCACTGGCGCACCACGTTCACGCTGCCCGTGGGCGAGACGGAGCTCCTCGCCCGCGCCTGGGACTCCACCGGAACCGTGGAGCCCGAATCGCCGGCGACGGTCTGGAACCCCAGGGGGTACGCCAACAACTCCTGGGCCGGTCTGCACCTCATCTGCCACGGCTGACGATCGGCTGAAGCGCGGGGCGATCATTCACGGCCCGCCGACGGACAACCTCGGGCGGCTTTCGTAACCCAACGGACATCGCGCGCCCTAGTCCGAATCAACTCCCCCTTTTTACACTGCTCTTGGTAGACCTCACAGCAGCACATCGGATCGGACCGCTCCGGGGGGAGATGCGGTGCACAGATCGCTGCACGGCCGGGGGCCGCTGTTCGACGCCGATCCGCCGGGCCTCGCCGCACGGCTGGTCGGTCTGCGTCCGTACCAGCTCCGCTCCTCGCCGCAGGAACACCAGGGCGATCTGCCGTTCGTGGTGTTCGCGGGCGGGCGCGGCATCGGCAGGACCGCCCTGCTCGCCGAGGTGCGCACCGCCTACCAGGGGCATACGCCCGTCGCGCTGGTCGACGCCGAGGAGGCGCAGTTCACGGCGCCGCCCCCGGAGCGGCCCGCCGAGGCGTGGTCGCCCCTCGCCCAGGCCCTCACGACCGTCGCCGAACAGCTCGCCGAGCCCGTGAAGGGAGCCGGGCGGATCAACTTCCCCCGGCTCGCCTCGGGGCTGCTGGCCGTCGCGGCGGGCGGCTGGAGCGACCGGGACGTGCCGCGGATCCGGCAGGAGGCCGAGCGGATCCTGCTGCTGAACGACGCCCGCTCCTTCCTCGACGGCTTCGCGGGGCGCTGGGTCGGCAAGGTGGTCGCCAAACTCGTCGCCTCCATGTCGAACACCGGCCCCGTCGTCGAGCCGATCATCGAGGCGACCCTGGAGTCCTTCAGCGAGGGGGTCTCGCCGACCCACCGGCGGTTACGCAGGGCCGCCACCTGGTACCGGGACTACCCGAACGCGGGCGGCAACCCCAAGCTGGGGCTGATCCTGCTCTCGGGGCACTTCCGGGCGGGCGGCGACTCCCGCGCCCACGCCGAGCGCTATCTCGTACGGGCCCTGCTGGCCGACCTCGACGACGCCTACACCGGGGTCATGCAGCGCTCCCACCGGCTGGGCCGCCCGGTCGTGCTGATCGACAACGTGCAGGCACCCGCCGGACGCGGCCTCCTGGAGTCGGTGCTGCACGATCGCGCGGACGGCATCCGTGACCAGGTCGTCTTCTTCTCCGCCCTGCGCGGCTACAGCCTCCCCCACTCCCGCCCGCACTCGGGCGGAGGGACCCCCGTCTCGCTGCGCAACGCCGGGCGCCGCTCCCTCACCGAGGTGGCCCGCGCCACCAGCTGGGAGCCGGGCGCCTCCCCGTCCTCCCGGGCGCTGCTCGTCACGCTGCCGCCGCTCACACCCGACGACACCCTGCACATCGTGGGCGCCGCGTGCCGGGGCCTCGAGATGCCGCCCGAGCTGCCGCACGCCACCCACCGGCTGACCGGCGGCAGCCCGCTCGGCATCACCCTGCTCGCCGAGTCCGCCCGGCAGAACCTGCCGCGCGGGGCCCGGTCCCTCGGTGCGCTGCTCACCGCGGACGTCGCCCTGCACGCGGAGCACGACGGCCGCCCCGCCTACCGGGAACTGCTCGACCGGCTGGTGCCGGGCGGCCGGCTCGACGAGCTGACCGTGCTCGCCGCCGCGCACGACCGGGACTCTGCGCTGGCACTGGCGGAGGACCGGCTCCCGGACGACTTCGGCGCGGCCGGGGTGCTCGGCCTCCAGGAGCGGCTGACCGAGGAGGGGTGGCCGACGGCGGCCGGGCAGTTCGTCGGCGACCCGTTCCTGCGGGCCCTGCTCCTGCTGCGACTGCACCATCTCGGCACGGGCCACGCGCAGTGGCAGGCGACCCACCGGGCGGTCATCGACCACTACGGCGAGCGGCACGCCCCGGACGCGGCCCGCTACCGGCTGCACCACGAACTGGCCCTCGGCAAGGCCGACTTCGCGGTGGCCCGGCTGCGGGACACCTTCCCGGACACCGAGGTCGGCGCCTGGCTGTCCGAACTGGTCTTCATCGCCTCCGCGCCCTACTACCACGCACACGATCCCGAGGGCCGCGACTTCGACGGCCACGACCACCGGGCCGCGGTGGCGCTCGGCCGTACGGACTCGGCCCAGCAGCCGCCCGAGGGTGTGGACGCCGCTCTGCACCTGCGCGTTAGGCGGCTGCTGCACGCGGTGTGGCAGCTGACCGATCCGCTGGTGCTGCCCGACCCCGCGGTGGCCGAGCGGCTGCGTTTCGAACTGGAGCAGCTGTCGAACCTGCGGCCCGGGGGCACGGCCCTGCTGTGGCGCGCCTCGCGCGACTGGCCCTCGGACGCGCTGGCCGGCCGTCCGCTGCGCATCCCGGCCGACGACGAGGACGGGGAACGGGGATGAGGCGGGCGGGACCACGGGGGTGAACGGCACGCAGGCGACGGGTTCGTACGAAAACGGGGGTCGGTGATGGCGGCACGGCTGTGGAGATGGCTGCGCGAGGACGTCTGGGAGATTCGCTTCCGCCGATATGTGGCGCTGCTGCTGACCGCTGTGGTCGTGGCCGCGGCCGTGTGGTCCGGTCTCGTGATGACCAAGGATGACCGTTCCTGCGCGCCGGGGGTGTCCCGCCCCCAGAACAGCGACGACTGTGTGGGCGTGTCGACGACGGCGTACGACTTCGGCCGTGCCCCGTTCAGCGCCACCGTGCGGGCCATCGACCGGGAGAACCGCCGGCTCAAGCCCGGCAGCTATGTGACCGTCGCGCTGTTCCTGCCGTTCACCGCGTCCGCCCCGGCCAGCCTCAACGACATCCAGCACCAGTTGCAGGGCGCCTATCTGGCCCAGTACCAGGCCAACCACGACACCACGGACCAGTCCCCGTCGATCCGGCTCGTGCTCGCCAACCCCGGTGCGGACGGGGCGCACTGGCAGACCGTCGTCGACCGGCTGGCCGCGATGGCCAAGGGCCCCGACACCCTGCGGGCGGTGATCGGGATAGGGCAGAGCACCGATGCCAACAAGCAGGCGGTCGGTTCACTGACCCGCCACGGCATCCCCGTGATCGGCACCTCGATCACCGCCGACGACCTGGCCAACGGTCAGGACGGCAAGGACCCCTATCCGGGGCTGGCCCGGGTCTCCCCCACCAACACGGACGAGGCCCGCGCCCTCGCGTCGTTCGCCAGGGTGTCGGGCGGGCAGGCGCTGCTGGTGTACGACAAGCCGGGCGACCCCTACACCCGTACGCTCCAGGACTCCTTCCAGCGGCTGCTGACCGGATCGCGGATCGCGCCGCAGTCCTTCGCCCCGCCCGCCGACCGCACCCTGGACGGCACCACCGGCAACCAGTTCCGGCAGATCGCGTCCGTCGTGTGCGACACCCCGCCGTCCATGAACACGATCCTGTTCGCCGGCCGGCACACCCAACTGCGCCAGTTCATCAACGCGTTGGGGGACCGCGGCTGCACGGACCGCAAGCTCACCGTGCTCACGGGCGACGAGGGCTCGTATCTCACCGGCGACAAGAAGCTCAACCGGGACGCCCTCACCCGTAACCTCGCCCTCCGCTACACCTCGCTGGCCCACCCGGACGCCTGGAAGCAGCAGGCCCCGGCGACGGGCGGCAGCACCGCGGACGCACGGGCGCTGGACGATCTGATCGCCCGGGGCACGTCCCAGCCGGTCGGACCGATCGGGCCGACGGCCCTGGAGGACGGTCAGCTGATCATCGCCTACGACGGGATGCGGCTCGCGGTGCAGGGGCTGCGGGAGGCCACCCCGACCGGCCGGGCGGTTCCGCCGCTGACCGACGTGGTCAACGAGTGGGCGTACATCAAGGGGTCGCACCGGGTGAACGGGGCGAGCGGATGGATCTGTCTCGACGGGCACGGCAACCCCTACGACAAGGCCGTGGCGATCGTGGAGCTGACACCGTCGGGCGGGTCGCGGTTCGTGAAGCTCGCCTGGCCGGAGGGCAAGCCGCCTGCCAAGGACTGCCTGCCGCCGGCATGAGCCCCTCCCGTCAGAGGACGTCGGCCTCCACGACGGCGAGCAGCCGCTCGAAGCGCTCCCGCCAGCCCGGGTCGACGTCCTGCTCGCTCTCGTGCGTGAACCGCACGACGGTGCCGGCCGGGCGGTCCGGCTCCAGATGGAAGCGGATCCGGCCGCGGCCCTCCACGGTGTACTCGGCGACCCGTTCCACGTCCCAGGCCGTGACCCGGCCCCGGGCCGTGCCCTCCGGCAGCCCGAGCGCCACCGCTCCGCCGAGCCGCGGCTCGAACGGCTCGGCGGCGGCCAGCCACTCCCCCAGCCCCGCGGAGGTGGCGAGGGCCGGCCAGACCTCCTCCACGGGCCGGGCCAGGCGCAGCAGGTAATGGCGTACGTGCAGATCCCCCCGATGCTCGGCGATGCCCTCTTCGATGGGATTGGTCATGACACCAGCCTGGCGCGGCGGCCGGGGTTCCGCACGTGTTACGGACGCCGGCCCGCCCGGTCGCCCGGACCTGGCCCTTCGCATCCACCTGCCACTCCCCGAGGAAGGCGGAGGCCCTCGGGTCGAAGATCAGCCGCAGTCCCCGTCCGCCGGTACGGCGAAGGCCGGTTCCGGTGACTCGGGTCACCGGAACCGGCCTTCGCCGAAGAGGGCTTACACGCCCGCGTAGGAGTGCTTGCCGCCCACGAAGATGTTCACGCCGTAGTAGTTGAACAGCCAGCAGCCGAAGGCGATGAGCGCGATGTACGCGGCCTTGCGGCCCTTCCAGCCGGCCGTGGAGCGGGCGTGCAGATAGCAGGCGTACGCGACCCAGGTGATGAAGGCCCAGGTCTCCTTCGGGTCCCAGCCCCAGTAGCGGCCCCAGGCCGACTCGGCCCAGATGGCGCCCGCGATGATCGTGAACGTCCACAGCGGGAAGACGGCGGCATTCACGCGGTAGGCGAACTTGTCCAGGGACGCCGAGGCGGGCAGCCGCTCCAGGACGGAGGTGGCGAAGGTGCCGGGCTTGCCGCCGTTCGCGAGCTTGTTCTCGTAGGACTCCTTGAAGAGGTACAGCAGCGTGCCGACCGCGCCGACGTAGAAGACCGCACCGCAGACGATGGCGGTGGAGACGTGGATGTACAGCCAGTACGAGTGGAGCGCGGGGACGAGCTGGTCGCTGGCCGTGTACAGGACGGTGACGGCGAGACCGAGGTCGAGCAGGACCGAGGTGGTGAGGAAGAGGCCCAGCCACCGCACGTTCTTCTTCAGGCCGAGCAGCGTGAGGTACACGCCCACGGCGACCGTGGAGAAGGTGATGTTGAACTCGTACATGTTGCCCCACGGCGCCCGCTGCACGGAGGCCGCGCGGGCGACGACACCGGCCACCTCCACCACGAAGGCGAGCACGGTGAGGGACACGGCGATCCGGCCGTAGAGGTCGCCCTGGGCGTCACCGCCGTGGGCACCGGGGCCGTCCGGCACGTCACGGGCGCCGGACGCGGCGCGGGTGACGACCTTCGGGCGCTCCAGCACCGCGGTGCCCCCGGCCTTCTTGACCGTGACGGCGGGCACCTTGGCCCGCTGCTCGGTGCCCGCGGTGAGGGCGTTGGCGGTGCGGGCGACCTTGCTGCGGCTGCCGAAGAGCCATTCGGCGATGTACGCGAAGAAGGCCAGGGTGTAGACGGCCATCGCGGAGTAGATCAGCGTGTTGCTGATATTCGCGAGGTGTTCGTTGGTGGCGGTGGCGAGGGTCACTTCTTCTGAGCCCCTTCAGCGGCGGGTACGGGGGTTTCGGCGCCCGGCTCCTGATCGGGGTCGGCGTCTTCCTTCTCGTCGGTCTTGGTGGGTGCCCGGTCGTGGACGAGACCGGCCAGGTCGCCGAGTTCCTCGGGCAGCTTCGCGGACTCGCTGCGGCCGAGGCCGCCCATCTCCACCACGGTGACCCCGTCGGGGCCGGCCGTGGCCCGCACCCAGACGCGGCGGCGCTGGATGAACAGGGAGCCGGCCAGACCGAAGATGGCGGCGACGGCACCGCCGAGCGCCCAGCCGCTCGCCGGCTGCTGCACGATCTGGAAGCCGGCCCATTCCTTGACCTGCTTGTCGAAGGTGATCGAGCCGTTGCCGCCGGGCAGCTGCATGGTCTCGCCGGGCAGCAGGCGGGCCTTGACGAGGTCGCCCTTGGCGTCCTTGAACGGCTTCAGGTTCTTCGTGTTCAGCTGGTACACGTTCTGCGGGATGCCCGAGTTGACGCCCAGGTCGCCGTGGTACGCGGACACCGCGAGCACCGGGAAGTCCAGCGCCGGGAACTGGGAGAACATCGTGCCCTTGCCGGCGCCGGCGAAGGTCGGCACGAAGAAGGCGGCGAAGCCGAGCTGGTCGGTCTGCCCCTGGGCGTTCCGGTAGCCGTCGTAGACCTTGACGGCGCCCTGGGAGGTGACGTTGGAGTCGATCGGCAGCAGCGGCACCGCGTCGTGGTAGACGACGTCGCCCTTGCCGTCGCGGACGGTGACGACGGGCGCGTACCCGTGGCTGACCAGATAGACCTTCGCGTCGCCGATGTTCAGCGGCTCGTTGACCTTGACGGCGGTCTTCTGGTCCTTGCCGTAGGCGCCGACGTTGTAGGTGATGTTCGCCTGGTACGTGCGCGGGGTGCCCTTGTTGGGGCCGGTGCGCTCGTACGTGCCGATGAACTTGTTCAACCGGAAGCTGAACGGCACCAGGTCGTCGTCGGTGAAGAGGTTGCCGGACTTGAAGTCGTCGTACTGGGTGAGGGTGTTGGAGAAGCCGTCGCCCTCGACGATCAGCTTGTTGCCCTCGGACTTGAAGAGCTGGCCCCAGGCGAAGGCGATCAGCATCACGATCAGGGCGATGTGGAAGGCCAGGTTGCCGGCCTCGCGCAGATAGCCCTTCTCGGCCGCGACCGCGTCCCCGTCCACATGCGCCCGGAAGCGGCGCTGCCTGAGCGCCTTGAGCGCGACCTCGCGGACGTGCTCGGGGTCGGCGTCGGTGCGCCAGGTCGCGTACGCGGGCAGCCGGGTCAGCCGCTTGGGCGCGGCCGGCGGACGGCCCCGGAGCTGGCCGATGAACTGCCAGGTGCGCGGGACGATACAGCCGACGAGGGAGATGAACAGCAGGATGTAGATCGCCGAGAACCACACCGAGCTGTACACATGGAACAGCCCGACCTTGTCGTAGAGGGGGCCCAGCGTCTTGTGGCTGTCCTTGAAGTCCTGCACCTTCAGCGCGTCGCTGCCGGTCTGCGGGATCAGCGAGCCGGGGATCGCGGCGAGCGAGAGCAGGAAGAGCAGGATCAGCGCGACCCGCATGGAGGTCAGCTGCCGCCAGAACCAGCGGACCCAGCCGGTGACCTCGCGTGCGGTCCAGGTGATCCAGCCCCAGGCTCCGGGTGCCCGGGAGCCGCCGAAGGAGCCGGGCATGGCCACCTCGACGGGGGCGGTGGACAGTTGCGAGCCGGCCTCACCGAGATCGCCGTCGGGGGTGGTGTCCGTCGTCTCGCTGTGCACGTCGGTGCTCCGTGTGTCGCTCATGGATCAGACCCCCACCGTGAAGCCGCCGGACCAGCTCTGCATCTGCTGCACGATCCCGTCCCAGGCACCGGTCAGCAGCAGCAGGCCGGTCACGATCATCATCGTGCCGCCGATGCGCATCACCCAGACATAGTGGCGCTTGACCCAGCCGAAGGCGCCGAGCGCCTTGCGGAAGGCGACCGCGGCGAGCACGAAGGGGATGCCGAGGCCGAGGCAGTACGCGACGGTCAGTACCGCCCCGCGGCCCGCGCTCGCCTGCTGGGAGGAGAGCGCCAGGACGGAGGAGAGGGTCGGTCCGATGCACGGCGTCCAGCCGATCCCGAACAGCGCGCCGAGCAGGGGCGCGCCCACCAGGCCGGTGGCGGGCCTGCGGTGGAACCGGAACTCGCGCTGGGTCATCCAGGGCATCAGGCCCATGAAGAACACGCCCATGAGGATCATGAGCACGCCGAGCACCTTGGTCAGGGTGTCCTTGTTCTCCTGCAGCGTCTGCCCGAAGTACCCGAACAGCGCCCCGCCGGAGACGAACACCGCCGTGAAGCCGAGCACGAACAGCGAGGCACCGGCGGCCATCCGGCCCCGCCTCGCCTCGGCGAGGTCGGTGCCGGTGACACCGGTCACATACGAGAGGTAGCCGGGCACGAGCGGCAGCACGCACGGCGAGAAGAAGGAGACGAGACCGCCGAGGAGGGCGACCGGAAGGGCGACCAGCAGCGCCCCGTTGAGGACCGTCTGGTTCGGGTCGCCGGCGGCGGCGAGCAGGGAGACTCCGCTCACGTCACTTCTCCGCGACGACCGGGTCGAGCATCTCGCGCAGCTTCTCCTCGGTGAGGGGCTGCAGCGTCCGCGCGGCGATCTTCCCGTCCCGGTCGAGGACCAGCGTGGAGGGGATCGCCTGCGGGTTCAGGGTGCCCTTCTTGAACCGGAGCATCAGCCGGCCGGTCGGGTCGTACAGGCTCGGATACGTGACGCCGTACTGCTTCTCGAAGGCGCGGGCCGGCTCGGTGCTGGTGTCGCGGGTGTTGATGCCGACGAACTGGACGCCCTTGCCCGCGGTGTCCTTGGCGACCTGGACGAAGTTCGACGCCTCGGCGCGGCAGGGCGGGCACCAGGAGCCCCAGACGTTGATGACGACGACCTTGCCCTTGTACGAGGCGACGTCCAGCTTCTGACCGTCGATCGTCGTGCCGGACAGGTCGGGGGCGGCGGCCCGCTCGCCCTTCTTGACGGTCGCGATGCCGTCCTTGCCGGTGATGAAGTTGGTGTTGCCCGAACCCCCGGAGGTGCCGCCGGAACCGCAGGCGGACAGCACAAGCGCCGCTACGGCGACCCCGGCGGTGGCGAGGGCGGCGCGGCGGCGGCTGCGGCTACGGGTGCGGTTCAGGCGCTGGGGGGCGCGGCAGGCGGCACTCATGTGAAAAGTTTCGCATGTCCGTTCCGGGGATCTTGCGCACCCCCCTTGCGGGCGGAAAAACCCATTTCAGGCGGCCTTTGACGGGTCGCTCGACGTGGACTTGCCGCTGTCCGCGAGGAACTCCTTCCAGCCTCCGATCGGCTGCTGGCCGACTCCGAGTGTGCGCAGCTTGGCGATCACCTCGGGCTTCTGGACGTCGATCCAGTCGACGAACTGCCGGAAGGAGACCAGGCGCACGTCGGCGCCCTTCTCCTTCTCACGCGCGATGTGCTTGAAGGCCTGCTCGACGGAATCCATGTAGATGCCGCCGTTCCAGTGCTCGAAGTGGTTGCCTATGAAGAAGGGCGCGCGGTTTGTCTGGTATGCCCGCTCAAATCCGGCTATGTAGGCTCCGGCGGACTGCTGGCGCCAGGCAGGGTAGTTGTAGGCGGGCGCCTTGGTGGAGTTCTGCGACTGGTTGAACATCATGTTGTAGTCCATCGACAGGACCTGGAACTTGCGCCCCGGGAAGGGCACCTCCTGCAGCGGCAGGTCCCAGAGGCCGTGCCGCTTCGTCGGCCACACCTGAAGGCCGCCGGGCGAGGAGGCATCGTAGCGCCAGCCGAGCTCGCGGGCGGTGGGCAGCAGGTTGTCCTGGCCGAGCAGGCAGGGCGTACGGCCGCCGGCGAGCTCCTTGTCGTAGTCGAAGGGCAGGGGCGGCAGGTCGTGCCAGCCCGTGTTGGTCTTCCACTCCTTGACGAACGCCTTGGCCTGCTGGATCTCACTGTGCCACTGCTGGGGCGTCCACCACTTCACCGAGCCGTGACCCTCGCCACAGAAGTGCCCGTTGAAGTGGGTGCCTATCTCGTGGCCCTCCAGCCAGGCACGGCGCACGTTGTCGAGCGTGGCCCTGACATGCGTGTCGTTGAGGTAGCCGATGTCGGAAGCGCCGGGCAGGTTGTTCGGCGGAAGGTACTTGCGCTTCTTCGACTCGGGCAGCAGATAGAGCCCGGAGAGGAAGAAGGTCATGGACGCGCCGTGCTCCTTGGCGAGGTCCAGGAAGCGCGGGAAGAGACCGTTGCCGACCTCGCCGGCGCCGTCCCAGGAGAAGACCACGAACTGCGGCGGGGTCTCGCCCGGCTCCAGGGGCACCGGCTTGTCCGGCTGGTGCGGCTGCTTGCCCGTGCTGGCGGTGGAGCCGTCCCCGAGCGGACGCGCGCTGGCCGTGGGGCTGTCGGGGGCGTCGGAGCCGCCCTTACCGGATCCATGACCGGCCTGGGCGTCATTCCCTCCCTGGGTGCCGCACGCGGCCAGTCCCATGGCGGCCGCTGCGCCCGCGCCGAGCCCTATCAGTCCCCGTCGGCTGATGTCCCGCATCCCGTCCCCATCTCATAGCGTCCTCTCAGTGGTCACACAATGAGAGGACCCGACCGAGATCGCGGTTCCCCCGAACGCGCTTATATGTAGCGGATTTTACGAAGATACCAACGGATGACGGGACCGAATACGCTTTGTGACGAAGCGTACGCCTTCGCGTAAGCCGCAGGCCTTGTCGTAGGTGTACGCGGCAACGAAACGCGTACACCTACGACGCTCTCAGGTCCCGTACGTGTCAGGCCCCGAACGCCTTGCCCGCGCCCTTCACCGGCTTGGCGCCCGCCAGCAGATGAGCCGGCACCAGGTCCCGGGCCGGCTCGCTGTACCCGACGGACACGATTCTGTCCCCCTGATACGTGAACGTGGTAAGGGAGGCGAGCGTGCACTGCCGCTTGCGCGGGTCGTGCCACAGCCGCCGCTTCTCCACGAAGCTGCGCACGATCCAGATCGGCAGCTGGTGGCTGACGCACACGGCCTCATGACCGCGCGCGGCGTCCTTGGCGGCGTCCAGCGCCGCCGTCATCCGCACCACCTGCGCCACGTACGGCTCGCCCCACGACGGCTTGAACGGGTTGACCAGGTGCTTCCAGTTCTCCGGCCGCCGCAGCGCGCCGTCCCCGACCCCGAAGGTCTTGCCCTGGAACACGTTCTCGGCCTCGATGAGCCGCTCGTCGACGGCGAGGTCGAGGCCGTGTGCCTTGGCGATCGGGGTGGCCGTCTCCTGGGCCCGCTCAAGCGGGGAGGCGACGACATGGGTGATGTCCCGGGTGGAGAGGTGCTCGGCGACCCGCTCGGCCATCTGCCGGCCGAGTTCGGAGAGGTGGTAGCCGGGCAGCCGCCCGTACAGAACCCCGCTCGGGTTGTCGACCTCGCCGTGCCGCATCAGGTGGACGACGGTGATGTCACTCATGCTGCCGTGGCCTCCGCTGCTGCACGGGCCGCCGCCGGAAGCGCGTCGGCGATCCGCTGGACCGCCCGCTCGTCGTGGGCGGTGGAAACGAACCAGGACTCGAAGGACGAGGGCGGCAGATAGACGCCCTGCGAGAGAAGGGAGTGGAAGAAGGCGGTGAACCGGAAGGACTCCTGCGCCTTCGCGTCCTCGTAGTTGACCACCGGCTGGTCGGTGAAGAACACGGAGAACATGTTGGAGGCGCTCTGCAGCCGGTGCGCGACGCCTTCCTTGGTGAGCGCGTCCGTGACGAGCGTACGGATCTCGGCCGACACCGCGTCGACCTTCTCGTACGCGGCATCGTCGAGAAGCCGCAGCTGGGCGAGGCCGGCGGCGGTGGCGACCGGGTTCCCGGAGAGGGTGCCGGCCTGGTAGACCGGCCCGGCCGGGGCGAGGTGCGCCATGACGTCGGCGCGCCCGCCGAAGGCGGCCGCGGGGAAACCGCCGCCCATGACCTTGCCGAAGGTCATGAGGTCGGGCTCGACGCCGTCGATGCCGTACCAGCCCGCGCGGCTGGTACGGAAGCCGGTCATGACCTCGTCCGAGACGTAGAGGGCACCGTTCTCGTGGCAGAGATCCTTCAGCCCCTGGTTGAACCCGGGCAGCGGCGGCACCACGCCCATGTTCCCGGGCGACGCCTCGGTGATCACACAGGCGATCTCACCGGGGTGCGCGGCGAAGGCGGCACGCACGGCGTCGAGGTCGTTGTACGGCAGCACGATCGTGTCCCCGGCCTGGGCACCGGTGACGCCGGGGGTGTCGGGCAGGGCGAAGGTCGCGACACCGCTGCCGGCGGCGGCGAGGAGCGAGTCGACATGGCCGTGGTAACAACCGGCGAACTTGACCACCTTGGCCCGCCGGGTGAAGCCGCGGGCGAGCCGGATCGCCGACATGGTGGCCTCGGTGCCGCTGGAGACCAGCCGCACCTGCTCGACCGGCGCCACCCGGGCGACGATCTCCTCGGCGAGCGCGACCTCGCCCTCGCCGGGCGTACCGAAGGAGGTACCGCGCGAGACGGCCTCCTGGACGGCGGCGATCACCTCGGGGTGGGAATGCCCGAGAATCATGGGCCCCCACGAACAAACAAGATCGACATATTCGCGTCCATCGGCATCGGTCAGATAGGGACCGGTACCGGACACCATGAACCGGGGCGTACCGCCCACGGCGCGGAAGGCGCGCACCGGAGAGTTCACGCCGCCGGGCGTGACGGCCGCCGCGCGCTCGAAAAGAGTCTGCGAAACTGGGGCTTCGTACGGATAGCTCACACTAGCCATGGTGTCAGAGGCAGCGGAGAACCTGCGGACAGGTGTTTCACCGCACGTTTCGGCGGGCGGCCGTGGGGGAGGTCACTGACACGATGATCGGGTTGCGCGGCGGGGGCCACGCGTCCTAGAACAGCAGTCGGGTGGAGATATGCATCGCGGTGGCGGACTGGGCGAGGGGACCGATGGTCTGGGTCCTCGGCGTGCCCGGCGGGGAAGGCACCGGCGCGACGCGGAGGAGACGACGGAGACACATCGGACGCAGGGGCCTTACGAGGCTCGCGAGCAGCAGGGTTCGCAGGATGCACAGGGTGCGCAAGGCGCGCAGGGTTCCAAGGCTTCGCCGGCCGATCCTGAGCGAATCGAGCGTGCGGCACGTATGGACCGCAGAGGCCGCGCGGTGGATCGGCTCGAGGTAGGGAGCGGGAATGGTGGTCGGGTGGGGGTGACGTACAAATACTTCGGCGCGCCCGACGGCGCCACGGCAGCCCGCGTCCCGATCTCGATGCGGCCCGAGGAGCTGGGCGGTGACGAGCTCGGCATGGGCGGCATGTTCACCAAGATCAAGCCGGAGACGATGGCGGCCATGGTCCTCACGGGCATCGAGGGCGTCCCGCTGCACAAGGTCCCGCCGCTGGAACTGGTGGTCCTGCACCCCGACTACGCGGTGGTCAAGCTCCCCATGACGGTCGTGGACCCGCTGCGCGGCATCGGCGAGGAGGCGGTGGGCGCTGCGGCGTTCATCTGGTCCACGGTCCCGGACCGCGGTGGCCCGCGGGATGCGTTCAATGTGTACCAATTGCTGCACGAATGGCAGGATTTCAGCCATCGGCTGCATGAGGCCGGGCACCAGCCGTACTGCCTTGTCTGGCCCTGAGCCGGGCTTTCGTGGGGTTCGGGCGGGACTTTCGGGTCCCGCCCTCTTCATGCGCCGAGGGGGCCGTCAGGCGGCACCAGGACCCATTGAGGGCGCATGGGTTCGAGCGAGGACACCGATGCGCCCTGAGCGGCGGGCGGAGGCGACGCGTGCCGGAGGGCGCCCATGCCACTTTCCGGCGCCGCCTGGAGATATCTCAAGGCCCGAGCCCAGACCAGGCACACCGCCGAAGGCGTCGCTTCATGCAAGGCCATCACCGGCCTCGGTCAGCACCACGGTGCCGAGCCGCCCATCGCGGAACCGTGGTCAGCCGCAGCGCGGTCGGCCAGGTACCGCTTGGGGAGCGACCGGATCCCTCGCACCGGGTTCAACCGCGGAGCGCAGCAAGGCATCTGGAATGTGCACCTCATGCCCATACTCACTTCCCGTCCGCGCTGTCGGCGTTGCGCGCCGTCAGGCCCGCTGGTCGGCCGCCCGGTCCGTCCCGCGAGGCTGTCTGTTGGGCAGGCCTGTCGACAGGTCGGCGGCGAAGCGGGGCCAAGCCAGCAGGACGATCGGGTAGATGGCGTAGCCGATGCGGGTCGCCGGGGACAGCACTATCGCCAGGATCAAACCGAGTGCCAGTCGGTCGGCACCGGCCACGGCACTCCGCGGCGGGCGGATCAGGAGCGAGAGGCCCACACCCGCGGCGCTCAGCGCGATGAGTGCCACCGTCACCGCCTCGCCGTGTGGGACCAGCGCAGCGATCAGATGCCCCAACAAGGGACTCTGCGCGGACGATGCCGTGGGACCGAGACCTAACGGATAGAGAACCTCGTTGCGGTAGAAGGCACTGCTGTCCACCAGGGCCGCGGGCAGGACGGCGAGCAGGGCGATCCCCACGGCTCCCCCTGCGCACTCGACCGCGGCACGCCGTCCACCGCGTACCGCCAGCACACGACGAGCACCGGGATGGCCGGCCAGGCGGTCCACTTCAGCGCGGCCGCCGCGCCCAAGGCCAGCCCGGCCCGGCCGGCATCGCCCCGCTGCGTGAAGGCCAGGGCCAGGCACATCAACCCGATGACCGGAGGGTCCACGCCACCGATGGTGAGCGGCAGCGCGACGACGGGACAGGCGATCAGCCACAACACGCCCGCCCTGCCGGTGACCGCGCGCGGGATGCTGACCCGACCGGCGTCCGCGTCCCGGCCGTCGGTCAGCACCCGTATCGCGCCCGCTACGGCCGCCAGGAAACCGACGAGGAACCACAACCGGGCGCTGGTGAACGGGATGTCGCCGAACAGCATGTGCGGTGTGCCGAAGAGCGCCATACCGGGGAGGTAGGGATTGAAGTCCCGCACCACGTGCGGTGTGGGGTGGTACGGGCTTCCGGAAGCGAACAGCAAGTCGGCCGCCCGTTCCACGACGCCGGCCTTCATCTGCTCCTTGCTGATCACCGTCAGGTACAGCAGCGGCACGACGACCGCACCGACGACCGCGGCCACGGCGGGGGCCGGTGCCCACGGCGCGGACGACCTTGCCGCGACCAGCGCGGCACAGCCGTAACCCAATGAGGCGGCCAGGCCCCACGCTTCCTGCGAGGTGTCGGCGGGCGACAGCAGGCCCACCACGAGTCCAGACACGGCACAGACCACCAGCAGTGGCCAGTCCACGGTCGTCCGACGTGCGACGACTCGCCGGTGACGGTGGCGGTGCCCGACTCCTGTGCGCGAACGACAGCTGACATCAGGCGAGGCTGAGTGGGGGGAGGGTGGTGATCACGGCGCAACTGCACATTTGATGTGTACACGTCGCGCCCACGGAGTGCAGGTGCGCGAGAAGCGCACATAAGGGCTCGCTGTCGCGTAACGCGCTGCCAGTCAAGACCTGGTGAGTACCGGATCCCGCCGGGCACCCTGGCCTCCGGCGCGTGGCTGCGGTCGGCCTTCAGCGACCTGCGCCTCCCCGTTCTCGGCATGGCCCGCAACGACCATCAGGTCTGGGTCCGGCTGCGGATGCAGGGTCGGCACACCGGCCCGTTCGTGCGCTTCCGCGACGGCCGACTCGACCAGGCCGTCGCCCCTACCGGACGCGAGATCGACTTCGAGCAGGTCCATCTGCTCGACATCCGCGAGGGGAAGGTGGTCCGGCACGAGGCACTCCGCGACGACATCACCATGCTCGGCCAGCTCGGCGTCTTCCCGCCGGCTCCGGCCACCGCACTGCGCATGCTCGCCTGGCGGGTGTCCGGCCGGGCCGCCCGCGCGGCCGCCGAGGTCACGAAGCTGGCCGCCGGCGCCGCCGATGCCCTGACGCACGGCGCGCGTTCGGCGACCAAGTGAGGCGTCGCCCGCGGTGAAAGGCGCGCTCGGACGGACGGTCTCTGACCCTCCGTCCGATCAGTCGGCGCCGTGCTGGCGGCGGATTCGGGTCGCCACCTCGTTCTCCTCGGTCTCCCACCAGGGGCGTACGCGTTCGGCGGGCTGTGTCTCGTCGTGGTGCGGGGTCGTGGTCACGGGGGCGGCGGGGACGAGTTCCTCGTCGAGACGGCGGTCCAAGGCCACCGTCTGGACGCGTTCGGCGCGCGCCCACTGCGCGAGGATGGCCAGCATGAAGGGCAGCGCGACGAGTTCGGCGATGCTGAGCATCGCCCCGCCGCCGATCTGCTGGTCGCGGTGGACGTCCGGCGCCCAGGACGGGGCGTGGTGGAGATACCAGGCTCCCGCGATCAGCGTGCCGTGCGTCATGACGACGACCCCCGGCACGGCGTCGACGATGCCGTCCAGGAACACCAGCGCGGCCCGGACCGGATGGGTGCACCAGGCGGGCAGGGTCTGTTCGTGGGTGAGCACCGGCACGACGAACAGGCAGCCGGCCGCGAGCAGATGGAGATACATCAGCTCGTGCAGCCAGCCGAGGCGCAGGGCCGTGGCGAAGTACGGCGTGAAGTAGACGGTCAGCTCGGTGACGAGCACCAGGGCGGTGCTGACCAGGGGGAAGGTCAGAATCCGCACCACCCGGCCGGTCATCGCCTGGCGGACCCGGCCTGCGGCGGTCTCGGGCAGCGCCTCGACGGCGAGCCGCAGGGGATCGCCGAGGGCCAGGCCGAGGGGCGCGACCAGGTCGAGCAGGATGTTCTGCACGGCCGCCGGCCAGAACAGCACATGGTCGTACACGGCCAGCCCGGACATCGTGGCCACCACCAGCGCGCCGAGTCCGAGCAGCACGAAGGCGCCGAGACGGGCGACGGGCCAGGGCTCGCCCCGTCGCCGCAGCCGGGCGACACCCCAGCCGTAGAGTCCGCCCAGGAGGAGGACCAGCAGCAGCGCGGGGACGTCCACCTGCCACGAGGACAGCAGGCGTCCCGTGGTCAGCTCCGCGAGCGGACTTGCGGACAGAGCGGACATACCGGCCGCCGCGTGATCAACCATGCGGATCGTCCTCCTTCAGCCCGTACCGTGGCGAGCCGACTCGGCTCCCAGGGCGAAGGTAGCCTCCACCGGCCGGTCGCCGGACGGCGGGGTGTCCGGCGGCGCCGGGAGGCGGAGCGACAGGGAGTGTTGACGAACCGTCAGCCCGTACGGCAGGCATCTCCGGACCGTGTCCGCGGAGCGCCGTACGGGCGCGGACGGCCCACGTCAGAGCCCCGTAACGTTACGCCTGGTGACAGAGTGGCTTCTGAGGCCTCCGGTGGACATGCCCGGCAGGGCGTCGCAGCATGGAGGCGATGGCACACCGGTTCGAGGGTGACCGCGTGGACGCGCTGCGTCGGCAGACACGTGTCGCCCCGTACGACCGCACATCCGGTGCCCCGAGTCCGGGCACGGGGCGTGGCGGGCGCATTCCAGGGCGGCTCGGACCCATGGGTCGGTGGCCGGCCGCGCGGTGACGCCCGAGTCCGGGTCATCGCGTTTCTCGCGACCTTTTGCACACCCTTCGCCGCGCTGTGCCTTCCGCAAGGAGGGCCGCCGCCCCCTCGGCAGGCCCCTTCCCGTTCACGGGAGGTAGAACATGATCCGCACGAGCCGTCTCGCGATGATCGCCCCGCTGGTGGTCTCCTCACTGGCCCTCGGACCGGCGGTCGCCGCCCACGCAGCGACAGGACAGGCACCCACCACCGTTCCCACCAAGGCGAGGTGTCTGCTCATCGAGGACACCAAGTCGACAGCCGACAATCCCTCGTTCACCCTCGTCGGGTCGGGATTCGAGCCCGGCTCCGTGTCGTTCTCCGGCACCAAGGCAGGGGGAGGGGTCAAGACCTCCACAGGGTCCTTCTCCGTCGGCGGCCTGCCCGCGGGCCACTACACCGCCTCCAGCGACGAGGACGGGAAGGTGAACTGCGGCAGCACACCGAAGTCCAAGGGAACCAAGGAGTCCAAGGACGCCAAGGCCCAGTACAGGAAGGGCTTCAAGGACGGCTTCACGACGATCAGGAAGAACTGCGGCGGCAAGATGAAGCAGGGCATCGTCGGAGTCGACCCCAACTACGAGAAGGGCTTCAAGGACGGAGCGGCCCTGGCCGCCAAACAGTTCTGCAGCGAGGACTGAACTCGCTCGACACGGGAAGGGGCGCCCCGGGCCCGGGGCGCCCCTTCAGCCTCTCGGCGTCACTTCGAGGTGATGCCTCGCGGCGTCACTCGCGTGTGATACCCAGTGGCGTCAGGTCACTTCACGGTGAGGGTCACCGTCGGCGACATGGTGTTGCCGTGGATGACACGGAACTTCTCCGTGCCCCTGGCAGGCAGCTTGGTGGCCGAGATGGCGTAGGTGTCGCCCTGCGCGACCTTGACCGTCTTCACGATGACCCACTTGCCACCGTGGAACCGCTGGAGGTTCAGTACGTCGCCTGCCTTCAGGCCCTGGGTGCGACCCGTGAAGGTCACCGACTCGCCCAGCGTCAGCTCGGTCTTGGAGGGCTGCACGGTAATCGAGGCAGCGATCACGTTCACGCTCTTCGCCTGCGTGTGCGTGGCGGCGAAGGCACCGGGCGCCCCGGCCGCCAGCAGAGCGGCGGCGAGCACACCGGCGGGGAGGACACGGGCGGAGCGGGTACGAAGCGAGGATTTCACGTTTCTCTCCTGTGCTGTGACAGATCCCCCCTGACGGATTCCCCCAACTGCGCGCACCTTTGAGGCTTCCATGGAGGCGACCGGGCGGCGACCCGGCCGTCACTGGATTGCAGTAACGAAAGAACCCCCAAAGCCGTCACTGAACGTGATACACCCAGGTCATTTCCGTAATTACGAGGGTTCCAGTTCTTACCTTCGCCTCATGTGATCCGGCCTCGGAGCACCCCGTGGACGGCTCGGCAAGGACGTCGCCGACCCGGCAGCGTGACATCCCGGCCGGCCGGGGCGGGCGCGCGTCGAACTCGGCTGTGGTGGGGGGTGGTTTGTCCGAGGACCGCTGTGTCCCCCAGCCCGCTTGGCGGTCTCGGCGCATCGGCCGGTCCCGTGCGGAGGCCCCCGGCACGCACTCTGCCTAGGCTGGTAACGCGGTCTTCCCGATGGCCGGAATCGTTCGTAGAGCCGTACGCCAGGAGAGCACGCCGATGGCCGCTACGGAGCACGCCCGCCCGAGCCGATTGCGGGCGTGGATGCTGGAGGGGCTGTCCGACATGGGCAAGGGCACCTCACAGGGCCCGTATGCCGAGCCGGAACCCCCGCACAAGGGGCAGCGTTGGTGGCGGGTGATGTGCCTGACCGGTGTCGACTACTTCTCCACCCTCGGCTACCAGCCCGGCATCGCCGCGCTCGCCGCCGGTCTGCTCTCCCCCATCGCCACCATCGTGCTGGTGATCGTCACCCTGGCCGGCGCCCTGCCCGTCTACCGCCGCGTCGCCGAGGAGAGCCCGCACGGCGAGGGCTCCATCGCCATGCTGGAGCGCCTGCTCTCCTTCTGGCAGGGCAAGCTCTTCGTCCTGACCCTGCTCGGCTTCGCCGCCACCGACTTCCTGATCACCATCACCCTCTCCGCCGCCGACGCCTCCACCCACCTCGTGGAGAACCCCCACCTCACCGGCGTCCTCCACGGCCACCAGGTGCTGATCACCCTGCTGCTGGTGGCGCTGCTGGGCGCGGTGTTCCTGAAAGGGTTCCTGGAGGCGATCGGGGTCGCGGTCGCCCTCGTCGGCATCTACCTCGTCCTCAACGCCGTCGTGGTCGCCGAGGGCCTGTGGCACGTGATCACGGCCGAACACGTGGTCACCGACTGGACCGGCGCCCTGACCACCCAGCACGGCAACGTCTTCATCATGGTCGGCCTCGCCCTGATCGTGTTCCCGAAGCTGGCGCTCGGCCTGTCCGGCTTCGAGACCGGTGTCGCCGTGATGCCCCATGTGCAGGGCGATCCGGACGACACCGAGGAGAGGCCCACCGGCCGGATCCGGGACACCAGAAAGCTGCTGACCACCGCCGCCGTCATCATGAGCGTCTTCCTGATCACGACCAGCTTCATCACGACTCTGCTGATCCCTGCGAACGACTTCAAGGCCGGCGGCCCGGCCAACGGCCGTGCCCTCGCCTACCTCGCGCACCAGTATCTGGGCGGCGGGTTCGGCACGGTCTACGACGTCTCGACGATCGCGATCCTGTGGTTCGCGGGCGCCTCCGCCATGGCCGGTCTGCTGAACCTCATGCCGCGCTATCTGCCCCGTTACGGCATGGCCCCGCACTG
>NZ_JBIARC010000046.1:0-73120 GCF_042889625.1 Streptomyces sp. NPDC002573 | reverse complement strand
GACCAGATCTACCCCGCCAAGCTCCCCGAAAGCGCCCCCGCACTACCCAACACCCCGAACACGCCCACCCAATGATCGGCTGCACCACCAGAAGGGACACGATCCTTCGAGCAGAAGAAGATGGTCACGGAGCGAGGCTCCTTCGGGGAGTAACCGGAGTCATCCTGCTGCCTGCCGCCCTTCAGCGCCTCTGGAAGTGGTGGCCCAAGTCTCCCGCTTGCGGCAGCTGCAACCAGGATCAGCTCAGCTGGTTCCGGGCATTCCTCAGCCGACGAGCACAGCCCCAAACCTCCCGAGTTGGGTCCTGATCCATGCGTGGGTGCCTGTCCGACCCACGGCCAGGGGCTTGCAAGGGACTGGTCCTCTGCGCGGTGAGACGGGCTCTGATCTGCACGGTCCGGCCTCGGTGGTCTCAGCTCCTGCGCGTTTCGACACGTATTCGACAGACCTGTCGTCAACCGCCCCCGCCGACGGGATCGTCCTGCTCACCGAGTTGTTCGGCCCATCAGCCTGACCGGCTCACCCCGCCCCCCGTCGCAGTTCCCCCTCCCTTCGCCGAAAGATCCCGCCGTGCTCGTCGCTCGCTCCATCGCCCTGTTCGTTGTTGCCGCCCTGTTCGAGATCGGCGGCGCCTGGCTGGTCTGGCAGGGAGTACGCAAACACCGCGGGTGGCCATGGATCGGCGCCGGCGTCATCGCTCTCGGCCTGTACGGCTTCGTCGCAACGCTCCAGCCCGATGCCCACTTCGGGCGCATCCTCGCCGCATACGGAGGCATCTTCGTTGCCGGGTCGATGGCCTGGGGCATGGTCGCGGACGGCTACCGCCCCGACCGCTACGACGTCTTCGGCGCGGTGGTCTGTCTGTCCGGGATGACGGTGATCATGTATGCCCCGCGCGGCGACTGACCCGGATGCTCAGCGAGGCGGACCGCTTCCGGGTCTCCGCTGTTCGGAATCCTCTCTGTTCTGGGACTCGTTGTCCCGTTCGCGGTGCGTCTCGTCATAGGTCTGGTCGCTCTTCGCCGGTGCGACAGCCGTGACGTGCCGCAGGTCGTCAAGGCGACCTTGGCCTTCGACAAGAAGGTCAGCTTGGTCCTCGACAGGAAGACCAAGAATTGAACCGCCGCCGGCGGCAGGGCGTTGGCTCAAGGAGGCTCCCGGTATGGTCGCAACGGTACCGATGTCGGGGCCCCCTGCCGCGTCCGAGTTCCCAGGAGCCGTCGATGAGCGTTCGTCGCGTCGTGCCGAACATCCGGCCTCAGTCCCTGCGCGAGAGCAGTGAGTTCTACGGGCGGCTGGGGTTCGAGGTGGTCATGGATCACGGGTGGATCCGGACGCTCGCCTCGCCGGACAGTCCGGTCGCTCAGGTCAGTCTGATGACCGAGGACAAGACCGCGCCCGTCTCGCCCGATCTGAGTGTCGAGGTGGACGATGTGGACGCGGTCTACGCGGTCATGCGGGAAAACGGTGCGGAGATCGTGCACCCCTTGCAGGACGAGGAGTGGGGCGTGCGTCGCTTCTTCGTGCGGGATCCCGACGGGCGGGTGGTCAACGTGCTGAGCCACCGGTGATGTGCGGGGTCACCCGGATGCCGACCGTGCCCTGCTCGCCCCGGCGCAGCCTGCTGCCGAGAAGGGTGAGTCGGCCGACGATGCCGTACTTGCGGGCGATGAGTCCCCGGTAGCGGGCGGTGGTGGCCGGGTCGCAGATCTCGGCGGTGGCGGGGACCGGGTCGCCGGTCGGGGTACCGCGCACGTCGCAGGGGCCGACCAGGACGTCGGAGCGGGCCCGGATCCGCTTCACCTTCCAGGAGTCCGCGACCGTCCAGACACCCAGCGCGTCGCCGTCCCGCACCACCCACACCGGCGTGGCGACCGGGGTGCCGTTCTTGCGGTAACTGGTGATCAGCAGGTACTTGCCCGTGGCGAGCAGGTCCAGCGAGGTTGCGTCCATGGTCGCAGTCTAGGCGTGGCACGCACGGGCGCCGGTACGGACGTACGCCCGTATCCGGCGCCCGGCAGTGCGACAGGCAGCGTCAGGACAACTGGCCGTTGTAGTCGGGCAGCTTGAAGGTGCGCTCGGCGTGGCCGCCGACCAGGTCGGAGGTGTTGTTGCCGACGTTCGCGATGATCGTGTAGCCCTGGGACTCGATCTCCGCGCGCTTGCCGGTCTTGTAGGCGCTGACCTCGTCGAAGAGGTCCGGCAGATCCCGCACGTACAGACCGTCGACCGGGTAACCCACGGTCTTCAGGTTCCACTTGGTCTCGGCCGCGATGATGCCGGGGCGCGCGGTGACGAAGAAGACGGACACACCGCGGGACTTGGCGTACTTGGCCAGCTGCAGGGAGGGCTGGAGAGCCGGGGTGGGCAGCTGGTACCACGGGTGGAAGTCGGTCTCCAGCGTGGTGTTGTCGATGTCGAAGACGATCGCGAGCTTCTGCCCGGCCGCGTTCGCGGTGCGCTGGGCGACATACGGCGTCGCCTGGTCGATGACCGCCTTCACGTCCGCCTGCCAGGTGGCGTAGTCGACGCCCGAGGCCTGCGCGGTGGCCACGCTCGCGACGGTCACGGCCGGCGCCGCGACCGCGGTCTGCGCGGCGGTGACCGTACCGCCGATGCCCAGCGCCACAACCGCCGAGACCGCGCCGATCCGGCGCCCCACACCACGTCCTGTCATGCCCGTGCCTTCCTTGTGTCCTTGCACGTCAATGCGGCGAGGGTTCCCCGACCATCGCCGCGTTGGACATGTTCACGTCCAATGATGGACGGCAGACGACCGAAGCGTTACCGGTCGGTAGACAGTTACTCGCGAGTAGGAATCGGCATGTCCGTGAACGGACACGGTTGGCCGGGCCCCGGGTGCGGGATGATCCTCCTGGGCACGAGGCAGGGGGCGAGACAGTGACCTGGGATCGTGGGAGCGATGTCCGGACGGAGGCGGCGGTGCCGCCGCGCGAGGTGGCCTGCGACGAGTCGGGCTCGGACGGCGAGAACCTCACCAGCGGCAACACCGATGTCTTCGCGCACGCCAGTGTGCATATGCCTCTCTCTTCGGCCGCCGGTCACGTCCAGGAGATCCGTGACCGGATCCGGTCCCCCGCGGAGGAGTACAAGGCGAATCATCTGCTCCGGGAGAAGCACCGGTCGACGCTGGAGTGGCTGCTCGGCGCCTCCGGACCGCTGTACGGGCACGCCCATGTGCTGCTCGTGGAGAAGGCGTTCTTCGTCGTCGAACGGATGGTGGACCTGCTCCTCGGTGATCCGGCGGCGGCTCTGAGCCTCTTCCGGGCCGGTGGCGAGCGGTTCGGGGACGAGCGGTGGCGGCACTTTCTCGGGGCGTCCAACGAGTTGGTGCGCGCGCGGAGCAACGGCGAGCCCGGCGCTCCGGTCGAGGAGTTCTTCCGCGCCCTCGACGCACTGAGCCGGACGCATCCGCACGACGAGTCGGGCGAGATCCTCGCGCTGCTGGCGCGCTCCCGTGAACGCGCGCTCGCCCACCGGGACCGACTCGCCCGGGGTCCGGCGGTCGTGCCCGCGCTCAACCCCCTGGTGCCGGCGATCGTAGGGACCGCGGCGTACTGGAGCGGCGACGGACATCCCGTCTCGCTCGTGCACGACGAGCAGAACGTGCTCACCGCCCAGCGCATCGCCTGGATCACGGAGGCAACCCGGATCGTCGGGTTCCGGCTGGTCGACTCGCGTGACGACGCACGGGTGCAACTCGCCGACTTCCTCGCCGGAATCGCGCGGAAGCTCGCCTCGGACGAGCTGAACGGACGGGGCGACCCGGAGCTCACCACGCTGCTGCGGCCGTACGTGGGCGGGGACTCCCTCTGGGGCGACGAGCGCAGCGGCGCGCTGCTGCGGAGCTCCTCGACCGCGTCAACGACATGATCTTGGGCATTTCTTGGTGAACGTGGCGACCTGGGCGCGCGTATAGGAGGCAGGGTGCTCGACGACCGGGGCGCCCCGCGGTGGTGACGCCGTGCCGTTCGGTTTTCGGAGCCATGGATGAGGCATGCACGACGACGGATTGTCCGGCGGGGGGCGCGCGTAGCGGCCCTCGCCGGGCTGCTCCTGGGAGGTCTGATGGTCACCCAGGCCCTGGCGAGCGAACCGTCCGGTGCGCAGGCTCCCGGCGGCACGGCCGCGAAGAGCGTCTCCCGGACGGGCACCACGCTCGTGTCACGCCTCGGCACCTCTCGCACCGCGGGCACTTGGATCGCCGACGACGGCACCCCCGTCGTCGCCGTCACCGACAGCTCCGCGGCCGCCGAGGTGAAGGCGGCCGGTGCGCGGCCCAAGATGGTGAGCCACAGCATGAACCAGCTCAAGTCGGCCACCCATATGCTGAGTTCCGCCCCGAAGGTGACGGGCACGGCCTGGGCCGTGGACTACCGCACCAACCAGGTGATGGTGGAGGCCGACAGCAGCGTCTCCGCCTCCGACTGGTCGCGGATGAAGCGACTCGCGGGCGGCATCGGGGACTTCGTGCACATGCAGCGCACCCCGGGGAAGTTCACCACCCGGGTGAACGGAGCCCAGCCCGTCTTCTCCACCAGCGGCCGCTGTTCGGCGGGCTACAACGTGACGAAGGGGCAGGCCGAGTTCATCCTCACGGCCGGCCACTGCGGACCCGGCGGCACGCTCTGGTTCTCGGACAACACGGGCCAGACGCAGCTGGGCCGGACGGTCACGTCGGAGTTCCCCGGCGACGGCGACTTCTCGCTCATCCGGTACGAGAACGGCCAGCAGACCCCCGGTGACAACGTCGTGGCGATCGGCGGCGGGCGCGGGGTGCGCATCACGGCAGCCGGAGATCCGATCGTCGGGGAGAAAGTCTTCCGCAGCGGCAGCACCAGCGGTCTGCACGACGGCGAGGTCACCGCGCTGGGCGCGACGGTGAACTACCCGGAGGGCACGGTCACCGGTCTCATCCAGACCACGGTCTGCGCGGAACCGGGCGACAGCGGTGGGCCGTTGTTCTCCGAGGGCATCGCGCTCGGGGTGACCTCGGGCGGCAGTGGGGACTGCCAGGCGGGCGGTACGACGTTCTTCCAGCCGCTGACGAACGCGATGGCGACGCTCGGCGTCCAGCTGACCGGGCAGTCGGCCGCGTCCCCCGCGCCCGCCGCATCCACCTCGACCCCTCAGGGCGCGGCCATCGCGCCCGGTTCGACGGCGCCCGGGTCCGTGGCCCCCGGTGCGGTCCAGCAGATGGGGGCCACCGACAGCGCCGACGGTCTGATCGCCAAGCTGACCGACCCACGGAACGTCGGGCCCGGCCTGCTGGTCATCGCGGGCAGTCTGGTCGCCCTGGTGGCCACGCGCTACATCCGTACGGAACAGGAGCGCAACGCCTATCGCCGGGCGTACTCCGGCACCTGGGGCTGACGCCACCGGGGCCGGCCGGGTCGGGGAAATCGGGGGAGAGGGAGCGGCGGTGGAGGTGCCGGGAAGGTCGCCGTCGGAGGGCCTGCCGCTGGGGGCAGGCCGGGCGGTCACGCCGCTTTTGTGGACTGCGGGGAGGAAGCCGCCGCCCATTCCAGGACGAGCGTCTGATACACCTGCCGCTCCTCCATCGTCAGCGTCCCGCCGCTCCGGGCCCACAGGGCCCGGATCTCCTCGTTGACCTCGTCGGCGGAGCGTTCCGCTGCGGGTTCGGGAGTGGTGGACATGGCGTGAAGCATACGAGGCCTGACGTGAAGGCGCTGTGAGCAATCGGACGTCTTCCACCATTCCGGACCGTGAAGCTGATCACTTCCCGAACCCCTGCACAACCTTCCCCTGTCAGCCCTCGGCGGTGCCGAGCACCAGCACCTGGATCGCCAGGACCGCCGCCCCGCGGGCCCAGTCGTGGAAGTCGGAGACCTTGGTCTCCAGGCCGACCGGAGCGGCCAGCGGGTGGCGGTGGGCGCGGATGGTCTCCCAGGCCGTCGCGCCGGCGACGTCCATCAGACCGACCCCCTCGCCCGCCAGCAGGATCTTCTGGGGCATGGCGAAGTTGGCGATCTGGGCGACGAGCGTGCCGAGGGCACGCGCCGCCTCGTCGACGACACGGGAGCACATGGGCTCGCCCGCGACGGCGAGGCCTAGGATCTCCTCGTAGGTCAGATCGCGGCCGGTGGCGGCCCGGATCTGGTAGCGGATGCTCGGGACGGTCAGCAGCGAGACCGCGCTGCCGCGCTCCCCGGTGGGGGTGAGCGGGCCGTGGGGGTCGATGATCCAGTGGCTCCCGAACCCGCGGTCCTCCTCCGCGTACGGCACCCGTCTGCCGCCGAGGACCAGGCCGTAGCCGATGCCGGCGCCGATGGTGAGGACGGCGAAGCGGTCGAGCCCACGGCCGGCTCCGAACCAGGTCTCGGCCTCGACGAGGGCCGCGACGTCGTTCTCGACGACCACCGGCAGCCCGGTGCGCCGCTCCACCAGGCGGGCAAGCGGGACGTCACGCCACAGCAGGAAGGGCGACTCCCCGACCACCGCCCGGTCCCGGACCCGGCCGCCCACGCCGATCCCGATGCCCGCGAGCCCGGGAGCACCGGTGGCGAGTTCGGTGGTCATCTCGGCCAGGAGGTCCGCGACATCCTCGGGATCATGGCTGGTGAGTGGCCGGTCGAGGCGGGCCGTGACATCGCTCCTGAGCGTGGTGACGACGCCGTAGACCCTCTCCTGGGTGACCTTGAAGCCGAGGAAGGCGCGGGACTCGGCGACGATGTCGAGGGGCTGGGAAGGACGACCCTGGCGCGTCTGCGTCGTGCCGCCGCCGTCGGGGACCTCCACCAGCAGCCCGGACTCGATCAGCGGCTTGGTGAGCCGGGTGAGGCTGCCGGCGGACAGGTTCAGCCGGTGTGCGAGTTCCGTGCGCGAGAGGGGGCCGTGGACGAGCACCTCGATCGCCACGGAGCGCTCACCCGCACTCAGTGGCAGCCAGCTGGCGGCATGTGTGGTCATGGGGTCGGAACTCCCAGGTTTCCCTCGGTTATTTTCACCATGGAACCAATGGCCCAGACTCTACGGCATCGATGACGGAACGAGGGGACATCCGCAGGGGCCTTGACGGCTCGATTGTTTCATAGCAAAAGTAAGTCCGGCAGAAGCAAGTCCCGGACTGATGCAGCCCGCCATTGCAGCACACCCCAGGGAAGGGCACCCGTTTCATGACGTTCTCGCTCGGCATCGTCGGCGCCGGACAGTTCTCCGGCCAGTTCGCCACCCTCTTCCACGCCCACCCCGGCGTCGGCGACGTCTACGTCACCGACCTGCTGCCCGAACGGGCCGAGCGGCTCGTCGCCGCCCAGGGGCTGGCCGGCACCTTCCCGTCGTACGAGGCCATGCTGGAGTCGAAGGACATCGAGGCGGTCGCGATCTTCACCCAGCGCTGGACGCACGGTCCCCTGGTGCTCCAGGGCCTGAACGCCGGCAAGCACGTGTACTCCGCGGTCCCCATGGCGATCACCGAGGAGGAGATCGCGGCCGTCATCGACGCGGTGAAGGCGACCGGGCTGACGTACATGATGGGTGAGACCAGTCAGTACAACCCGGCGACGGTGCACGCGCGCAACCGCATCGCCGAGGGTGCCTTCGGACGGCTCTTCTACGCCGAGGGCGACTACGTCCACGACATGGACCTGGGCTTCTACGACGCCTACCGGTACAGCGGCGGGGAGAGGTGGAAGGCCACCGCCAGCTATCCCCCGCTGCTCTACCCGACCCACTCGGTGGGCGGTGTGCTCGGCGCCTGGGGCACCCATGCGGTGAGCGTGTCCGCGATCGGCGTGCGGGACGAGCGCGGGGACGGGGTCTTCGACAAGCGGATCAGCCAGTTCGACAACGACTTCTCCAACGCGACGGCGTTGTTCGAGGTGGCGGGCGGCGGCTCCTTCCGGACGAACGAGTTCCGCCGGGTCGGCTATCCCTCGCACATCCGGGAGTCGCGCTTCCGGTTCTTCGGCACCGAGGCGAGCATGGAGCAGCTCGCCACGGTGGCCCTGTGGCAGGACAAGAACGGGGTCGAGGACATATCGGAGCTGCTCGAGCCCAAGCCGACCATGGCGCCTGACGACCCGTCGCTCCAGCACATCGCGCCGGAGCTACGGGCCGCCTTCACCTCCGGTTCCGCCCCCGTGCACGACCGGTCCCGGCTGCCCCGGGTGTTCGACCGGCTGCACAACGGCCATGAGGGAAGCCACCACTTCCTGGTCGACGACTTCGTGACCGCGGTCAACACCCGCAGCCTGCCGTCCGTGAACGCCTGGGTGGCGGCCCGCTACACCCTGCCCGGGATCGTGGCGCACGCGTCGGCGCTCAGGGACGGTGCCCGGCTGGGGATACCCGACTTCGGCGACGCGCCCGAGGCGTGACGCCCCGCCGCGGGCCGGGTGCCTCAGGTGCCCGGTTTGCGCCCGTACACGAACACGTCGTCGCCGTTCTTCAGCAGTGACCAGTACTTCTTGGCGTCGGTCGAGGTCATGTTGACGCAGCCGTGCGATCCCGGCGGGTTCCACATGCTCAGGCCCACCGAGTGGAAGGCCTGCCCGCCGTCGAAGAACTGGCTGTAGGGCATCGGCACGTGGTAGACGCTCGACACATGGTCGATGTCGCGCCAGTAGATCTTCTTCAGGCCGGTACGGGTCTCAAAGCCGTCGCGGCCCGTGCGGACCGGGACCGGGCCGTAGACGAGACGGCTGCCGTCCTGGATCCAGCTGAGCTGGAGCGTGAGGTTGACGCAGGCGATGCGGCCCTTGTTGACGGGGCACTTCCCGTCCTTGTTGGGCTTGCTGCCGACCGCCTTCTGCTTGTTCATGAGGTCCATCACGCCCCAGGTGACCGGACCCGCGTAGCCGATGGCGGGGGTGATGCCGTGCTTGTTCTGGAAGGCCCGGATCGCCGTGCAGTCGGCCGACGACTGCCTGCCGTCGACCGGCCGCCCGAGGAACTTCTCGACCTGCTTCTGATACGGCCCGGACTGTGTGGTGCAGCTCGCCGCCTGCGCGGGCGCCGCGCCGAGCGCGAGCGCGAGCGGCGCCACCAGTCCGGTGACGCCCAGCGCCACGGCTCCCCGTCTGCCTATGTCCCTCATGACCGGCCTCCCCTTTTCGCGTGTTCTGCGGCCTCCGTCAACTAGACCGGCGCGCGGGGGTGCCGGTTGCAGGGATGGCCACTCTGTGACGCAACGGTGAACTTGCCCGGTCGCCCCGCGGCGGTCCTTGCCGCACGCCGACCGCCCATGGTAGGCGATCGCCGCAGCTCAGCCGCCTGACGGGTCACAGCTCGGTGGCGGGTACCCGTATCACGATGCGGGCGCCGGGGGCGTTGTCCTCGATGTCGACACGGCCCTGGTGGGCGGCGACGATGTCGTGCACGATCGCGAGACCCAGCCCGCTGCCTCCGGTACCCCGGGCGCGGGCCCCGTCCAGACGCGTGAAGCGGTCGAAGACGCGGCCGCGGTCGGCCACCGGGATGCCCGGACCGTCGTCCGCCACGACCAGGCAGGCGATGCTGTCATGGACGCGCAGGCTGACGTCGATCCGGTCGACGGCGTACCGGATGGAGTTGTCCAGCAGATTGCGCACCACGCGCGCGAGGGCGTCCTCGTCGCCGTAGACCCGGGCCGCGCTGACGGAGTGCCGGTCGATGAGCAGATGGGTGTGCAGCCGGGCGTGGCAGACCTCCCGGGAGACGATCTCGTCCAGGTCGACGGGGCGTTTGCGCAGCTGGGGCTGGGCGTCGAGGCGGGCCAGCCGCAGCAGGTCGTCGACGAGCCGGGACAGCCGCTCGCTCTCCTCGATCAGCGCCGGGCCCCGGGTCTCCCAGGCCGCCGAGCCGGGGTGCCGCACCGCCACCTCCAGCTGGGTGTGCAGGCTGCTCAGGGGGCTGCGCAGCTCGTGCGCGGCGTCCGCGACGAACTGCCGCTGGTGCCGGGTGGCGACGTCGAGCCGGGCCAGCAGGTCGTTCAGGGTGCGGGCCAGCCGGCCGAGGGCGTCGTCGGCCGGCGGCACGTCCAGGCGGCGGCCGAGGTCGACGGCGGTGATCTCGGCGGTCTGGCCGCGCAGGGCGTCCACGGGCCGCAGCGCCCGGCCGGTGAGCAGCCAGACGACGCCGGTGAGCAGGGCGACGGCGGGCGGTACGCCGATGGCCAGCCCGGCGGTCAGAGCGGCCAGGTTGCGGTCCACGGGGGCCGTCGGGACGGCGACGTACACGGTCAGCGGATCGCGTTCGGTCCCGGCGGGCACGCCCACCGCGCGCCAGGTCTCGGCCCCGGTCAGCGGCAGATGGTGCACGGCGTGGATGTGGTTGGGGATCTCGGAGGCGGTGGGGGCGAAGTGGAACAGTGGGGGGTCGCCCCTCAGATTCGCCGAGCTGGACCGTACGCCGCCCGAGGCGTCGACGACCTGGACGGCGGTGTCGCCGTTGCCCGACAGCGGGAGGGTACGGGGCAGGCCGCCGTCCTCCTGGTTCGCGGCGATGACCTCGGCCTGCTGGAGGGCGGCCTGGTCGAGTCCGCTGATCAGACTGGTGCGCAGCCACACGACCAGCAGGGATGCCGCGCCGACGAGGGCCGCCGCGATCATCAGGGCCGCCGCGGCGGTCAGCTTCAGGCGCAGGGAACGACGGGCCCACCATTCCGGGACGGGGACGCGCACGGGTTCATCTCCCGGTGCCGTGCAGCAGATAGCCCGCCCCGCGGACGGTCTCGATCGTCCGGCGACCGAAAGGAGCGTCTATCTTGCGGCGCAGATAGCCGACGTAGACCTCGACGACGTTCGTGTCGCCGTCGAAGTTCTCCTCCCACACATGGTCGAGGATGTCGGTCTTGCTGACCACCTCGTCGGGGTGCCGCAGCAGGAATTCCAGGAGGGTGAACTCGCGCGCCGTCAGTGCGATCTCCTGGCCCGCCCGCTGGCAGCGGCGCCGCGCGGGGTCCAGGGCCAGGTCGCCGGCCGCGAGCACCGCGGGCCGGGCGGGGGCGCCGCGGCGCAGCAGCGCCCGCAGATGGGCGACCAGCACCACGTAGGAGAACGGCTTGCTCAGGTAGTCGTCCGCGCCGAGGTCGAGAGCGTCGGCCTCGTCGTACTCGCCGTCCTTCGCGGTCAGGATGAGCACGGGGACCCACACACGGGCCGCGCGCACCCTTTTCAGGACCTCGTACCCGGACAGCCCGGGCAGCATCAGGTCGAGCACGATCGCGTCGTACGGCTCGTGCACGGCCCTCCAGAGCCCGTCCACGCCGTCGTACACGGTATCGGCTACGAAACCCTCCTCGGCGAGCCCATGGGCGATCGCCTCGGCGAGTCCTCGTTCGTCCTCGATCACCAGCACTCGCATCGCCGACCTCGTCTCCACCCTACGCAGGGATGGCCGAGGGTGCGCGTCGAGCACGTGAGGACGGTGGGACCTGCGGTGGGCGCGGGCTCCCGCACCCGCGCCCACTGCAGGAGACCGCTCAGGCCGCCCTGCGGGCCCGCCCCCGGTGGGTGCGCACGATCTCCGCGTACCGGTGTCCGCTGCCCTTGATGGTGCGGACCTGGGTGCGGTAGTCCACGTGGACCAGGCCGAAGCGCTTGTCGTAGCCGTAGGCCCACTCAAAGTTGTCGAGCAGCGACCAGGCGAAGTAGCCGGCGAGCGGGGCACCCTTGCGGGCCGCCGACGCGCAGGCGGCGAGGTGCCGCTCCAGGTAGTCCTGGCGCTCGGGGTCGTCCACGGTGCCGTCGGGGCGTACGACGTCGGGGAAGGCGGAGCCGTTCTCGGTGACGTACAGCCGACGGGCGCCGTAGTCGTGGGTGAGGCGCAGCAGCAGGGTCTCGATGCCGCTCGCGTCGATCTCCCAGTCCATGCCGGTGCGCGGGACGCCCAGACGGCGTACGGCACGGGCGTGAGGGACGGGGCCGGCCGGGTCGTCGACGACGGTCGCCGGGAAGTAGTAGTTCAGTCCGAGCCAGTCCAGCGGCGCGGCGATCGTCTCCAAGTCCCCCGGCTGTTCGGGGAGTTCGATGCCGTAGACCTCGCGCATGTCGGCCGGGAAGCCTCGGCCGTGGACCGGGTCCAGCCACCAGCGGTTGACATGGCCGTCATGACGGCGGGCCGCCGCCTCGTCCTCGGGGCGGTCGCTCGCGGCGAAGACGGTCGAGAGGTTGTTGACGATGCCGATCTCGGCCCGCGGGGCCGCGGCGCGGATCGCGCGGACGGCGAGGCCGTGTCCGAGGAGCAGGTGATAGGAGGCGCGGACCGCGGCGGTCAGGTCGGTGGCCCCGGGGGCCATCCTCCCCTCCAGGTGGCCGATCCAGGCCGAGCAGGAGGGTTCGTTGAGCGTGGCCCAGTGGGTGACGCGGTCGCCGAGGCGTTCGGCGACGGCGGACGCGTACGCGGCGAAGTGCTCGGCCGTGTCCCGTTCGGGCCAGCCGCCGCGGTCCTGGAGCACCTGCGGAAGGTCCCAGTGGTAGAGGGTGACCGACGGGGTGATGCCCGCCTCCAGCAGACCGTCGACCAGCGCGTCGTAGAACGCGAGGCCCTTGGGGTTCACCGGCCCGTCGCCGCCCGGGATCACCCGGGGCCAGGCGATGGACAGCCGATAGGCGTTGGTGCCCAGCTGCTTCATCAGCGCGATGTCCTCGCGCCAGCGGTGGTAGTGGTCGCAGGCGACGTCGCCGTGGTCGTTGTTGTCGATCTTTCCGGGGGTGTGGGAGAAGGTGTCCCAGATCGACGGCGAGCGGCCGTCCTCGTCGACGGCTCCCTCGATCTGGTACGCCGATGTGGCCGTACCCCACAGGAAGTCCTGCGGGAGCGCGGCGAGGTCGATACGTTCGGACACAGAGTCCCTCTCAGGAATAAAGGAGTTGGTCACTTCACGGCTCCGGCGGTGAGCCCGGTGACGAGATAGCGCTGCAGCAGCAGGAAGCCCGCGACGACGGGAACGCTGACGACCAGTGAGGCGGCCATGATCTGGTTCCAGTACACGTCGTTGAGCGTGGAGTAGCCCTGGAGCCCGACGGCGAGGGTGCGGGTGGTGTCGTTGGTCATCACGGAGGCGAAGAGGACCTCGCCCCACGCGGTCATGAAGGCGTAGACGGCGACCGCGACGATGCCGGGCACGGCCGCGGGCACCACGATCCTGAGCAGCGCGCCGAGTGGTCCGCAGCCGTCCACGAGCGCCGCCTCGTCGAGATCCCGTGGCACCGAGTCGAAGTACCCGATGAGCATCCAGATCGAGAACGGCAGCGAGAACGTGAGGTACGTCAGGATCAGCCCGCCGCGGGACCCGAACAGGGCGATGCCGGTGGCGTTGCCGATGTTGACGTAGAGCAGGAACAGCGGGAGCAGGAAAAGGATGCCGGGGAACATCTGCGTGGACAGCACGGTGACCGTGAACACCCGCTTGCCGCGGAATTCGTAGCGGCTCACCGCGTAGGCGGCGAAGACCGCGATCACCACCGAGCAGACCGTCGCCGCGCCCGCCACGATGAGCGAGTTCACGAAGTACCGCGCGAGCGGGACCGTCGACCAGATGTCGATGTAGGGGCGGATGGTCAGGCCGCTGGGCAGCCAGCGGAACTGCCCGGAGACATCCGCGAGCGGCTTCAGGGAGCTGGAGACCATGACGTAGACCGGCACCAGTACGAAGCCGGTGAGGATGGTCAGGAAGACGCGCCGGGACCACAGGAAGGAACGCGGCGGGGCCATCGGGGACCTAGGCATCGGCGGACCTCCGTCCACGCGAGGTGACCGCGAGATAGGCGCCCGTCACGACCAGCAGGAAGAGCAGCAGCAGTACGGACATGGCGGAGCCGGTGCCGAAGTTCCAGGTGACGAAGGACGCCTGGTAGATGTGGACCGAGATGAGGTCCGCGGCCTGCGGGGCCGCCTTGCCGAACAGCACGTACGGCGTGTTGAAGTCGTTGAACGTCCACAGGAACAGCACGAGGACCAGCACCTGGTTGACGGGCCGCAGCGACGGCAGGGTGATCCGGCGGATCTGCTGCCACATGCCGGCGCCGTCGAGCGCGGCCGCCTCGTACAGTTCGCGGGGGATGTTCTGCAGTCCGGCCATGACGATGAGGAAGGCGAACGGCCAGCCCTTCCACACGGACACGGTGAGCAGGGCGACGAAGCTGTTGTCGCCGATCAGCCAGAAGGAGGGCTTGTCGGTGAGGTGCAGCTGGTCGTGCAGAACGTGGTTCACCAGGCCGTTGTCGTGCTGGAACATGAACACCCAGGTGATGACCGCCGCGTAGACGGGCAGCGCGTACGGCACCAGGAACAGCGCGCGCAGCAGGCCCCGGCCGCGGAAGGTGTCCTGCATGAAGACGGCGGCCGCCGTGCCGATGAGCCAGCACAGCCCGACCGACAGCAGGGTGAAGCCGACGGTGACGAGGAAGGAGTGGAGCAGCGCGTCCCCGACGGGGGCGTCGAAGTCCACCGAGACGCGGTAGTTGCCCAGTCCGGTCCAGGGGGCGGTGCTCCAGTCGCGGATGTAGAACTGGGTGAGCTCCTTGAAGCTCATCACGATGCCGATCACCATCGGCACCAGATGGACGAGGAGTTCGAGGAGCAGGGCGGGCAGGAGCAGCAGATACGGCAGTCCGATGCGCTGGATCCGCCCGGTGCGGCGCGGGCCGCGCGCCGCACCGGGGGAGTTCTTGGGCACGGTCCGTCCGTCGGCCGCTGCGGGAACAGTGGTCGTCATGACGGTGTCCGTGCTCACTTCGTCGGCATCTGCTGCTGGGCCTTCTGCAGCTTCGCCTTGACCGAGTCGGTGGTGACGGCGCGTCCTGCCGCGGCGTCGGCGAACAGCTCCTTGACGGCGGTGCCGACGGTGGTCTCGAACTGGGACTCGTCCGCGACCTGCGGCAGCGCGGCGGCGCTCTTGGCGAGGGTGTCCTTCAGGACGGCGTTCGCCGGGGCGGTGAAGGCGGGGTCGGACTGGGCGGCGCTGACCGGGGGGATGGAGCTGTACGCCTTGTTGAGGATCTTCTGCTCGTCGTCGCTGGTCATGAACTTCACGAACTTCATGGCGCCGTCCACGTTGTGCGTGTTCTTGAAGACGGCCAGGTTGATGCCGGCGACCATGGAGTCGACCTGGGCGCCGGCGCCGGGGGCGCCGGACTGCACGGGCACCGGCGCGATGCCGTACTGGTTCTCGCTCATGCCCTGCGACTTCAGGTTGGCGGCCGCGGACTGCCACAGCAGCATCGCCGTCTTGCCCTTGGCGAAGTCGCTCACGGACTGGTTCTGCGCGTACTCGGCGTTGCCGACGGGAATGACCTTGTCCTTGGCCATCAGGTCGACGTACTGCTTGACCGCGGCGACCACGCCGTCGTTCGTGAAGTCGGCCTTGCCGTCGGGGGTGAAGAAGTCGGCGCCGTGCTGCTTGCCGAAGACGAAGACGTGGTGGATGTTCTCCGAGACGTTGGAGCCCTCAGCGCCGAGGACCTGCTTGCCCTTCTGCTGGATCTTCTTGCCGTCGGCGACCAGTTCGTCCCAGGTGGCGGGCGGCTGGGAGACACCCGCGTCGGCGAAGATCTGCTTGTTGTAGTAGAGCGCGTAGGCCATCGAGTAGAGCGGCACGGCAGCCGGGTCCTTGCCCTGCACACCGGTGGAGCCGAGCGCGGAGTCGACGAAGCGGGACTTGCCTCCGATCTTGTCGAAGTTCTTGGCGTCCCACGGCACCAGCGCACCGGTGGCCTGCAGGGAGGCGCTCCAGGTGTTGCCTATGTTCAGCACGTCGGGGCCCTGGCCGGAGGTGGTCGCGGTGAGGATCCGGTTCAGCAGGTCGGACCAGGGGACGACCTCCAGCTTCACCTTGATGCCCGTCTGCTTCTGGAACTTGTCGAGTTCCGGCTGGAGGACCTGCTTGTCGACCTCGATACTGGCGCCCTGGTTCGACGCCCAGTACGTCAGCGTCTTCGGCGAGTCGTCGGACCCGCCGTTCGTCGAGGAACCGCCTCCGCAGGCCGAGGCGGCAAGGGCGAGTGACATGGTGACGGCGCCTACGGCCGCGGCTCGGATGCTGCGCATGGCTCCTGGTGTCCCTTTCCGGGAGTCGAGAACGCCGGGAGGGCTCCGGCAGCCTCTCCGTTCAGCCCCCGAAGATCCTCATGGCTTAATTTAGGACGTGAGTTAAACCCCAAGAGCGAGATGCGTCAAGGGTTTTGACACCCATTGCGGAAGTCCGGCCGCAACTCCTGGGCATGCGCCCCGAACGTGCCGGGGCGCCGTCCGTCCCTCACCGCTCCAGGAAGTCGAAGAGCTCCTCCCACCGGCGGACGACGACCTCCGGGGCGAAGCGCCGCACGTTCTGCCGTGCCCGCTCCCCCATCGCATCGCGCAGATTCTCGTCGGCCATCAGCCGCACCAGGTGACGGGCGAGTTCGGAGGTGTTTCCGTGCCGGGCCAGCAGACCGTCCTCGCCGTCCCGGATGATCTCGCGCACCCCCGGGGAGCAGTCGAACGCCGCACACGGCACACCGCAGGCCATCGCCTCCAGGAGGACCAGCGGAAAGCCCTCGCCCCGGGACGACTGCACGAGCACCGACGACCGCCCCAGCGCCGCGGTCACGTCGTCGGTCTGTCCCGCCCACTCCACCGAGTCGTCCAGGCCGAGTTCCGTGCACTGCCGCCGCAGTTCCGGCTCATGGTCGCCCGCACCGTGGACACGCAGGATCCAGCCCGGCTGCCGGGGCGCCGCCTCGGCCCACACGTCGAGCAGCAGGTCGACGCCCTTCTCATGGTTGAGCCGCCCGATGCTGACCACGGCCTTCTCCGTGCGCGGCGAGGGGGCGGCCGGCATCACCGGCAGCGGGTTGGGCAGGAAGCCGACGTTGTTGAGGCCCTGTCCCACCCAGAGGTCGGCGTCCTCCTGGGTGAGGACCAGCAGCCGGTCCACGTCCTGGTAGTACCGCCGTACGCGCGCGAAGCGCGAGGAGCGCCGGGACGCCTCGAAGGACTCATGGCTCATGCCGATGACCGGCAGCCCGGCGGTGTCCGCCAGCGCCACCCACTCCATCGCCCACACCTGGGTCACGACGATCACGGCACCGGGTCCGGCGGCGCGGAACACGTCCGACAGACGCTCCGCGGCGGCCCGTCTGGCCGCTCCGCCCGCCCGCGCCACGGGCGCGATACGGCCGAGCGGGACGTGCGGCCCGCGGTGGGCCGGCGGCCGGCGGTCGTAGAGGGTCAGCGTCTCGAACGGCGGATGCGCGCCGAGGTCCATCGGCACCTCGGGCGGGGCGATACCGATGATCCGGACTCGATGGCCGCGCTCCGCGAGCAGTCGGGCCATCTGGGTCTGCCAACGTCCCACGCCGCCCAGCTCGTTGACCTCGTTGGCGACGAAGAAGATCTCACGCTGTGTCATCGGGCCTCTCCCGCGGGTCCGAAGAAACGGTCCACGATGCGAGCCGCCGCGTCCCCGCGGTCGTACTCGCCGTACTTGTCCACGAACTCCTTCAGCCGCGCCTCGTACTGGGCGCCCACGGCCGGCAGGTCGTCGAGCGCCGCGAGGAGTTCGTCCTCCGTGCGGGCGACCGGACCCGGGGCCTCCTCCAGCAGGTCCAGATAGGTGCCGCGCATGTCCCGGGAGTACTCCTCCCAGTCGTAGGCGTAGAAGACGAGCGGCCGGCGCAGCAGGGCGTAGTCGAACATCACGGAGGAGTAGTCGGTGATGAGGGCGTCGGCCAGCAGCAGGAGCGGGGTGATGTCCGCCTCGTCCGTCACGTCGATCACGCGGTCCGCCACTGCCGGGGGCAGGGTGACCCGGTTCAGATAGTGGGAACGGACCAGAAGCGTGTACCGGGCCCCGAAGCGGTCGGCGAAGCGCTCCACGTCGAAGGGCATGTCGAAGTCCCGCACACCGTCGCCGGTACGGGCCCGGAAGGTGGGCGCGTACAGCAGCACGCGGTGGCCCGGGCGGAGGCCGAGGCGTTCGGCGAGCCGGCGGGCGGCGGGGTCGGGTGTCCGGGGGTCGCGGGCGGCCCGGACGAGGACGTCGTTGCGCGGATAGCCGGTGCGCAGCAGCTTCCCCTCGGGGATGCGGTAGGCGCGGGCGAGGGTGCGCACATCGTGCTCGCTGCGGACCACGAAGTGGTCGAAGCGGTCCAGCGCCTCCTGGTAGGTGCGCTGTTCCTGCTCGGACATCACCCGGTGATTGGGCTCGTCGAAGCCCATCTTCTTCAGGGCCGAGCCGTGCCATGTCTGGATGTAGGTGGTCTCGGAGCGTTTGGCGAGCCGGAGGGGGAAGCCCTGGTTGTCGATCCAGAACTCGGCCTGGGCCAGCGCCCTGAGATAGCGCCAGGACCATCTGCGGACGAGTTCCGCGTCCGGGGGGAAGCCCACGGGCCGCTCCCCCGCGTAGGACCAGATCGCGGTGACGGGCAGCCGGCGGCGGCGCAGTTCTTCGTAGAGGGCCTTCGGGCTGTCGCTGTACTGCTTGCCGAGATGGCTCTCGAAGACGACGGTGCCCCGGCGCACCGGGAGCAGCCGCAGGATGCGGTGGTAGATCTGGACCTTGCGCGTGCCGGACGCGAGGTCCCGTCTGACGGCGCGGAGCGTGCGGTAGGCGCCCTTGAGGGTCCGGGCGGCGGAGCCGTGCAGATTGCGGTCCACCAGGGCGCGCCCGCGCCGGGCCGCCGCCCCGTGCTGGACGAGCCGGAAGGCGAGATGCCCCTTGGCGGAGACCTGGGGTTCGAGCCGGTCGGCCATGAGGCGGGTGAGGCGGGGGCGTACGGGGACGGGGTCGGCGCTCCCCAGATCGACGCTCCCGACGGTGATCCGGCTGGTGGTGCGTCTGCCGTCCGCCCGCAGATGCAGCCGGACGTCCCAGACCTCGTCGACGAGGCCCAGCGGCCGGAAGCGGCCGGACAGGGGGACGGAGGCCTGCCAGACGAGGGTGTCGCCCTCGTGCCGGATCGTCCGCACCGGGAAGCGGAACGTCTGCAGGCTGCGGCGCCGGGCGCGGAACTCCAGCTCGGCGGTGAGACGGGCATCCGCGGGGACGGTGTGGAGCGGGTTGACCACCGCGCCTTCGAGGAGCACCAGGTCGCCCTGGACGGCGTACCGGGTCAGCAGATTGCGCAGGAACATCTGCTCCAGCGGCCGGCCGTGGTGACCGAGGCCGGTGACGTCCATGATCTCGCGGGCCGCGGGATCGTCCAGATACCGGTCGCACCAGTAGACGCGGCCGTCGCGCTCGGCGAGCGGCGCGGAGATCTTGCCGCGGTTGATCAGGGTGTCGACGGCCGGCATCAGGTTGTCCCAGTCCTCCCGCGTCAGCAGGTAGGCGCAGATGGCGTGGACGGGGTCCAAGGCGGCGTACGCCGCCTCCGGGAAGTCCTGGAGGTAGCCGCGGGCCAGTTCCGCGAAGCGGTGGCGGTAGTCGTCGTCGAGGAAGGGGAGGTCGCGCAGGTAGAGGACGAGGTCGTGCTTGAGGAACTTGATGTCCTTGTGCAGCTTCAGCTCGTCGAGGCCGCGCCGGTGCAGCACGGCGTCGATACGGCGGTGGATCTCCAGCCGGTCGGTGAAGTTGTTGATCTCGTGGCGCCGGTTGCTGATCGACTTGGCCGTGGTCTTCTGCGCCACGCTCCAGTGGTAGACCGTGTGGGGGATCAGGGTGATCCGCCCGGCCGCGAGGTAGGTCTGCGCCGTGAACAGCAGGTCCTCGTAGTGGATGCCGTGCGGGAACGTGAGTTCGTTCTCGACGAGGAAGTCCCGCCGGTAGCACTTGTTGGTCGACAGGGTGTCGAAGACGAAGAGGTCGGGCAGCTCGGCGATGGACTCGACGGTGCGCGTGGACCGGTAGAGCCAGGGGTACCAGGGCACCTGCTTTCCGTGCCTGCTGTCGGTGTACACCCGGACGCAGAGTCCCGAGACCAGGTCGGCGCCGGTGCGCTCGGCCGCCTCCAGCAGATTGCGGCAGGCGTTGCGTTCGAGGGTGTCGTCGCTGTCCAGGAACATCACATAGCGGCCGCGGGCCTCGGCCAGGCCCCGGTTGCGGGGCTCTCCGCAGCCGCCGCTGTTCCCCGGCAGCCGCAGGGCCCGTACCCGGCCGGGGTGGGCGGCGGCGAGTGACCGCGCCACCTGGTACGACTCGTCGGTGGAGCAGTCGTCGGCGATGATCACTTCCACGTTGCGCAGCGTCTGGCCGAGCACGGAGCGTACGGCGGTCGTCAGGCGCGGGGCGTCGTTGTAGACGATGACGACGACGCTGATGTCCGGGTCCGCCCCGCCCGACTCGGGTGTATCGATCGACACGGCCACCTCTCGTCTCGGATCGCGGCTCTCCGGGCGGCCGACCTGTCACCGCCGCGGCTCGGCGGCGTCCGCGGAGTCGTCCGGCGGACAGGGTGGGCCCGGGTCCGGCACTGGGTCCGCGCCCCTGCGAGCGGCGGGGGCGCGGCGCGCGGCTGATGGCGGCGGGGGCCGGCGCCCCTGCGCCCTCCCCACGCTACGTGACGGCCCGCCATCAGGCGCGTGACCGCCGTCCGCCGGGCGTGTGGCGGAGGCGGCACAGGGTTCCGGGGGCCCGTGCGGATGACCAGGACTCACCCGTTCGGGGGGTTTGCGGGTTGACCGGGCGCCCGGCGGCCGGGCCGGGAACCGCCCGCCGGACGGCAGGCGTTCACCAGGCATGTCGATCATTCACCACACCACCATGGCGCCCACCAAGCTGGAACTCCTGACGCCCTGGCTGCCCGCCCAGCCCTGGTACCGCGGCACGGGCGGCGAGCCGGTACTGTCACGGACCGGCGGGTTCCGGCTGGACGACCCCCAGGGCGAGGTCGGGATCGAGTTCATGGTGACCACGGACGAGTCCGGCGACCGGCCCCTCTCGTACCACATACCGCTCACATACCGGGCCGCTCCCCTGGAGGGAGCCGAGGAGGGTCTCATCGGGACGTCCGAGCACGGCGTGCTGGGGAAGCGGTGGATCTACGACGGCACGCATGACCCGGTGCTCGTCGCAGAGTTGCTGGCGCTGCTCCAGGGCCGTGCCGAACCCCAGGCACAGAACGTGAGCGACACCCCCGACCCGTCCGTCACCGCCCGCTTCGACGGTGCCCCTCTCGCCACCGGGGTCGTCTCGGCGACCGTGACCAGCGGCCCCGACGACACCCGGGTGACCGTGGACACCACCGGCTCCCCCTCCGCGGGGCGCCTGACCATCCGGGTCACGCGCGTCCTGGAGCCGGGCGGCGCCGGCCCGGCCGGCGCGGCGGGCATGTCACGGCGGGCTGGCACTCCCCCGACGGCGGCGAGGCCCGGGCCGTGTTCGCGGCGCTGTCGAACACCGGGATCTGATCGGGGCGTCACCTGTGTGCGGGGGCACGGCCCGGTCCTCGCGTAATCCGGTCACAACACTAGGTAGGACGCTGGTGAGTGGGTTCTTACCGACGTCCTGTGGAGGTCAGGCAACGGAACGCGCATGCGACTCCCTCTTCGAGGTCGTCGGTCCGGTCATATGAGCTACGGGACCGGGCCGACGCGACGGTGAAGAGTTCCGCGGGAGTCCTGGAAGGGCCCATCCATGCTCAGCCCCCATTCCGAGCCGACCACTGTGTCCGGCCCCGAGCCCACCGCCTCGGGCGCGGCGGCCCCGCCCGCCCTCCCCCGACCCGACGACGGGACGCGGCCATTGCGGTGGGCATCGAAAACGCCGCGGCCACGGTACGAGGTCCCGGTCCTGTTGTCCCTCCTGGCGCTCGCGGCCGTGCTCGACACATGGGGCATCGACCGCAGCGTCTATCACGTGTTCTACGCCAGCGCCGTGCGCAGCATGACCGACAGCCCGACCGCCTTCTTCTTCGGCTCGTTCGACCCGGGCAACTCCATCACCCTCGACAAGCTGCCCGGCTTCCTGTGGCCCCAGGCCCTGTCGGCGATGCTCTTCGGCTTCCACCCCTGGGCGCTGGTCCTCCCCCAGGCGGTGGAGGGCGTGGCCTGTGTGCTGCTGCTCCATGTGCTGGTGCGCCGCTGGGCCGGCGTCCCGGCGGGTCTGCTGGCCGCGGGGTTCCTGACGCTCACGCCGGTGACGGTGGGGCTCGGCCGGTCGATAGTCGAGGACGCGCCGTTCGTCCTGCTGCTGCTTCTGGCCGCCGAGGCCACGTGGCGGGCCGTGGAGCGGGCGCGGCTGCGCACCCTGCTGCTCGCCGGGGTCTGGGTGGGGGTGGCGTTCCAGTGCAAGATGCTGGAGGCCTGGGCGGTGCTGCCCGCGCTCGGCGTCACCTATCTGGTGGCGGCGCCCACGACCTGGCGGCGCCGGGCCGGACATATGGCACTGGCCGGCGTGGTGACGATGGCCGTGTCGGTGTCCTGGATGGTCGTCGCGACGGTGGTACCCGCGCAGTCCCGCCCCTACATAGACGGGACGACGGACAACTCCGCCTACAGCATGGTCGTGGGCTACAACTTCCTCAGCAGGTTCGATGCGGTCGGTGTCGACGCGGGCGGGACGGGCAGCATCGCCACCGGCCAGGCCGCGCACCACGCGAGCGGTCCGGGCCCCGGCATGGGCGACAGCGTGCTGAAGATGTTCAGCCCGGGACTGGCGACCCAGACGGGGTGGCTGTACCCGCTGGCCGCGCTCGGCCTCGCCTGGGGGCTCGCGGTGGTCTGGCGTCGCCGCCCCGGCCGCACCGACAGGATGTTCACCGGCTACCTGCTCTGGGGCGTCTGGCTGGCCACCTTCTTCGCCGCGTTCAGCTTCGGCAGCGTCACCGGTCACACGTACTACATGGGCGTCGTCGCCGTGGCCCTGTCGGCGCTGAGCGGCGCCGGGCTGGTCCGGGCCTGGCGGGCCTGGCAGCGCCGCGGCCGCCGCGCCTGGGTGCTGCCGACGGTGATCGCCGTGAATGTGGTGTGGTGCCTGGCCCTGACGCTGTGCTACCGCCACTTCCTCAGCTGGCAGGGCCCCGCCGCCCTGGTGCTGGGCGTGGTGTCCCTCGCGCTGCTCGGCCTGCGCAGGACGCGCCTCGCTCACCGGCCGCGGATCGCCATGGCCGGACTCGCCGCCGGACTCGCCGCGGTCATGCTGATACCGACCGTGTGGTCGGCCTCGGCGCTGTCCCCGCGCTACAACCAGCCGGGAGGCATGGCCCGGGTCGGCCCCGCCAGCCGCCCGGGGGGCGGCGGTCCCTCCCGGCTGACGCCGGCCCGTGAGCGGTTCCTGGCCTATCTCGAAGCCCACCGGGGCGGGGCGAAGTACCTTGCGGCCGTGCCCGCCTGGAACGACGCCTCGGCCTACATACTCGCGGCGAACGCGCCCATGCTGCCGATGGGCGGGTTCACCGGGCAGGTGCCCTACCCCACCCCGGGGGCGATGCAGCGGCTGATCAACTCGGGCGAGCTGCACTACGTCGGCCTGCGCCACCCGCCCAAGAAGGGCCGGCACCACACGGCGCTCGCACCCGACGCCGCCGCCGTCGCGCACTGGGTCACCACGCACTGCACGCACATACCGTCGTCGGCCTACGGCGGGGGCGCCCATCTGCCGATGCTCTACCGCTGCGACGCCCAGCCGTCAGCGCGACAGGAGTGACCGCTCGCGGCGTGGCTCACCGGCGCTGACGTACCGCCTGGCGGAATCCCGTGTTCACGGCGAGCAGGCCGCCGTCGACACACAGCGTCGTGCCTGTGATCCACGCCGCGTCGCGGGAGGCCAGGAAGGCGACGGCCGCCGCGATGTCCTCCGGTTCGCCGACCCGGCCCAGCGGGTACAGCTCGCCCGCTGCGGCCAGGTCGGCCTCGCGGTCCTGCCACGCGGTGGTCCGGACCGTGCCCGGGGCGACCAGATTGACGCGGACCCCGCGGGGGGCCGCGTGGCCGGCGAGGGTCCGGGTGAGGGACATCAGACCGGCCTTCGCCGCGCTGTAGGCGTGGTTGCCGAAGTCCTGGATGCCGTTGACGGAACCGATGTTGACGATCGCGCCGCGGCCGGAGGCCACGAGGTGCGGAAGCGCCGCGCGGCTGCAGCGGTACGCCCCCGTCAGGGTGAGGTCGAGGTCGCGTGCCCACACCTCGTCCGGCTCGTCCTCGAAGTGCGGGGCGTCGGGGGTGCAGCCGTAGGCGTTGTTGACCACGACGTCCAGTGTCCCGAAGGCCTCCACGGCGCGGGCGACGGCCGCCTCCACACCGGCGCGGTCGGCGACGTCGCACCGGAACGCCTCCGCTCGCCCGCCCCCGTCCCGCAGCGCCGCCGCGGTCCTGTCGGCCTCCTCCGCGTCCACGTCGGTGACCAGGACCCGGGCGCCCTCCTGGGCGAGCCGGCGGGCCGTCGCGGCGCCGATGCCACGCGCCGCGCCCGTGATGAGAACCGCGTACCCCTCGAACCGCCTTGTGTGATCCATGCCACGGACGCTACAGCGCCCGGCGCCGGGTGCCGACGGTCGGTTCCACGCTCCGCCGCCCGACATCGACGGCCGGACCTCCGGTCAGGCCGCCGTGGGCGCCGCGGACGCCGGTGTGCCGAGGAACTCCTCCCAGCCGCCGAGCGGTGACTGTCCCGGTGCCAGGGTGCGCAGCTTCCTGACGACCGCCGGGTCCTGGGCCTCCAGCCACTCCACCAGCTGCCGGAAGGACACCATGCGCACCTCGTCGTGCGCGGCGATCCGACCGATCGCCTCCTCCACGGCGTCCATGTAGATGCCGCCGTTCCAGCGCTCGAAGTGGTTGCCGATGAAGAAGGGGGCACGGTTGCTCTCGTAGGCGCGCTGGAAACCGGCCAGGTAGGTGTCGCGGGCCTGGGCGCGCCAGGCGTCGTACTGGGTCTTGTCGCCCAGGGGGTTGCCGCCGGACTGGTTGAACATCATGTTGTAGTCCATCGACAGCACCTGGAAGGAGTGTCCGGAGAACGGGATGGACTGGAGGGGGAAGTCCCAGATCCGGCCGCCCTGCACCTTCCCGGGCCACATCTGCAGTCCGCCGGGCGAGCTGGCGTCGTACTTCCAGCCGAGCGCGGCGGCGGTGGGCAGCAGGGCCGTCTGGCCCTCCAGGCAGGGGGTGCGGCCGCCGATCAGTTCCTTCTGGTAGTCGAAGGGCAGCGGTTCGAGGTCGGTGAAGCCGGTGTTGGTCTTCCACTCGGTGACGAAGCGCATGGCCTGGTCGATCTCGCTCTTCCACTCGGCGGACGACCAGTTGCGCACCCCGTCGGCACCGCAGAAGTGGCCGTTGAAGTGGGTGCCTATCTCATGGCCCTCCAGCCACGCGGAGCGCACCTGCTGGAGTGTGGCGTGGATGTGCCGGTCGGCGAGGTAGCCGATCGCGGAGGCGCCGACCGGGTGCTGCGGCGGACGGTAGAGGTGCTTCTTGGACTCGGGCAGCGCGTAGATGCCGCTGAGGAAGAAGGTCATCGACGCCTTGTGGTCGGCCGCGATCTTACGGAAGCGGGAGAACAGCTGGTTGCTGACTTCGCCCGCGCCGTCCCAGGAGAACACCACGAACTGCGGCGGCCGCTGGCCGGGCTTCAGCCGCTCGGCCTTGGGCTGGTTCGGCTGGGCGCCGGTGTCGGCGGTGGAGCCGTCGCCGATGAGCTTCAGGGGCCGGGCCTGCGCCGTGCCCGAGGGGTGCGAGGGGCTCTCACCGCCCGAGTCCAGGCCGCCCAGACCGCCCGAGCAGGCGGACAGCGCGCCCAGGGCCCCAACCGTCGCGCCCGCGGTCAGCACACGCCTGCGTGAGATGCCGTTCATGATCGTCCCCGATTTCCTCGTCACGGCCCCGTGCGGAGCCTCCGTTGGTGTCGCTCGAACGGGTTCGATGGGCGAGGACGGCGGAAAGATCGGGGTGCTGGGCACGTGTTGCCGCTCTGTGACAAACGCGACAGTCCCATGAACAATCCCGCTGTCCGACGGGCGGACAGCGGGGTCGGGGGGAGCAGGGGTCAGACGCCGGTGCCCCCCTGGAAGACCGACAGGTGCGCGGTGGAGGAGTTGCCGGACACGGGGACCGGACCGCCCGACCACGTCACCTTCAGGGAGTCCCGCTCGTCGGGCGGGGTGATGAGGATCGCCGCGGGCTTGGCCGTCTTGGCCCCGCTCACCTCGGGGTTGGAGAACGTCAGGCCCGCCCAGGCACTCCGGCCCGGCGCGAGGGTGATCTTGGCGGGGCTTCCGGCGTTGCGCTGGGGGTCGGAGCCCAGCTGCTTGCCGGAGGCGTCGACGAAGGCGGCGCCCGGGTAGCCGTCGATCGTGCAGGTCCGCCCCGAGCTGTTGGTCAGCACGAGCGGGAAGTTCTCCTGCCCGGCGCCGGGGTTGTTGGCGCCGACGGACGCGCGCAGCTCGGAGGTGTGGCAGCGGCTGCTGGTGCCACCCCCGGTGGAGCCCGTCGAGCTCTTGGAACCGGAGTCGTTCGATCCGGTGGAGGCGGCCGTGGTGCCGCCGCTCGTGTCCTTCGACGAGCCGTCGGCGCTCGTGCCGTCGCCGGTGGCCGGCTGGGCCGTACCGGGCAGCTTCTGCGGGGCGGTGCCGGACGTGCCGTGCTGGCCGCCGCAGGCGGTGAGCAGGCTCAGCGCGGCGACCGCGCCCAGCGCCGACACCATGCGTCGCGCCGTCAGGAAGGTGGCCGTGCCGTCGTGGTCCGGGCCCGTCGTGCCGCGCCGGAAGGTCAACATGATCGATGCTCCTCGAAACTCACCGCCCGGGAGGGCGTGTGCGGACGGTGCCGTGTGCTCCGTCCTTTCTGTCCGATGCGTGCTCGGGGAGAAAAGTTCGGGCGTTCCGGCTGGGTGCACTGCTGGAGGACGACCGGCGTGCGCCGTGTCGTGGGAGGTCGCCGACAGGCGTTCTGTGTGGGGGCTGACACGCCCTGTGGTGAGGGGCTGACACGCATTGTGTTGTGTGGGGTGGCCGACTGTCCGTCACGCGGAGGGTCAGCCGGTGACTCGCATCGAGTTTAGGACCCGGTCTGTGCGGTCGCTGCCGCCGTCCTGGCGCAACTGCACATACACCCGGATCCCGCCGGTGCCGTCGGCCGGGGCGAGGGCCGCCTCCGTGACGGACCCCTTGCCGCCGTCGCAGTCGTCCCAGGTGCGTATGGGCCCCTGCCAGGCCGTGCTGCGATAGTCACGGCTGCCCTCGTAGTGACAGCCGGAATGGGTGACCCCGCGCACCTTGGCCGCGAGGTCCCCGTGCTCGCTCAGGCCGATGAACGCGCCGTTGACGGGGCCGCCGAGGTCCTGCCATGCCGAGAGGTCGTCGGCGACGCCGAGGGCAGGCTCGTGCCCGTTCGGCAGGCCCAGTGACTTCGGGTCCCAGCCGGAGTCGCGCAGCTGATGGCCCCAGGCAGCGGGCACGGCGACCTGGATTCTCCCGGAGGCGTCCTTGACCGTGACGTCCGCCGCCGCGGCGTGGTCGAGCAGCATGGTGGTGGCGAGGGCGGTACCGCCGGCGACGGCCACCGCGGCCAGCGCGAGGAGCAGGGTCCCCCGACGGCGGCGGGGACGCACGGCGGCCGGGGCCGAGGGCGCCAGGCTGGGCGGTGCGACGCCGTCGGCGAGTCCGTCGAGGACGTGGGCGAAGGCGTCCGCGGTCGGCCAGCGCCGCTCCCGGTCGGGTTCCATGGCCCGCAGCAGGGCCCGCCGGGCCTCGGGCGGCAGATCGGGGCGGAGCCGGTCCGGTGGCTGCACCCGGCCGGGCGCCGCGGGGACCGTGCCGGTGACGAGGTGGTAGCCGAGGGCGCCGAGGCTGTAGACGTCGGCGCGGGCGTCGATGCCCATGCCGGGTTCGGTCTGCTCGGGCGGCGCGTACCCCGCGGAGCCCGCGGCCATGGTCAACCCGGAGGCCTGCGCCAGGCTCTTGGCCAGGCCGAGATCCGCGAGCAGCAGCCGGGTGGAGCCGTCGGGCCCGGAGCTCAGCAGGACGTTGGACGGCTTGATGTCCCGGTGCACGATCCCGGCGCCGTGCAGGGCGGCGGCGGCCCGGGCGGAGGAGGCGGTCAGTCGCAGGGCCTCGGCGACCGGGAGCGGCCCGTCGGTGAGGCGGTCGGCGAGGGTGCCGCCGTCGGCGTACTCCATGACGAAGTACGGCCTGCCGTCGGGCAGCTCACCGATGTCGTAGACCTGGACGACCCGGCTGGAACCGGCTCGGCGCAGCAGGCGTGCTTCAGAGAGGAAGCGCTCCCGGACGTCCAGCCGGTGGGCCCAGTTGTCGGCGAGCACCTTGACCGCGACGAGCGCCTCGAGGTCGTCGTCGTGGGCGAGCCAGACAGTGCCGAAGGCGCCGCCGCCCAGGCGGCGTTCCAGGCGGTAGCGGTCGATCCGCTCCAGGGAGTGCATACGACTATCATGCCTGGTCGAACATCGACTTTGAGGGGAGCTCCCAGTGGGGGATGCCGCGGATTCCGAGGAGCTCGCCCGACGCGCGGCGGCAGGCGACACAGTGGCCCTGGACCGGCTGCTCCAGCTCATCGGGCCGGAGGTCCTGCGGCGCTGCGGGCGGTTCCTGCCGTGCCGGGAGGACGCCGAGGAAGCGGCGCAGGACGTGCTGCTCCAGGTGGCGCGGAAGATCACCACGTTCCAGGGCCGCAGTCGCTTCAGCACCTGGCTGTACACGGTGGTCGCGAACTGTGCGCGGCAGAAGTACCGGGAACTGAAGCGCCGGGCCGCCGAGCAGCCCGCGACCATCGACGCGACCGAGCACGTCGATCCGCGGACCACCAGCGTGATCGCCGGGTCCCGCGTCGATCTGCTGGAGGCCCTGGAGCGGCTGGAGCGTGAGCATCCGCATCTGGTGGCACCCCTGGTCTACCGGGACATCTGTCAGCTGGAGTACGCGGAGGTCGCCGAACGTGTCGGGGTCCCGCTGGGCACGCTGAAATCCCGTCTGCACGAGGCGCGCCGGCAGGTCAGGCCCTGGCTGGCCGGCAGCATGTGAGGAACCGGGGGCGGTACGGGGATCCGTACCGCCCCCCGCCCGTCAGTGACCGCTGACGTGGTGCGGCCGGTACGGCTCCTGGAGCGCCTCGGTCTCCTTGTCGGTGAGGTGGACGTCGAGGGCCGCCACCGCGTCGTCGACGTGGTGCGGCTTGGTGACGCCGACGATGGGCGCGGCGACGGTGTTCTGCTGAAGCAGCCAGGCGAGGGCGACACGGGCGCGCGGGACGCCCCGCTCGGCGGCGACCGTGGCCACCGCGTCGACGACGGCCCGGTCGCCCTCCTGGTAGAGCCGCTTGCCGAACTCGTCCGTGCGGCTGCGCTCGCTGGTCTCGTCCCAGTCGCGGGTCAGACGGCCGCGGGCCAGGGGGCTCCAGGGCAGCGTCCCGACGCCCTGGTCCGCGCACAGCGCCAGCATCTCGCGCTCCTCCTCGCGGTAGAGGAGGTTGTAGTGGTTCTGCATCGACACGAAGCGTGTCCAGCCGCCCAGCCGGGCCGTGTACTGGGCCTTGGAGAACTGCCACGCGTACATCGAACTGGCTCCGATGTACCGGGCCTTGCCCGCCTTGACCACGTCGTGCAGGGCCTCCATCGTCTCCTCGACGGGGGTCGTGGGGTCCCAGCGGTGGATCTGGTAGAGGTCGACGTAGTCGGTGCCGAGGCGGCGGAGGCTGTGATCGATCTCCGTCATGATGGCCTTGCGGGACAGTCCGCCGCCGTTGGGTCCGGACCGCATCCGTCCGTGCACCTTGGTCGCCAGAACGATCTCGTCGCGGTTGGCGTACTCGGCGAGCGCTCGGCCGACGATCTCCTCGCTGGTGCCGTCCGAGTAGACGTTCGCGGTGTCGAAGAAGTTGATGCCGGCGTCGAGCGCCCGGCGGATCAGGGGGCGGGACGCCTCCTCGTCGAGGCTCCATGTGTGGGTGCCGCGGTCGGGGAGGCCGAAACTCATACAGCCCAGGCAGATCCGGGACACGTCAAGACCGGTCGAACCGAGCTTCACGTACTCCATGCCACTCCTGCTTTCCCTCGGGGCGGGGCCGGGCGTCGCGGAGCGCCGGACCCGACCGCTCACGGCCGGCCGGCGCCGCCGCCGGCCCCGACGACGTGATCCCTGCCCACCCTAGGTCCTGTCGTCAAACTCCCGTCGTCCTCCCGGAGGGCGGGCTCTGCGGCGGCATGGGGCCCTTCCCGCTCGAGCGAAGCCGAGAGTGGGGGAGCGTGCATGGCGTCGCGGGGCAGGCGGGAGTTTGACGACAGGACCCAGGGGGTGGCCGGCGACTCCCGCCGGCGCACGACACCGGGCACCGGTCCGGCCCCCGCGCCACGGACCCGGGTGCGCGGATCGTGGGGCGGAAGCCGGACGCGCTCGGGCGTCTCTCGCGTCGGCGGCCCGGCGCGTTCGCGGGTCAGTGGCCGCGCGCGATCCACTCCTCGAGGTGGGGCGCCTCGGCGCCGATGGTCGTCGACTCGCCGTGTCCCGTGCGGACGACCGTCTCCGGCGGGAGGGTCAGCAGCCGGTCGCGGATCGACGCGACGATCGTCGGGAAGTGGGAGAACGAGCGGCCCGTGGCCCCGGGACCGCCCTGGAAGAGGGTGTCCCCGGTGAAGACCGTGCCGAGACCCGGGTCGTAGAGGCAGACCGCGCCGGGAGCGTGACCGGGGGTGTGCAGCACGGTCAGATCGGTGCCGGCCGTCTCGATCACATGGCCGTCGTCCAGCCAGCGGTCGGGCAGCCGGTCCGGGTGGGTCATCTTCCACAGCGGCAGGTCGTCCGGGTGGAGCCAGATCGTCGCGCCGGTGCGCTCGGCGAGGGCGGGCGCGGCGTCGATGTGGTCGTTGTGGGCGTGGGTGCACACGATGGCGCGCAGCCGCCGGTCGCCGACGGCCTCGGCGATGGCGTCGGCGTCGTGGGCGGCATCGATGACGATGGCCTCGTGGTCGTCGCCGACGATCCACACGTTGTTGTCGACCTCCCACGTTCCGCCGTCGAGGGAGAAGGTGCCGGAGGTGACCAGGCGGTCGATGCGGGCGGTCATCAGAGCACCACCACCGAGCGCAGCACGTCGCCCTGGTGCATCCGCTCGAAGGCCTTCTCGACCTCGTCGAGGGCGATGGTCTCGGTCACGAACTTGTCGAGCGGGAGGCGCCCTTGCAGATGCAGGTCGATCAGCATGGGGAAGTCGCGGGAGGGTAGGCAGTCCCCGTACCAGGACGACTTGAGCGCCCCGCCGCGCCCGAAGACGTCGAGGAGCGGCAGCTCCAGCTTCATCTCGGGGGTGGGGACCCCGACGAGGACGACGGTGCCGGCGAGATCACGGGCGTAGAAGGCCTGCTCGTACGTCTCCGGGCGACCGACCGCCTCGATGACGACGTCGGCGCCGAAGCCGCCGGTGAGTTCGCGGATCGCCTCGACCGGGTCGGTCTGCCGGGAGTTGACGGTGTGGGTCGCGCCCAGTTCCTTCGCGGTGGCGAGCTTGCGGTCGTCGATGTCCACCGCGATGATCTTCGCCGCGCCCGCGAGATACGACCCGGCGACGGCCGCGTCGCCCACGCCGCCGCAGCCGATGACCGCCACGGAGTCGCCACGGCCGACGTTCCCGGTGTTGATGGCGGCCCCGATACCGGCCATCACCCCACAGCCCAGCAGGCCCGCCACGGCCGGGGAGACGGACGGGTCGACCTTGGTGCACTGGCCGGCCGCGACCAGCGTCTTCTCCGCGAAGGCGCCGATGCCGAGGGCCGGGGAGAGCTCCTGGCCGGTGGCGGCGAGGGTCATCTTCTGACGGGCGTTGTGCGTGTTGAAGCAGTACCAGGGACGGCCGCGCCGGCAGGCACGGCACGCGCCGCACACCGCCCGCCAGTTGAGGATCACGAAGTCGCCGGGGGCGACGTCCGTGACGCCCTCACCGACCGACTCGACGACGCCGGCCGCCTCGTGGCCGAGCAGGAAGGGGAATTCGTCGGTGATGCCGCCCTGTTTGTAGTGCAGGTCGGTGTGGCAGACGCCGCATGCCTGGATGCGCACGACCGCCTCACCGGGACCCGGATCCGGCACGACGATGGTCTCCACCCGCACCGGCTCGTCCTTGCCAGGGGCGATCACGCCGCGTACTTCCTGCGCCATGCTGCTGCCTTCCGTCGGTGGTGCGGGCGCGGTGCGCCCGGAGCGGGCCGGGGCGGCCCACCCCTATGATCCACGGCAAATTAGGCTGAACGCCCATATGGCGCAGGGAATGCCGTGACACTTCGCGAGGAGCGGTGTGAGCATCACCGATAGAGAAGACACGGGCAGCACGGCAGACACGGAAGGCACGCGGGACGCGCACGGTCCGCAACGGCCGAAAGCTGCCGAAGGTGCCGGGACCGCCGCGGATGCGGAAGGTGCGGCAGCGGGCCCGGACCCCGCGCTGCCCGCGTGGCGGCTGCTCCTCGGATATGTACGACCGCACCGGTGGACGCTGTTCGCGGGGGCGGTGCTGGCGCTCGTCACCGGGGCCACGGGGCTGCTGCTCCCGCTCGTGGCCCGCGGCCTGATCGACGACCTGGCGCACGACCGGCCCCTTACGGGGGCACTGCTCGGCATGTCGGGGCTCGTGCTCGGCAATGCGGCGCTGGGCGGACTGGGTTCGTACGTGCTGCGGCGCACCGCCGAGTCGGTGGTGCTCGGTGCGCGGCGCACCCTGTCGTCGTATCTGCTGCGTCTGCGGATATCCGCCCTGGACCGCACCGAGCCCGGCGATCTCATGGCCCGTATCACCTCCGACACGACGCTGCTGCGCGAGGTCACCACGGACTCGCTGGTCGGTCTCGCCACCGGTGGGCTGACGCTGGTCGCGACGCTGGTGATGATGGGCCTGGTGGACGTGGTGCTGCTCGGTGTCACGCTCGCCGTGGTGCTGGGCGCGGGCACCGTGCTCGGGGTGATCGTGCCGCGCATCAACCGGGCGAGCCGGCAGGCGCAGGACGCGGTCGGTGCGATGGCCGCGTTGCTGGAGCGGATCCTCGGCGCGCTGCGCACGGTCAAGGCGTCGGGTGCGGAGTACCGCGAGGAGGCGGCCGTCCACGCGGCGGCGGAGGAGTCGTGGCGGCAGAGTGTGCGGGCCGCCAAATGGGAGGCCGCCGCAGGGAACACGGCGGGCCTCGCGATGCAGATCGCCTTCATCACCGTGCTGGCGGTGGGCGGCGCGCGGGTGGCGACCGGCTCGATCAACGTGGGCACGCTGGTCGCGTTCCTGCTCTACGTCTTCTATCTGATGTCGCCGATCCAGCAGGTCGTCGGCGCGATCACCCAGTACCAGACCGGTTCCGCCGCCCTTGCCCGTATCCAGGAGGCGCTGCGGCTGCCCGCCGAACCGCCCGCGCGGCCCGCGTCGTTGCCGTCGCCCGGCGCGCGACCGGCCGCCGTCGTCTTCGAGGAGGTGCGCTTCCGGTACGGCGACGATCTGCCGTATGTGCACCACGGGGTGACCTTCGCGGTGCCGGCCCGCGGGATGACCGCCTTCGTCGGTCCCTCGGGTGCGGGCAAGACGACCGTGTTCTCGCTGATCGAGCGGTTCTACGACCCGGAGTCGGGCACCATCACGGTCGACGGCCGGGACGTCGCCGAGTGGGAGCTGCCCGAACTGCGCTCCGCCATCGGCTATGTGGAGCAGGACGCGCCGGTGCTGTCCGGGTCGCTGCGGGACAACCTGCTGCTCGGCAACCCCGAGGCGGACGACGCCGAGGTCACGCGTGTGGTGCGCACGACGCGGCTGGACGGTCTGGTGGGGCGTCTTCCCCAGGGGCTCGACACCCTGGTCGGGCATCGCGGGACCAAGCTGTCCGGCGGGGAACGCCAGCGTGTCGCGATCGCCCGCGCGTTGCTGCGACGACCGCGACTGCTCCTGCTGGACGAGGCGACCTCGCAGCTCGACGCGGTCAACGAGGCGGCGCTGCGGGACACCGTCGCGGATGTGGCGCGGTCGACGACGGTCCTCGTGGTCGCCCATCGGCTGTCCACCGTGACGGCGGCCGACCGTATCGTCGTCATGGACGCGGGCCGTGTCCGCGCGGTCGGAACCCATCGCGATCTGGTGGCCGCGGACCCCCTGTACGCCGAACTGGCCGCGACCCAGTTCCTCGCGGCGGGCGACTGAGGGCGCCGCGGCGAGGCTCGGGGCGGCTCAGGTCTCCGGGTGTGCGGCGGTGAGGATCTCCTGGGCGGCCTCGTCGTCGACGGAGTGCGCGAGGAAGTCGTCGACCATGCGGTGGAAGAGGGTGGCGAGCTGCCTCAGTTCCTCGGGCGACCACGCTGAGAGGGCTGCCTGCATGCCACGGACGCCGGTCTCCCGGATGCGGTCTATGGCCTCCTGACCCAGGGAGGTGAGTTCCACGCGGTGGGCGCGGCGGTCGTCCGGGTCCGGCACCCGGCTGACGTAGCCCGATTTCTGCAGCTGCTGCACCTGCCGGGTGACGTGCGAGGCCTCGACTCCGAGCCGGTTGGCCAGTTCGCCCGGGCGCAGCGGCTCGGAGTCGGCGATCTGCCGCAGCAGGGCGACGGCGGCCCGGTCGAGCGGCACACCCGCGAGTGCCATCAGCCGGTCGTGCTGTCGGGCGCGCGTGCTCAGATACGTGATGCGGTTGAGCGCTCGCTCGATCTCGATCACTTCCGGAGAGGCGGGGGCGGAACGCGGCTGTGAGGTGGCCATACGCCCGAGTTTACCATATCGTTGACTAAGTCAAGTAAATTGGCCGCGCGGTCCCGCACCGGGCCGGCCGTGCTCGGCCAGCCGTCCGACCTCGTATCCCCGCTGCTCGCAGGTGTCGAGGAGCAGCGGCAGCGCGCCCAGCGCCGACCGCCAGGCGCCCGGGGCGGAGGTGCAGTCGGAGTCGTGCAGCAGGACGGTCCCGCCGCCGTCGAGGTCGGCCGTGACCGTGCGGTGGACGGAGTCCGGTGTGGCGTGGGCGGTCCAGTCCTCGCCCCAGCAGGTCCACAGCACGGGGGTGAGATCGAGACGGCGGGCGGCCAGATGCGCGGCGGCCGACATGATGCCGTAGGGAGGCCGGAAGAGCTGCGGCTGCCGTCCCGTGATCGCGCCGACGGTGTCACGGGCGCGGGCGAAGTCGTCGTAGGTGGCGCGCGGGCCGCGCAGCAGCAGCGGACGGTGCAGCCAGCCGTGGACGCCGATCTCGTGGCCCGCCGCGTCGATGTCGCGGACCAGACCGGGAGAGCGGTGCGCCTGGTTGCCGAGCAGGAAGAAGGTGGCGTGCACGCCGCGGTCGGCGAGCAGCCGCAGAAACAGCGGGGTGGACACCGGGTCGGGACCGTCGTCGAAGGTGAGGGCCACATGACCGGTCCGGCCGCGGCCGGACAGACGGGGCATGACGCGGTTGCGCAGCGGGCCGAAGGTGGAGACGACGGGCGCGACATGGACGGCGGCGAGGACGGGCAACGCGGCACGGGCGGCAGCGCGCACCAGGCGAGCGGCGGTCATGCGTCGGATCCCTCCGGTCGGAGCCGTACGGTGGTCACGAGCGGTGTCCCTCCGGTCGGGGCCCTGGCCCGGTGCGGGGCCGACCGGGATCACGATCCAGGATGACAGCCGGGTGGCGGCGCGGCGCGCGCCGCGTCAGCTCGGGTGATAGAGCGAGATCAGCAGTTCGGTCACGGACTGCACCGCGGGGTGCGGATCGTCCCGCCACCAGGTGAGCCGGACGGCGATGGGCTCGGCGTCACGCACCCGCCGGTAGACGACCCCGGGCCGGGAGTACTGGTTGGCGGTGGACTCCGCCGTCATGCCGATGCGCCGGCCGGTGGAGATCGCGGCCAGCCAGTCGTCGACGTCGTGTGTGGCCTCGGTGGCCGGGCGGGCGTCCGGCGGCCACAGCTCCGCGGTGGTGGTGCCGGTGCGGCGGTCCACCAGCAGGGTGCGTCCACTCAGGTCTCCGAGGCGTACCGAGCGGCGCCGGGCCAGCGGATCGTCGGCGGCCATGGCGCACAGCCGCCGCTCCAGCCCCACGATCGCCGAGTCGAAACGCCGGTCGTCCACCGGTCTGCGCACCACCGCGAGGTCGCATGCTCCTTCCGCCAGCCCGGCCGTCGTCGAATTCACGCGTACGAGGAGCAGTTCGGTCGCCGGATGCTGTTCACGCCAGCGCCGCTGGAAGGCGAGCGTGTGGCGGCCGAGCGCCGACCAGGCGTAGCCGATCCGCAGCCGGGCGGGGCCGGAGGTCGCGTCCCGGACCAGTTCGTCCAGCTCGGCGAGCACCCGCCGGGCGTGCGCCATGACGCGCACCCCGGCGGGGGTCGGGGTGACCTCACGGGAGGTACGGCGCAGCAGTCGTACGCCCAGCGAGCGTTCGAGCGAGGCCAGCGTGCGGGACACGGCCGCCTGGGAGACGCCGAGAGCGATGGCCGCGTCGGTGAAGGTGCCCTCGTCGACGATCGCCAGGAGGCACCGCAGCTGCCGCAGTTCCACGTCATGCATGACTCAAGCGTATGGGTGGCTCGATGCATGCATTTTTCGCATGCTTGCCGCCCTCGCACCATCGGAGCATGCACGCAGCATCCGCAGACCCCGCGGCGCCCGCCGCAGGCCGGACCGATCCCCCGGTCACCGGGCCGCAGTCCGCCGGTACGAGCCCGGCCGGTGTCGTCACCATGGTCGGCAGCGCTCTGTCCAATCAGACGGGCGCCGCGATCGGGTCCCTCGCCTTCCCCGTCCTCGGGCCGCTCGGCGTCGTCGCGGTGCGGCAGTACGTCGCGGCGCTCGTCCTGCTGGCGGTCGGCCGACCCCGCCTGCGGTCGTTCACCTGGCCGCAGTGGTGGCCGGTGCTGCTGCTCGCCGTGGTGTTCGGGACGATGAACCTGTCCCTGTACAGCGCCGTCGACCGGATCGGCCTCGGGCTCGCGGTGACCCTGGAGTTCCTCGGCCCGCTCGCCATCGCCCTGACCGCGTCACGGCGCCCGGTCGACGCGTGCTGTGCGCTGATCGCGGCGGCGGGCGTCGTCGTCCTGATGCGCCCTCAGCCGTCCGCCGACTACGTGGGGATGGGCCTCGGCATCCTCGCCGCCTGCTGCTGGGCGGCGTACATCGTGCTCAACCGTGTCGTCGGCCGGCGCGTCCCCGGGGCGCAGGGCCCGGCGGCCGCGGCGGCCGTGTCCGCCCTGCTGTTCCTGCCCGTCGGGGTCGTCGTCGCGCTTCGGCACCCGCCGACCGCGGACGCGGCCGGGTGCGCGGTCGCGGCCGGTGTCCTGTCCTCCGCGGTGCCCTATCTCGCGGATCTGTTCACGCTGCGGCGCGTCTCGGCGCCCGCGTTCGGACTGTTCATGAGCGTCAATCCCGTGCTGGCCGCGATCGTGGGGCTGATCATGCTCGGCCAGCGGCTGGGCGGCATGGAGTGGGCGGCCATCGGGGCCGTCGTGGCCGCCAACGCGGTCAGCATCGCGGCCGGGCGGCGCTGACGGGGCCCACCAGGAGCTCGGTCGACGGCTGTGCACGACGGGACGTGAGCAGGGGCCGGTCCCCCGGCCCCCCCTCGTCAGAGCGACGGGCCGCCCGGGGCGGTCTCACGCACCGCGGCTCCCGCAGCGGATGTGCCGGCCGCGCCGGTCCCCACGGCCTCCCGCCAGGCCGCTCCGGACGCGATGGCCTGCCGCCAGTGCCGGATCGCCTTCGGCGGCATCCCTGCGGCGACGACGCCCGTCACCCGGTCACCGGTGCGGTACACCGCCAGGAATCGCCGTTCGGCCAGAGCACCCTCCACTACGGCGATCTCGTCATGGCCGCGCAGATGGCCGTAGGCCTGGATCTTCAGCTCGTACTGGTCGGACCAGAAGAACGGCACGGGTGCGAACGGTCTGCCCGGTCCGGCCGCGAGCAGGTTGCGGGCCGCGGCCATGCCCTGCTCGGCCGCGTTGGTGCGATGCTCGATCCGCATCGACACACCGAACAGCGGGTTGTGCCAGCGGGCCACGTCCCCGGCGGCGTACACGTCCGGCGCCGCCGCGCAGTACTCGTCGCAGACCACTCCGTCGTCCACCGCCAGACCGCTGTCCGCCAGCCAGCCGGTGTTGGGCAGCGAGCCGATCGCGACCAGGATCTCGTCGGCCTCGACCACCTCGCCGTCCGCGAGCCGTACCCCCTCTTCGGTCACCTCCGTCACCGTGACCCCGGTGCGCAGTTCCACCCCGTGGTCCTGATGGGCCTGTGCCAGCACGCGTCCGACGTCCTCGCCGACCGCGTGGGCGAGCGGCACCGGCGCCGGTTCCAGCAGGGTCACCCGGGCGCCGAGCCCGCGGGCCGCGGCGGCGGCCTCCGCCCCGAGGAACCCGGCGCCGACCACGACCAGCCGCCGGCCGGGGGCGAGCCCGTCCCGCAGGGTCAGCGCGTCGTCCAGGGAGCGCAGGACGTGCGCGCCCTCGCCGGGCAGCCGGCGCGGGCGAACTCCGGTGGCGATGACCAGTCCGTCGTACGCGACCGTGGAGCCGTCGGCCAGCCGGACCGCTCGGTCCGCCAGGTCCAGCCCCGTCGCCGCGACGCCCAGTCGCAGATCCAGGCCGAGTGCGCGCAGATGGCCGGGCGTGCGCAGCATCAGCCGCTCCGGCTGCCATGCGTCGGCCAGCAGTTGCTTGGACAGGGGCGGCCGGTCGTAGGGCGCGTGGCGTTCGTCGCCGACGAGGGTCAGGGTGCCCTCGTACCCCTCGCGGCGCAGTGTCTCGACCGCGGCGAGACCCGCGGCCGACGCGCCGACGACCACGATGTGCCTCACTGCGCCGCCGCCCGGATCGTGGGGGCGGCGCGCAGGGCGCTCGGCTGGTCCTGTTCCATCCGTATGTTCCCTTCCCCATTCGTCGGACTCATCTGGTGCCGGTCGGTCGGATCGCTCGGTGCATCGGGTGCGTGGTCGGACATGAACGGCCGCCAGCAGAGCGACAGTTCGGGGACACCGTAGTCCGACTCGGCCTGTGGGAACGGGAGTTCGTTCACGGCGTAGCGGCAGCCCTTTTCCGTCCCCCCGGCCGCGTGCGCAACTCCCGCGTCTCAGGCGTCTCAGGCGCGATTCGTGACCGGTGCCAGCCAGATGCCGACGATCGCGTCGACCAGGCCGCTCGCGGCGTCGCCCCAGGTGGCACGAGGGGTGGGCGTGCCCTCCGCCAGGGCGCGTTCGCGTTCGGCGGGCAGATGGAGTATCAGCTCCCGTGCCATGGCGCTGCGTTCGGCCCGGATCTCGGGCGGCAGATCGGGCAGACAGCGGTGCAGTCCGTCGAGCACCTGCCGCAGTGACGGCGAGGAGAGGGACTCTTCGACCATGATCGCGTGCATCGCCGGATCGGTCATCACCTGGGCGCAGAACCGGGCGTACCAGGTGGGGCTGCCCAGCGCCGCAAGATGCTCGGGGAGGGGACGCACCAGACAGGACACCCAGTCGCGTACGTCCGTGGAGTCGCCGTTCTCGGCCAGCAGCCGCAGGCGCACGTCCTCGATGCGTGCGGCGTGTTTGCGGACGATCGCGCGGACCAGGTCGGCCTTGGTGCCGAAGTGGTAGCCGACCGCGGTGTTGTTGCCCTGGCCCGCGGCCTCGCTGACCTGACGGTTGGACACGGCGTGCACCCCGCGCTCGGCGAACAGCCGCTCCGCTGCGGTGAGGATCAGCTCGCGCGTCGCGCCGACCTGTTCCGCCCGTACCGTCCTGCCGGCCATGGTCACCACCCCACCGGGACTTGAGGCGGTCCTCCGGCGGCCAGTCCCGCGAACGGCCGGAGGTCCTCGACCGGGGTGGCGAGGTCCACGGGCGGAAGCCTACGCAACGGCGGCACCCCGACGATCCGCCGGCGCCCGGGGATCCGGGCGGCTCGCGGCCGTTTCGGCGTCCCCGGGCCCTGCTCAGCACATCCAGGCGCGGTACGACAGCACCTCACCCGCCTTGAGGCCGTACTCGCGGTCGGCCCGGGTCGCGGTGCTCTCCAGGCCCAGTACCGCGCCGGTCACCGGATCCAGGATCAGCATCCCCCGGCCCGCGTGGGCGGCGTCGTCGTACACATGCGCCTGCCCCGGGCGGCCCAGCCGGTCGGTGACCGCGCCGACCGGGCGCAGGCCCTTGGCGTCGGCGAGGACGCGGACCAGGGCGGCGTTCTCCCGCGAGCCCAGCGTCCAGTTGTCGAGCAACTCCGAGACAGCGCTGACCAGTTCGGGGGTGTTCATCGTGGTGGTGGTGTCGATCTCCGCCAGATAGGCGCGCAGGGCCGCGGCCGTGTGCGGGGGCTGTGCCTGGGGCGGGGCGTCGCTCCAACTCGGCCAGTAGGTCTTCCGGCTGAGGACATGCCCGTCCTCGACCGTGCGCGGGGCGCCGTCGGCGTCGGTGATGACAGGTCTGCCCGGATGCCGGGGGTCGGTGGCCACGACGAGTTCGGTGTGGCTGCCGTCCGCCCGCCAGCGGACCACGCGCTCCTCGGGCAGGGTGATCGGGGGTCGGGACCCGGGGCCGCTGCTCAGGCCCAGGCTCCAGGTCTGCACATGGGTGCCCTGACGCAACGGCAGCGAGCCGTGCGCCGCGGCCACCCGGTCGGCGAGTTCCCTCAGAGGCAGGGGGGAGGAACCGGCCCGCACGGTCAGCGGGCGGGGCGCGGCCACGGCGGGCGTCGTGGCGGGACCGGACAGCAGCAGGGTGGCGGCGCCCGCGGCGACGGCACCGGCCGCGGCGAGGGACCAGGCCCAGCGGCGTACATGCCGGGTACGGCGCGCGGGTGTGCCGCTGCGCACCAGATGGCGCAGCCGGCGCTCGGCCTCATGGCCGAGGGGGCCGTCCTGGTAGCGGAGGTCCGAGGCGGGCACGGGATCGGCGCGGCGCAGCAGGGTGAGTTCGTCGGGCAGGGCGGCCCGCTGGGCCCGCGTGTCGTGTCCGTCAGCCACGGTCGTGCTCCTTCGGGGTGTCGTGCCGGGGCGCCATGGCGCGGGCTGGTGCGATCGGGGTGTCGCGGTCGGGCGCTACGGCGCGGGAGGGTGCGGGCGGAGGCTCCGCGCCGCCGGAGGATGCCGTCAGCGCACCATGGCCGGCGGGGAGGGCGTCGGGGTCGGTGCCTGTCGCGGCGCCGGGCACCCGAGGGATCCGCGTACGGTCGATCTCCGCTCTCAGGCGTCTGCGTGCCCGGTGCAGGCGCATCGCCGCCGCTCGGCCGCCGCAGCCGAGCGCCACGGCCACCTCGTCGATGCCGAGTTCCTCCCAGGCCGTGAGACGCAGCACCTCCTGGTCCGCCGGGGACAGCCGCGCCAGTGCCTCGTGCACCCAGCCGCCGGGGGTGTCCGCGTCGGGGCTCGCCACGATCTGCCGCCCGTGCGCGGTCTCGTCGTTGCCCAGCCGGTCGAGGAGCCGCCGCCGGCGGCCGTGGCCGCGCACGGTGTTGGCCAGGCAGTTGCGCGCCACGCCGTACGGCCAGGGCAGGGGGGAGGCCGGCAGGTCGGCCCGGTGTCGCCAGGCCACGGTGAACACCTCGGCCACCACTTCCTCGACGTCGCCGCTGCCGTCGAGCCGTCGCGCGACATAGCGGCTGACCGCCCAGTAGTGCGCGCGATAGGCAGCGGCGAAGTTCTCGTCGTCGCTCATGTTCCGTTGGTGTCCGGCAGGTTCGGGTACGTCACACCCCTCGGTGTGACCCTTGTCGCGTTCCCCGGGTGTGACGGCCCGCGGGGAGGCGGACACAGGCGGGGCATGGAGAGCAACACTGTCACGACGCGTCCGGCGCTGCCCACCGCGCTCGCGCGACGTCCGGGAACCGCCGCGGTGGCGTGGCTGACCACCACCGACCACAAGACGATCGGCACGCTGTATCTGGTCACGTCGTTCGCGTTCTTCTGCATCGGCGGGGTGGTGGCCCTGCTGATGCGCGCGGAGCTCGCCCGGCCCGGTCTGCAGATCATGTCGAACGAGCAGTTCAACCAGGCGTTCACGATGCACGGCACCATCATGCTGCTGATGTTCGCGACGCCGCTGTTCGCCGGTTTCGCCAACTGGATCATGCCGTTGCAGATCGGCGCCCCCGATGTGGCGTTCCCGTGGCTGAACATGTTCACGTACTGGCTCTATCTGCTCGGCTCACTGATCGCCGTGGGAGGCTTCCTCACCCCGCAGGGGGCCGCGGACTTCGGCTGGTTCGCGTATGCGCCGCTGTCGGACGCGGTCCGCTCGCCGGGTGCCGGCGCCGACATGTGGATCATGGGTCTGGCCCTGTCCGGCTTCGGCACGATCCTCGGGTCGGTCAACTTCATCACCACGATCGTCTGTATGCGCGCCCCCGGAATGACGATGTTCCGGATGCCGATCTTCGTGTGGAACGTGCTGCTGACCGGTGTGCTCGTCCTGCTGGCCTTCCCGGTCCTGGCGGCCGCGCTGTTCGCCCTGGAGGCGGACCGGCGGTTCGGCGCCCATGTCCTCGACGCGGCCAACGGCGGAGCCCTGCTGTGGCAGCACCTCTTCTGGTTCTTCGGACACCCGGAGGTGTACATCATCGCCCTGCCGTTCTTCGGCATCATCAGCGAGGTCATCCCGGTGTTCTCCCGTAAGCCGATGTTCGGTTACATGGGCCTGGTCGGCGCGACGATCGCCATCGCCGGTCTGTCCGTGACGGTGTGGGCGCACCATATGTACGTCACCCGTGGCGTGCTGCTGCCGTTCTTCTCCTTCATGACGTTGCTCCAGGCGGCGGTCATGGATGGCCGCGCCGCGGCGGAGCGCTTCACCGATTCCCTGGTGTGGCTCACGGCCACCGAACGGGAGGAGCTCCAGGAGCGTTTCACCCATGAGTATCTGGCGCTAGCCCGCCGCTCCTGGCAGCAAACCGCACGGCGCGGCACGGAACTGCGCGCCGAGTACGAGGACAGATACCGCGCACTGCGCCGCAGGCTGTGCGCGGGTTGTCTGCTCGGTGCTGCGCTCGCCGTCGCGGCCGCTGTGCTGGCCGTCGTGGCGGGGTGAGGGCAGTCCGGCCGCTCAGGCGTCCGGCCGCCAGTCGGCCGGGCGCAGGATGGCGAGCAGTTGCCGGACCAGTTCGTCCACGATCTCGTCGAGGGTCGCCTCCATCCAGCCGGCCCGCCAGTCGTGCAGCAGGCCGTTGACGCTGCCGATGAACGCCGTCGCCGCGATCCGGTAGTCGCGCGGCGCCGCCTCCCCGCGCTCGGCGGCCAGGGCGGCCTCGGCACAGATGAACTCCACCCACCGGGACCGGCGTTCCAGCCGCTGTTCCTCCAGCCGCGGGCTGACGCCGATGATCTCGACGAAGGTGATCCGGATCCGCCGCGGATCGGAGGTGACGTCGGCCGCGTACGCCCCGAAGACCGCGGCGGCGCGCTCGGCGAGCGGGAGGTCGCGGGCGCGCGCGAGAGCGGCTGCCGCGGCCTGCTCCGCCCAGTCGTTGACCTGGAGGTGCAGGGCGGCCAGCACGTCCTCGAGGGTGTGGAACTGCTCGTAGAACTGGCGTGTCGACAGCCCCGCCGCCTCGCTCAGCGCCGCGACGGTGGTGCACCGGTAGCCGGGGCTGTCGCCGAAGAGCTGCAGCGCGGCGTCCAGAAACCGCCGACGCCGCTCGGCCTGCCGTTCCTCGGCCGACTTGCCTCCGTAGCGCCCCGTGGGCTGTCTGAGTCTGCCCGTCACGCACTCCCCCGCGTCACTCGCTGATGCGTTCGCCTCTCGCTCAATTTTGTCGCGTGCGGAGTCTTGTGAAGAAGGCGGGACCCTCCTTACTTTCCAGTAAGTCATTCTGAACGCGCACGTATTCAGAATCGGCGACCCGCACCACCCGGCCCCGCCGGGCACCGCACCCGATCACATTGTCATGCTCGCACCAGGTCCAGGTGGCCTCCGCCACCCTCCCTCGACGACAGGACCCCCACCATGCCTGCCTTCAGACCCCGGTACCTGCTCGCCCTGTCCGCCGCCCTCGCCCTGACCGCCGGCGGGACGGCGTCGACGGCCTCGGCGCAGGACTCCTCCACCGCGCTGCGCGAGGTGATGTTCGTCGGCAACAACTGGGACGGCACCGCCGACGTCATCAAGTCGAGCGGCGACTTCGCGAAGATCGGCCGCGTCGACGTGATCCCCGACAAGGCCGAACGGATGGCGGAGATCAACGCCGATCCCATCAAGTGGATCTACTTCATGGCCATCCGCAACAGCGTCGGCGAGGGGCACGACCAGTTCGTCGACGACATGTACTCCACGCCGGACGGCAGGTCGATGGTCGTCTCCCGGCCGAGCTTCGCCGATGTCGTGTCCATCGATCTGGCCACCGGGAAGATCAACTGGCGTTTCCCCGTGGCCGGTTACCGCGCCGACCACATGGCGGTCTCCCCCGACGGCACCCGGGTCGCGGTCTCCGCCTCCACCGCCAACAAGGTGCAGGTCCTCGACATCAACAGCGGTCAGGAACTGGGCGAGTTCGCCACCGGCGACAAGCCGCACGAGAACATCTTCACCAAGGACGGCAAGTACATCTGGAACATGGCCATCGGCGACGTCAACACCTCGCTCGACGACCCGGCGTGGGACTGGACCAAGGGCGACCGTCACATCACGGTCGTGGACGCCCACACCTTCAGGCAGGTCAAGATCATCGACATGCGCAGCCGGCTCGACGCCATCGGGCTGAAGGACTTCTCCGACGCGGTCCGCCCCGCCGTGTTCACTCCGGACGAGTCCAAGCTGTACTTCCAGGTGTCGTTCTTCAACGGCTTCCTGGAGTACGACGTGGCCGCCGACAAGATCACCCGGGTGAAGACCCTGCCGAAGAACCCGGCGACCAGCGAGGACCGTACGACCTGGGTCAACGACTCACGCCACCACGGTATCTCGATGAACCCGTCCGGCACCAAGCTGTGCGTCGCGGGGACGATGGACGACTACGCCACCGTCGTCGACCGCGCCACCCTCCAGGAAGGCCCGCTCGTCACCGCCTCCAAGCCCTACTGGGCGACCGTGAGCGGGGACGGCAAGGACTGCATCATCTCGGAGAGCGGCGCCGACCAGGTCACCGCGATCGACTTCGCGACGGGCGAGAAGGTCGTCTCGGTCCCGGTCGGCGACCACCCGCAGCGGGTGCGTCTGGCCCATGTCCCGGAGGACTGGACGGGTCCCCTCCGCTAGCTGATCTCCTTCGCCGCCCACGCCGACAGCTCCGTCCGCGCCGCGCTCAGCAGCGACGCGGACGGGGCCGTCGCTCCGTTCGTGACCAGCGCCCAGTGCACGCCCGCGGGGCCGGAGGCGGTCAGCAGAAGCCGCTTGCCGCCCGCGCCGCCAGGTTCGTCCGCCACGGCGATCGGGTTCGACCCGGTGTACGCGGGCAGCCCCGCCGCGGTGCCGAGGTCGGAGACCACCGTGGTGGACGCGGCCGGGAAGGAGGCGGGCAGATGCAGCTCCGTGGGCGCGGCGGAGCCGTCCGAGCGCCAGACCAGCAGGCCGTACTGGCCCGAGCCCACCAGCTGCGCCGCGTCGGGGAGCGAGGCCGGGACCGGGTTCCAGGTCAGGGTGGTGGAGCCGTCCCGGGAGCGGTCCTCGTAGGTGAAGGCGAGCGTCGTCCCGGAGGTGGCGCTCGGGTAGAGCCGGTCCAGCAGCCGGGCGTCCTGGCGCAGCTCCGGGGAGCCGGAGTCGTCGAGGGCGACCGCCGAGAGATCCTCCCCGTTCCAGGCGTCGCCCGAGGTGAGGACCTTGCCGGGGTTGCCGTTCATCGCCTCGTGGTGGCGGCCGCTGTAGAGGTCCCACTGCCACTGGGTGCCGGACAGCACCGGTCCGGAGGCCGCCGGGTCGCTCCACCAACTCGCCCCCGGCAGCCGGGAGTCGAGGGCCTGGTACATCGCCTTCACCACGGTGGGCGCCTTGTCGGAGACCGTGCCGGACAGCGGATGGCCGAACTCGCTGACGACAGCGGCCGTACCCAGCGCGGCGGCCCGGTCGCGCACGGTGGCGAAGTCGCCCGCGTACTGCCCGTCCCCGGCCTTGCCCCACATCAGGATGCCGGAGATGGCCTTCTGGTCGTAGAAGTGGGTGTTGAAGACGTAGCGCGATCCGAGCGTGCCCGCGCCGAGGAGCCCTCCCTCCTGCTTCTGGCTGGAGATGTTGGCGTTCCAGAAGAGGTTGGGCTCGACGAAGGCCGGTTTGTCCTGCCAGCCGGCCGCGTCCATGCGCGCGCTGAACCGCTCGTAGAACGGCAGGAGCACGTCCTGCTCCCAGGTGCGGCTCGTCTGACCCGAGTCGTAGGTGCCCGCGTACGGCTCGTTGTACGGGTCGAAGCCCATGACGCCCGCGAACTCGTCGTCGGTCAGATGCTGGGCGAGGTACGCCATGGTCTGCCGGGCGGTGGCGAGGAAGGCGTCCTGCACGCCGTACGCGTTGTGCCAGAAGTCGTACGAGGCCTTCGTCACCGCCTGGTTCTGGGTGATGTTCTGGCCCCAGAAGAGGCAGATCCCGCAGAACTCCGTGGGGTGGTTCCCGGCGTCCACGGCCCACTGCGGGGCACCGTCACCGGTGTACCAGCTGCCTTCGTCGAACAGATGGCGCGAGTAGAGGTCCTGGTGGAAGTCGGGCAGAACGCGGATCCCGGCGCTGAGGAACGGGCGCATCTGGTCCGTGACCGCGGCGAGATAGGCCGTGTCGGTGCGGCCTCGTACGGGCTCGGCGTGGGCCCACGAGAGCAGGAAGCGGACCGTGTTGCCCCCGCCCAGGGTGCGCAGGGCGGCCGCGGACCTCCTCGCGTCGGCGACCGAGGCGAAGGGCAGTCCGCCGTTCTCCTCCAGCTTGGTCTCGCCGGAGACGTTGTAGCCGCGCAGCACGACCTCGCGGCCGAGGCCGTCGGTCAGCCGACCGTCCCGGACGGTGAGGGCGGACCAGGCCCGGGCGTCGAACCAGAGGGAGTCCGGGAGTGCGGCGGCGGTCACGGGATGCCCGCCCGTCGCCGCGAGCAGACCGGTGAGCGACACGAGAACGCCGAGCAGACGCGCGCACAGTTTTGCCATGTCCATTACAATCGGATGGGAAGCCGCGAGGCGTCAACTCCCTTGTCACTACTGCCTGTTGGGACGCTACGTACGTGGGGGCAGGCGGTGCAGTCGTACGTCCCTGAGCTCGCCCTCGGTCACCGTCGCGGTCATGTACGTGCAGTGCGGCTGGCGGCGCCGGTCGGTCGGGGAACCCGGGTTGAGCAGCCGCAGGCCGGTGTCCGTGGTGGTGTCCCACGGGATGTGGCTGTGTCCGAAGACCAGCGCGTCGAGATCGGGAAAGCGCGCGGCGCAGCGGGCCTCGCGCCCCTGGGCGGCGCCGGTCTCGTGGACCACCGCGAGGCGCAGACCGTCGAGGTCGGCACGGGCCACCTCGGGCAGCCGGGCACGCAGGGCGGGACCGTCGTTGTTGCCGTGGACGCCGATCAGCCGCGCGGACCGGCTCTCCAGCAGGTCGAGCGTGGCGACGTCCACCCAGTCACCGGCGTGGATCACGACGTCGGCACGCGGGAGTTCGGCGAGGAGCTGCGGGGGCAGCTCCCTGGCCCGCCGGGGGACGTGGGTGTCGGACATGAACAGCAGACGCACGACGTCAGGGTGTCATGACGGCACGACCGGGGGTGCCGCCCGCACCGGGGACGCGTCCACGGTCATGCGCAGGCCGCGCGGTCGTGTCCACGGACGGTCGCCGTCAGGTGCGGGCACTCGTCGGCGCCTGTTCGAGGAGGATGTCCGCCCACACCTGCTTGCCGCCGCTGACCGGGAGCGTCCCCCAGGCCGCGGCCACGGCCTCGACGAGCAGGATGCCCCGGCCGCCGGTGGCCTCCCAGCCGATGCTCGTCGGTTTGACGGGCGAACGCGGTGAGGCGTCCGCGACCGCGACGCGCAGCCGGTGGTTGAGCAGGGTGAGGTCGAGGCGCACCCGGCCGTCGGTGTGCACGAGGGCGTTGGTGACGAGTTCGGAGACGACGAGGAGCACGGTGTCCACGTCGTCCGTCGCCACGCCCCAGGCACGCAGATAGCGCCTGGTGAAGCGCCGGGCGTGCCGGACCGCCTCGGGGACGCGCCACACCGTCCAGGTCTCGCGCAGCGGGCGCACCGCCATGCCGTCGTAGCGGACCAGGAGGAGGGCGACGTCGTCGCTGCGGTTGGCGTCGGCCAGCAGCGCGTCCGCGACGAGCCCCAGGTGCCCGGGATCGGCGGCGGACAGTTCCCGGGCCAGTCGCACGAGTCCGTTGTCGAGGCTGGTCTCTGCGGTCTCCACCAGGCCGTCCGTGGTGAGGGCGATGATCGTGCCAGGCTGCAGCCGCAGCTGGGTCATCGGGTACTCCGCCTGGTCGACGACGCCGAGGGGCGGGCCGCCCTCCGCCTCGACGATCTCCGCTCTGCCGTCCGGGTGGCGCAGTACCGGCGGGATGTGTCCGGCACGGACACACCAGGCGGTCCCCTCCTCCATGTCGACGTCGACATAGCAACAGGTGGCGAAGAGATCGGACTCCATCTCCACGAGGAGCCGGTTGGCGTGCGAGACCACGACGTCAGGGGGGTGGCCCTCGGCGGCGTACGCGCGCAGGGCCGTGCGCATCTGGCCCATGAGGGTGGCGGCTCCGGCGTTGTGACCCTGCACGTCGCCGATGACGAGGGCGGCGTGGTTCTCGGGCAGCGGGATCACGTCGTACCAGTCACCGCCGAGTTCCAGGCCCGCGGTGGTCGGCAGATAGCGGGCCGCTGCGTCGGCGCCCGGCAGCCGGGGCAGGCGGCGCGGAAGAAGGGCGCGCTGGAGCATGCCGATCAGTTCGTGTTCGGCGTCGAAGGCGTGGGCACGTACGAGCGCCTGTCCGGCGAGGCCCGCGGCGGCGGTGAGCAGGGCGCGCTCGTCGGGGGTGAAGTCGTGCGGGCTGTCCCAGCCGATGAGGCAGGCGCCCGCCGTCCGTCCGCCCGCGGGCAGCGGCAGCACGACCAGGCCGCCGGGCCCGACCTCGGCGAGCGCGGGTTCCAGGTCCGTGCCGGCGGGCCAGATCCCCGCGCGGCCCTCGCGCAGCGCGGCGGCGAGGGTCGGCATGGCGCGTACGGGGGCGTCGGGCCACTCGGTGCGCCATTCGGTGCGCCACAGCTCGGGCCAGGCCTCCGGTTCGGGCGGGTCGAGGACGGTGACGACGAGCCGGTCGGACTCCAGCTCGGCCAGGGCGATGCGGTCCGCCTCCAGCGGGGTGCGCAGGGCGGCGACCACGGCGCCGCTGACATCGCGGACGGTGCCCGCCATGGCGAGGGCCGCGGCGAGCCGCTGGATACGGGTGACGTCACTGACGGCGGGGCGCAGCTTCGAGGCGTCGGCGACCGTACCGACGAGCCGGGCCGGCCGTCCCTCCTCCGCGGGCAGCAGCCGCCCGCGCAGCCGCAGCCATCTCGGCGCGCCGGAGGGCTGGAGGATACGGAACTCCAGTTCCCGGTCGCCGACGGAGAGGCGGTCGGGTTCCACGACGGACATCAGGGCCGGCACGTCCTCCGGCACGGTCCGGGCGAGCAGGGTCTCGACCCTGCCGTCGAACGCGTCCGGTTCGATGCCGTAGAGGTCCAGCACCTCGCCGTCGACCTCGACCCGGCCGGTGTCCACGGTGAGCGCGTACGAGCCGCCGACCGGCCGGGCGGTACCGTCCGTGTCCGGCGCGGGGCCGGTGACGGCCTCGGTGACGAGCTGGAGGCACTCGCGGTCCTCGGCGTCGAAGCCGTCCGGATGGTCGGTGACGGCGGCCAGACAGCCGCCGTCGCGCAGCGGCAGGATCCCCAGCCAGAAGTCCGGGTCCGGCAGCCGGCCCGGGTCGGAACAGCGGCCGAGGTCCTCCGGCGCGAGCCAGAGGGGCTGCCCGGTGCGGTGGGCGTCCGCCAAGGGGGACCCCGCGGGGAGCGGGTGGATGTCGCGCAGCCCGTACAGGGTCCTCGGCACGCCGACCGCCTCGGTCAGCCGGACCCCGTCCCCGTCCTCGTTCGGGGTGTAGACAGCGACGAGGGTGGCCGTCGTGAAGGCCAGGGCCTGTTCGAGGACGCGGCGCAGCCGCTCGCGCGGTTCGAGATCGGCGGTGAGCGTCTTGAGGGCAAGTTCCGCACGCTGCGTTCTCGTTCTGCGTCCCGCAGCGCCCTCACTGCCCACTCTGCAATTACAGCGCTTCTGCCGCTGCAGCGCAGCCCCTCTGCGCGTGTCGGCGCAGCTCCTTGTGCGTGTCGTTATCCCGGGGCGCCGACGGACGGTCGCGGCGGAGGCCGGCGGGGTGCGATGTGTCCCGGTTCCTGGGGCGCAGTCCGCCGCCGCCTGCCTGCGGCCGGAACAGGGCCGCGCCGCACTCGGACAAGTTCGAGATCGGCGTTCCGGCCACCACACCGCCCACGAGAGGTGCCAGGTGTCCGGACTCACCCGAGGTGGGGCTGCTTCGCGGTCGCGAACGTTTCGGATCGCATCGCCGGCCGACGTGGAACGGTCCGGCCCTCCCGCCGGAGGGCCGGACCGCGACGCACTGATTCAGGGGCTCAGTGGCTCGTCAGCGAGGAGCCGTCGGCCGCGCCGTTGCCCTGCACCTGCCCGGGCTGCTCACTGCCGGACTGGTCGGCCGCGCCGCCCGTCTGCCGGCCGGCGCCGCTCTGGTCGCCGGGGCTGGCGCTCGCCTGACCGGCCCCGCTCTGGTCACCCGTACCGGCACCGGCACCGGCACCGCTCTGGTCACCGGCACCCGCACTGGCGGTGCTCTGGTCACCGGGGCTCGCGCTCTGGTCACCCGCGCCCGCGGCGCCACCCCCGCCCACCGCGCCACCCGCGCCGAGGGTCGCGCCGGTCGCCTTGAGCGCCGCGGTCACCGGCTGGAAGAAGGTCTCGCCGCCGGCGGTGCAGTCGCCGCTGCCGCCCGAGGTCAGACCGACCGCGCTGCCGTCCTGGGTGAACAGGGAGCCCCCACTGTCGCCGGCCTCGGCGCAGACGTTGGTCTGGATGAGCCCGGTGACGGTGTCGACGCCGCCCGGCACGGTCTCGCTCTGGAAGTTGACGGTGGCGTCAAGTCCGGTGACGGTTCCGTCGTGCAGACCGGTGGTGCTGCCCATCCGGAAGACCTGCTGGCCCACCACCGCGTCCGCGGCCTGGTTGATCTGGACCGTCTGCCCGTTGCCGGCGTTGACCTCGCTCGGTGCCTGGGTCTTGGGGTCGTTGTACTTGACCAGCGAGAAGTCGCCGTTGCCGGGGAAGGTGGCCTGGTCGACGGTGGCGATCGGCTGCCCGTTCTGGGAGTCGGACCACTGCTTGGCCGCGACGCCGCAGTGGCCGGCCGTCAGGAAGGCCGGGGTGCCGTCGCTCGCGGTGACGTTGAAGCCGAGGGAGCAGCGGACGCCACCACCGTTGGCCTGGGCGAAGATGGCGTCACCGCCCGACACCAGCGTCTTGAACGAGCCGCCGGACTTCTTGAGGGTCGCCATGCCGGAGCCGAGGCTCTTGACGGTCGACTCCACCTTGTCCCACTTGGCGCCGGTGACGCTGCTGTCGGCGCTGACCTGGATCTTGTTGGTCTTGGGGTCCACGGACCAGGCGGTGCCGGGGACCGTGGCCTGCGCCTTGAGCGTCCTGGCGGCGGCCTGGAGCGCGGCGGTGCTGTTCTGCACCTTGTTGGGGATCGCGCCGGCCTTTCTGATGGTGTCGATGACATTGCTGTCGTTGCCGACCACATTGACGACGATCTGCTGCTTGTCGGCGTTGTAGTACGAGCCGGCGAAGGCATCACCCAGCTGGGCGGCGATCTGCGAGGCGAGGCCCGAGACGTCGTTCGCCTTGAACGTCTTCGGAGTGGCGTCCGACGAACCCGTCTGGGACGCGTTGGCGTTGGGCAGCAGGAGGGCCGCCGCTCCGAGCGCCGCCACGCTTCCCACCGCGATCGCGGCCTTGCGCTTGGGTATGCGTTTGTGACTCAACTCTTTACCTCCTGGGGACGGGGGTGGTTCGCCGCCGTCCGGCAGCTGTCTGGGGCGCCTGGATGCCTGTTGATACGCACGTGTCATGAGGGGTGTTCAACCGGGCTGACATCTGGCCGAGTTGGCGTATGCGAAAGCGTGAAATAGGTGGCAAACGCGTCTGCGGGGCCCCGGACGAGGGTACGGAATCGCGCATGACGCCAGCCGAAGCCGACAAGATCCTCGCCGGCAGCTTCGCCCCCTGGGTGCAGGACCTGGGACTCGCCGTGGTCGAACTGGACGAGCGGCGGGCCGTGCTGCGGCTGCCCTGGTCCACCCGCCTCGCCCGGGAGGGCGGCGCGCTGTCGGGGCAGGCCCTGATGGCCGCGGCCGACACGGCCACCGTGATCGCGGTGTCGGCGGCGCGCGGCGGCTTCGTCCCCATGACGACCGTCCAGCAGTCCACCAGCTTCCAGCGCGCGGTCGTGGACACGGATGTACTGGTGGAGGCGGTCCTCACCAAACTGGGCAGGCGCATGGCGTTCGCCGACATCACGATGACCTCGGGCGACACGGCCACGATCGCGGCACGGGCGAGCACGGTGTACGCGCTGCTGGGCTAGCCCCCTGGAGGACAGTCGGAGGCGGGCACCGTACGGACGGCCCTCACAGGCACCGCACGGGACACCGCTACAGGCTCGCACGCACACGCTTCGCGCCCGCCCGGTGACGTTCGGTTCAGCTCCAGGAGCGGAATCCCGGCTTCAGGGAATCTGCACACTGATTGCGCAATCGGGTCACCGTGCACTGCGGATCTGCACACTCGCGCGCCGGGGTCCGCGCCATTGGACCAGGAGTGTCCTATTCGGATTCCGGGCCACAAGCGGCCGGGGACGCCGAAGGGCCGTCGCATGTGAAGAAGTGGCCGACGCGGCGTGCGCGCACCTGCACGGATCCGCGTGTCGGAATATCAATTGCCCTGGTGAGAGCGTTGGTTGATTGGAAGAGCCGGGCTCCGGCGTGCTTTGATCCGTTGCACCGCGGGGGCCGCCCCATGGGGCCCGGGGACGGGTTCCCGGCATCCGCGGGCGCGGCCGACCGTCTGTCCCCAGAAGGGGGCCGCTCTCCCCCTTGTGAATATCCATATGAAGGGAAGTTCCATCATGAACTCCACCCCCCAGGTTGCGACCGCCGAGATCTCGGACGCCGAGCTGGACGCCGTTTCCGGCGGCCTGCAGATCAACGCCGTTGGCACCGCCACCGGCCTGGTGGATGGCATCGCCCCGGTTTCCGGCCTCGTGGGCACGGCCGTCGGCACGGTCGAGGGTGTCACCGGCCTGAACGCCGCCCCGGTCACCCAGCTGGTCGCGGGTCTCTGATCGCACCTGTGTGCCGTTGAGTCCCGGAACCGTCCCCCGGTTCCGGGACTCTCGGATGCCGTAAATCTCTCCGAACAGGTGAGGGAAAGTTCCGTGCAGTTCCGCCAACAGGCCCTCGCCAAGCTGCAGTCGCCCGAAGAGCTGGATCTCCCGGTGCGCTTCGCCCGCCCCCAGGGCTGGCTCGTGCTCACCGTGACGGTGGTCGCCATGGCCGCAGCGTCCGTCTGGGCCGTCACCGGCTCGGTGACCTCCACGGTCGGCGCGCCGGCCATCCTCACGCATGGCGAGGGCAGCTACGTCCTGCAGAGCCCGGTCGCCGGACAGGTCACCGCGGTCCTCGCCCGGGAGGGCGAACAGCTCCCCGCGAACGCGCCCGTGGTGAAGGTGCACACGAGCGAGGGCGACTCCGTGGTCCGCACGGTCGCCGCGGGCCGCGTCACCGCGCTCGCCGCCACCATCGGCCAGATCATCCAGACCGGGACGAACGTCGCCTCGGTGGAGAAGGTGGCCCACTCCTCCGACCCGCTGTACGCGACGGTCTACGTGCCCGCCGAGAACGCCGCCGCCATCCCCGCGAACGCCTCCGTCGACATCACCGTCCAGTCGGTGCCGACCCAGCAGTACGGGGTGCTGCGCGGTCATGTGAAGTCCGTGGACCGGGCGCCCCAGTCGGCACAGCAGATCGCCTCGTTCCTGGGCGACGGCCAGCTCGGGGAGCTGTTCACCAAGAAGGGCCGCCCGGTGGCCGTCCTGGTGCGGCTCGACAAGTCCTCCGGCACGAAGAGCGGCTACCGGTGGTCGTCCGTGGACGGCCCCCCGTTCGCCCTCACCTCCATGACCCTGGCCTCCGGTTCGATCCGCATGGCCGATCAGCGTCCCGTCGATTGGCTCCTGCCGTGACCGCTCCCTCGGACACCCTGCCCCCGGTACGGGGCAGACGCCGCGCCACGCCGCCGAAGCGCACGGTGCCCAAGGGCCGGACGAAGACCGTCCGCACGCCCACCGTGCTGCAGATGGAGGCGGTGGAGTGCGGCGCCGCATCCCTGGCCATGGTGCTCGGGCACTACGGCCGGCACGTCCCTCTCGAAGAGCTGCGCATCGCCTGCGGTGTCTCCCGCGACGGCTCACGCGCCAGCAACCTCCTCAAGGCGGCCCGCAGTTACGGCCTCACGGCCAAGGGCATGCAGATGGACACGGCCGCGCTCGCCGAGGTGCGGGCGCCCGCCGTCCTGTTCTGGGAGTTCAACCACTACGTCGTCTACGACGGCATGGGGCGCCGCTTCGGCCGCCGCGGCGTGTACGTCAACGACCCCGGCAAGGGCCGCCGCTTCGTGCCCATGGAGGACTTCGACACCAGCTTCACCGGGGTCGTCCTGGTGATGGAGCCGGGCGAGGACTTCACCCGGGGCGGGCGCAGGCCGGGCGTCCTCGGCGCCATGCCCGCCCGGCTGCGCGGCACCTCGGGCACGATGCCCGCCGCGATCCTCGCGAGTCTGCTGCTGGTGGTGGTGGGCGCCGCGATGCCGGCGTTGAGCCGCACCTACATCGACATGTTCCTGATCGGCGGGCAGACCTCGCTGCTCGGTGTGCTGTTCGCGTCGATGGCCGCGTGCGTGCTGCTCACGATCGTGCTGACCTGGTTGCAGCAGGCCAATCTGCTGCGCGGCCGGATCATCTCCTCGACGCTGTCCAGCGCCCGCTTCCTGCGCCATCTGCTGCGCCTTCCGGTGACGTTCTTCGCCCAGCGCAGCCCGGCCGACCTGGTGCAACGCCTCCAGTCCAACGACGCGGTCGCCGAGACCCTGGCCCGCGACCTCGCGGCGGCCGGCGTGGACGCGGTCGTCGTCGTGCTCTACGCGGTGCTGCTGTACACGTACGACCCGCAGCTGACCTTCGTCGGCATCGGCGTCGCGCTGCTCAACGTGGTGGCGATGCGAGTGGTCGTACGGCTGCGGGCGACGCGCACCGCGAAGCTGCGCGCGGACAACGCCCGGCTCACCAACACCGCGTACACCGGGCTCCAGTTGATCGAGACGATGAAGGCGACCGGCGGCGAGGACGGCTACTTCCGCAAGTGGGCGGGGCAGCACTCCACCACGCTGGAGGAACAGCAGCGGCTCGGGGTGCCGAGCGCCTGGCTGGGGGTGGTCGCGCCGACGCTCGCCACGCTCAACAGCGCGCTGATCCTGTGGATCGGCGGACTGCGGGCGGTCGAGGGCCATATCTCGGTCGGTCTGCTGGTGGCCTTCCAGGCACTCGTCACCCGGTTCACCGCGCCGATCACCCGGCTCAACGGGGTCGCGGGCCGGATCCAGGACTTCGCCGCGGACGTGGCCCGCCTGAAGGACGTGGAGAACTTCCAGGCCGACCCGCTCTACGGCCGCTCCGGGCGCGGTGAGTCGACCCGCCGGCTGCACGGCCATGTCGAACTGGAACACATCACCTTCGGCTACAGCCCGCTGGACAAGCCGCTGCTGAACGGCTTCAGCCTGACGGTCGGCCCGGGTCAGCAGGTGGCGCTGGTCGGCGGCTCGGGCAGCGGCAAGTCGACGGTGTCCCGGCTGATCTCGGGCCTGTACACGCCGTGGGAGGGCGAGATCCGCATCGACGGGCGGCGCTTGGAGGACATCCCGCGCGGCGCGCTCGCCGCCTCGGTCTCCTTCGTCGACCAGGACGTCTTCCTCTTCGAGGGCACGGTCCGGGACAACGTGGCGCTGTGGGATCCCTCGATCCCGGACGACGCGGTGGTCGCGGCGCTGCGGGACGCGGCCCTGTACGACGTGGTGATGCGCCGCCCCGGCGGCATCCGCAGCCGGGTCGAGCAGGACGGGCGGAACTTCTCCGGCGGGCAGCGCCAACGCCTGGAGATCGCCCGGGCGTTGGTGCGCGATCCCAGCATCCTGGTCCTCGACGAGGTGACCAGCGCCCTGGACGCGGAGACCGAGCAGACCGTGATCGACAACCTGCGCAAGCGCGGCTGCGCCTGTGTGGTGATCGCGCACCGGCTGAGCACCGTGCGCGACAGCGACGAGATCGTGGTGCTCCAGCACGGCACGATCGTGGAACGGGGGCGGCACGACGCCCTGGTGGCGGCCGGCGGGGCGTACGCCGAGCTGGTCAGGGAGCGATGAGATGACAGCGGTTCACGAGGGCGACCTCGTTCTCGGCGCGCTGGGCGCGATGGGGTCCCCGGTCGACTGCTCCGGCCTCGGCCGGCTCGACCTGGAGGGTCCTCAGGTGCTGTGGCTGGTCGCGGCCGGCGCGCTGGACCTGTTCGCGGTGGACGCCGCCGCGCAGGGACACTGGCACCACCTCGGCCGCCTGGAGGCGGGCTCGCTGCTGCTCGGCCCGGTCCCGGGACCCCAGCACACCCTGGTCGCCCGCCCGGTGCGCGACTGCGCGGTGCGCCGCATCCAGCTGCGCGAGCTGTATCAGCAGGTCGACACCCAGACCTGGTCGTACGACGAGTACGGCAACCCGCAGTACGTACCGCCGACGACGAGCCCGCTGGAGTACGCGCTCGCCCTGGGCGTCGGCCGGAGCCTGTCGATCCTCTTCCAGGCGCCGACGGCGAACGAACGGGCCGCCGAGATGACCGACGACGATGTGTTCTGGATGCAGGTGCCGCCGGGCAGTGTCCAGTACGGCTCGCTCTACGGAGCGGAGGCGGCGGCCGATCTGCTGATGGATCCCGCGGTCTGGCAGGGGATGGTCGACCAGCAGTACCGGCTCCTCACCACCCTCGACCGGTGGATCGAGCAGGTGGAGCGCAGCCACGAGACCCGTACCGCGGCCGGTATCAAGGCGGGCGAGGCGGTCCGCGCCCAGGCCGACCACACGCTGCTCGCCTCGATCGGCAGGGCGTCGGCCCGGCGCACGACGGCGGCCGACGCCGACGCCACCTACGCGGCCTGCCGGCTGGTGGCCCGCGCCGCCGGGATCACCCTGGCCGACTCCGCGGGGAGCGGCACCGAGAGCGACCGCCTCGACCCGGTCGAGCGCATCGCCATCGCCTCCCGGGTCCGCACCCGGGTCGTACGGCTGGACGGGCGCTGGTGGCGCGACGACGTCGGGCCGCTGGTGGGCCACCGGGCGCTGTCGGGCGCGCCGGTCGCGCTGCTGTGGCGGCGCGGCGGCTATGTGGCCGTCCAGCCCTCGTCGGGCCGCGAGACCCCCGTCGAGAAGGCGAACGCGGCCGAGTTCGAGCCGCGGGCCGTGATGTTCTACCGTCCGCTGCCCGATCAGCGGCTCGACCCGCTGCGGCTGCTGCGGTTCAGCATGCGCGGCACCCGGGGCGATCTGCTGGGACTGCTGCTCAGCGGTCTGGTGACCGTCGCGATCGGCGCGCTGGTGCCCATCGCCACCGGCAAGGTGCTCGGCGAGTACGTGCCGAAGGCCCAGCAGGGGCTGATCGTCCAGGTCTGCCTCGCCCTGATGGTGACCGGTGTGGTGGCCGCGGCGTTCATGCTGCTGGAGAACCTGAGCATCCTGCGCCTGGAGGGACGCATCGAGGCGACGCTCCAGCCGGCGGTCTGGGACCGGCTGCTGAGGCTGCCGACGAAGTTCTTCGCGGAGCGCTCCACCGGTGAGCTGGCGAGCGCGGCGATGGGCATCAGCGCCATTCGCCGGCTGCTCGCCGGGGTCGGTCCGGTGGTCGCCCAGTCGGTGACGGTCGGCATGATGAACCTGGGACTGCTGCTGTGGTACAGCGTGCCCATGGCACTGGCCGCGATCGCCATGCTCGTCGTCATCGCCGCCGTCTTCCTGGGACTCGGGCTGTGGCAGGTGCGCTGGCAGCGGCGACTGGTGCGGCTCGGCAACAAGCTGAACAACCAGGCGTTCCAGACCCTGCGCGGGCTGCCCAAGCTGCGGGTGGCGGCGGCCGAGAACTACGCCTACGCCGCCTGGGCCGGCGAGTTCGCGCGCAGCCGTGAGCTGCAGCAGAAGGTGGGCCGGATCAAGAACCTCACCACGGTGCTGGGTTCGGTGTATCTGCCGCTGTGCTCACTTCTGATGTTCATCCTGCTCGCGGGCCCGGCCAGGGGCGCCCTGTCGGCCGCCGACTTCCTCACCTTCAACACCTCGGTCACCATGCTGCTGACCTCGGTCACCCAGCTCACCGGCGCGTTCGTCTCGGTGGTGGCGGCGCTGCCGCTGTTCGAGGAGATCAAGCCGGTGCTGGACGCGACACCGGAGGTGCGTACGGCGAGCACCCGCCCGGGGGTGCTGTCCGGCGCGATCGAGGCGCGCCGGCTCTCGTTCCGCTACGCGGACGACGGTCCCCTGGTCCTCGACGATGTGTCGTTCGCCGTGCGGCCGGGCGAGTTCGTGGCGATCGTGGGCCCGAGCGGCTGCGGCAAGTCGACGCTGCTGCGCCTGCTGATCGGCTTCGACAAGCCGTCCTCGGGCAGCGTCCTGTACGACGGGCAGGACCTCTCGGCGCTCGACCAGTCGGCGGTGCGCCGGCAGTGCGGGGTGGTGCTCCAGCACGCGCAGCCGTTCACCGGCTCGATCCTGGACGTCATCTGCGGCACCGAGCCGTACACGCCGGAGGAGGCGATGGCCGCGGCGGAGATGGCGGGACTGGCCGAGGACATCAAGCGGATGCCGATGGGCCTGCACACCATCGTCCAGGGCAGCGGCGCCATCTCCGGCGGACAGCGGCAGCGGCTGATGATCGCGCAGGCCCTGATCCGCCGCCCGCGCATCCTGTTCTTCGACGAGGCGACGAGCGCGCTGGACAACGAGACCCAGCGCCGGGTCATCGAGTCCACGCGGGCCCTGAACGCGACCCGGATCGTGATCGCCCACCGGCTGTCCACGGTGCTGGACGCGGACCGGGTCATCGTGATGGAGGACGGGAAGGTCGCCCAGCAGGGCCCGCCGGCGGAGCTGCTCGCGGACACCCGCGGGCGGCTGCACGAACTGGTACGACGTCAGATGGCGTGAGCGGTCAGGCGTCGGTGCCGGGAACGGGCGCGCCGGAGGGGATCCCGGCCCGGATGTACCGCTCGTAGTAGTCCTTCCAGGGCGCGGTCTCCCCGGAGTGCGGGCCTTCGAAGCGCTCGCCGCGGGCCCGGGCGTCCAGGGCCGCGAGGCAGACCTCCCAGCCGGCGCCGTTGCGGGCGGCGGTGTTCTGCTCCCCGAGGACGTTGGTGAGGGTGAAGCGGGTCCGTCCGCCCTCCAGCTCCTCCAGGTCGAAGCGCAGTTCGTCGCCGCCCCAGGTGAAGGAGAGGTGCCGGGGCGCGTCGACGGCCAGGACCGTGCCGGTCGGCTCCGGCATGTGGGGGTCCCCGCTGAAGTGGACGGTGCCCCCGGAGTGCAGCTCGAACTCGGCGCGGGAGGGGAACCACCGGACGAGCTCGTCGGGGTCGGTGACCAGCCGCCACACATGGTCGACCGGGTAGTCGTAGACCCGGCTGAAGCGGACGGCGGGACGGCCGTCGTCGAGGGTGAGATAGGTGCCGGTGAGGTCGGCGGCCATGGTGATCAGTCCTTCGCGGAGGGTCGGTCGGGGTCGTCCGAGGTCTCGTCGAGGCGCCGCCCCAGCGCGTCGAGGCTGCGGTTCCACAGCCTGCGGTAGGGGTCGAGCCAGGCGTCGAGTGCGGCGATCGGGGCCGGGTCGAGCGCGTACACGCGGCGCTGCGCGTCCTGTCGTACGCGCACGAGACCCGCGTCGCGCAGCACCTTCAGATGCTTCGACGTGCTCGGCTGGCTGAGACCGCACGCCTCGACGATCTCACCGACGGGCCGCGGCCGCTCCAGGAGCAGCGCGACGATGGCCCGTCGGTGGGGGTCGGCGAGGGCGGACCACAAGGAGGCATCGGACACGACCTCAATATGCCTCACTGGTTATATTCCCGTCAAGGAATGAAAAGCTGTCCTTGATGGCGCCACCGGCGGCACCACCAAGACGCCCACCCATCCACGCGAATCGCCCCATCGAAACGTTGCCGTTTCGCGAGAAGAGGTCTACTCTCGAAGTGTACGAAACAGTTTCGTTTAGGCCTGTCCCCGAACGACTTTCCCTGGAGTGGTTCTGCCATGTCCCAGACGGTGAAGAGCGGCATCACGACGGATGCCGTGGAGGCACCACCCACGGCCTCGCCGCAACGGTGGTGGATCCTCGCGGTCGTCGCGATCGCGCAGCTGATGGTGGTGCTGGACGCCACGATCGTGAACATCGCCCTGCCGTCCGCCCAGGCGGACCTGGGCTTCTCCGACGCCAACCGGCAGTGGATCGTGACCGCGTACGCGCTGGCGTTCGCCTCCCTGCTGCTGCTCGGCGGGCGGATCGCGGACCTCTTCGGCCGTAAGCCCGCGTTCCTCGTCGGGGTCGTCGGCTTCGCTGCGGCCTCCGCGCTCGGCGGCGCCGCCACCGGCTTCGGCATGCTGGTCACCGCCCGTGCCCTGCAGGGCGTCTTCGGCGCGCTGCTGGCGCCGGCCGCGCTGTCGTTGCTCAACACCACGTTCACGGACGCCCGGGAGCGGGCGCGGGCGTTCAGCGTGTACGGCGCGATCGCGGGCGCGGGCGGCGCGGTCGGCCTGCTGCTGGGCGGGATGCTGACCGACGCGCTCGACTGGCGCTGGACGCTCTATGTGAACGTGGCCATCGCCGTCGTCGCCTTCGCGGGCGGCTGGGTCCTGCTCGGCAACCACCGCGACGCCGCGAACTCCAAGCTCGACGTGCCGGGCACGGTCCTGGTCGCCGGCGGTCTCTTCTCCCTCGTCTACGGCTTCTCGAACGCCGAGACGCACCGCTGGGGTTCGCCGCAGACCTGGGGCTTCCTGATCGCGGGCGGATTGCTGCTCGCCGCCTTCTCCTGGTGGCAGACCCGGGCCGCGCACCCGCTGCTGCCGCAGCGCGTCCTGCTCGACCGCGACCGCGCGGCCTCCTATCTCGCGGTCCTGGTCACCGGCGCGGGCATGTTCGGTGTCTTCCTCTTCCTCACCTACTACCTGCAGCTGAATCTCGGCTTCAGCCCCACGAAGACCGGTGTGGCGTTCCTGCCGATGGTCGGGGCACTGATGGTGACGGCGCAACTCGGTACCACGGTGCTGCTGCCGCGGATCGGTCCGAAGATCGTGATCCCGCTGGGCTTCGCCGTCGCCACGGCCGGCATGGCCTGGCTCACCGGCATCGGGCTCGGCTCGCACTACCTGAGCGCCGTGCTGCCGCAGCTGATCGTGATCGGCGTGGGCCTCGGCCTGGTGATGCCGACGGCCATGCAGCTCGCCACCGGCGGGGTGGCGGCCGAGGACGCGGGGGTCGCCTCCGCGACGGTCAACGCGATGCAGCAGGTGGGCGGTTCCATCGGTACGGCGCTGCTCAACACGCTGGCAGCGAGCGCCGCGACCGACTATCTGACCGGGAAGGACGCGACCAGCAGGCTGGTTCGGGCGCAGGCGACCATCGAGAGCTACACCACCGCCTTCGAGTGGTCGGCGGGCCTGTTCGCCGCGGGCGCGGTCGTCGCGTTCCTGCTCTACCGCGCCGGCACCCAGCAGCCCGCCGCCGAGGGCACCCCCGTCGTCCACATGTGATCAGTGCCCGAGAGCCGAGGGGCCGCCGTCCGCAGGGAGACGGCGGCCCCTCCCTCGTCCCCGGCACCGGGCGAGGACCGCGGCGAGCCACGCCTGCTGGACGATCTCGCTGCGCGGTACGGCGGGCCGGTAGACGACCAGCGCCCGGTTCCGCTTGGCCAGCCGCAACGCCCCGGGAGCCGGGACGACTTCACCGTCGTAGGCGCAGGTGTCCGTGCCTTTGAGGTCCTCGATCCGCACCTCGGGCACCCGCTCGGCGACATACACCGGGGAGTGTCCGAGGACCCCGAGGAACGCCGCGAGGACCACCCGGGTGCGGGCCAGCCGGCGGTCACCGTCGATGAGCCGCAGATCGAGCAGCCCGTCGTCGAGCCGGGGGCGGAACGCGGGCGCGAAACCGTCGGGCACATAACGGCAGTTGCCCGCGAAGAGCAGCCACAGCCGACGGCGCCGGCCGTCGATGCGCAGTTCCGTGGGTGCGGCGGTGCGCAGCACCCGGATGAGCGCCACGGTCGCCGCGGGCCATTTGCCGAGCCGGTGCTCCAGACGCTCGCGCACCCGGACCAGTTCGGGATAGAGACCGATGGCGAAGGTGTTGAGGAACTCCATCGGATCCGTGTCCCGGTCCGTGCCCGCGCTCCTTTCCTGGGGGGCGGCGGTCCCGAGATCCACGGCGACCGCCTCACCGCGCTCCACCGCGGCGACCGTGTCCGCGACATGCGGGACGCCCACATCGAGGGCGAAGTGGTTGAAGGTGCCGCCGGGGAACACCGCGAGGGGCAGGCCGTGCCGGGCGGCTGACCGGGCCACCGTGTTGACCGTGCCGTCGCCTCCGTGGACGCCCAGCGCGCCGCCCCGTGCGAGGGCTCGGCGGACCGCCCGGTCGAGCAACGCGTCGAAGTCGTCGTCCGGTCCGCACGCCACGAGTTCCGCCCCAGGCAGGAGTTCCGCCAGGAGGGTGGTGGCCGGCAGCGGGGCGGCCGCGGTCCCGGCGCCGGTGTTGACGAAGACGACGAGCCCGTCGCCGCCGGGCAGGGCGGGTGCCGCGGCGGGCGGCCGCTCGCGCTCCGGATTCACCTGGCGCGGCGGCCACCAGCGGCAGGTGAGGACCGCCGCGCCGACGCCGATCACCGTGCCGGCCAGGACGTCCCCCGGGTAGTGCACGCCCACGTAGACCCGCGAGAAGGCGACCGCGGCGGCCACCGGGGCGATCAGCGCGCCGTAGCGGGTGGATTCGAGGGCGACCCCCGTGGCGAAGGCCGCGGCCGACGCGGAGTGGCCGGAGGGGAAGGACGTCGTACGCGGCTGTCGCAGGAGGTGCCGAATCTGCGGCACGGGGGCCAGGAGCGGTCGCGGGCGCCGGGCGGACCACTTGACGACGGTGTTCACGGTCAGCGAGGCGAGGACGAGCGAACCGGCGCCGCGCAGGGCGGCACGCCGGGCGGTGTGTCCGCCGAGCGTCACGAGCCCGGCCGCCGCGCCCAGCCACAGCCGGCCGTGGTCCGCCGAGCGGCTCAGCCGGGTGAGCGCGGGGTCGGCGCCCGGCACCCGGGCGGCGGCGACCCGGATGAACAGCCGCTGGTCCAGCTCGCCGAGGAAGCGCATGCTCCACGGCTACCGGCCCGGGCCGACGACGGCATCCGGGACGCACCCGACCGGCGGATACCCGTCACCACCGCGTCGGGCATCCGAACCGACGGCGTCGGGGCCGCTCCCGGGCGGGGCGCGGCCCCCTAGGTCCTGCCGTCAAACTCGCGTCGTCGCCCGGAGGGCGGCCTTGCGGCGGCCCTCGTACCGGGTGTACTCGGGGCCGTGTCCGGTGCGGCGGTGGGGGCACCGCCCGCGCGAGCGAAGTCGAGCGTGCATGGCGTCGCGGGGCAGGCGGGAGTTTGACGACAGGGCCTAGGCCCGCGGCGGCTGCTCCCCCGCGTACGCCTTCTCCAGGGCCGCGATGTCCAGCTTGGACATCGTCATCATGGCCTGGGTGGTGCGGGCCGCCTTCGCCGCGTCCGGGTCGCTGATCAGCTCGATCAGCGTGGCCGGTACGACCTGCCAGGACAGGCCGTACCGGTCCTTCAGCCAGCCGCAGGGGCCGGGCTCGCCGCCGCCCTCGAGGAGCCGGTTCCAGTAGTGGTCCACCTCGTCCTGGTCGTCGCAGAAGATCTGGAAGGAGACGGCCTCGTTGAACGTGAACTGCGGTCCGCCGTTCAGCGCGACGAACTTGTCGCCGTTGGCCACGAACTCGACAGCCATGACGGAGCCCGGCTGACCAGGGCCGGCGTCGGTGTAGCGGCCCACACGGCCGAGCCGGGAGTTCTTGAAGACGGACACATAGAAATCGGCCGCTTCCTCGGCCTGGCCGTCGAACCAGAGACAGGTGGTGAATCCGTCGGCGGGCATCGGTACCTCCTCGGGTGGGAACGTCATCACCCCAGTAGACCGATCCTCGTCCCCCGACTCATCGGTGGCGAGCCGACCACTTTTCCCGGCCACGTGATCGGGGGTGACACCTGCGGCCGGGACTACGATCCGCCACCATGACCACCTCTGAGGACGCGGCGCCCCCGCAACCGTTCCGCATCGACATCCCGCAGAGCGACCTCGACGACCTGCACGAGCGCCTCGACCGCACCCGTTGGCCCGACGCGCTGCCGGATGTGGGTTGGGCGTACGGGGTCCCCCTCGACTATCTGCGCGAACTCGTGCGGTACTGGCGCCACGAATACGACTGGCGCGCCGCCGAGGCACGGTTGAACGAGTGGCCGCAGTTCACCACGGAGATCGACGGGGCCCGCATCCACTTCGCCCACATCCGCTCCCCCGAGCCGGACGCCACCCCGCTGCTGCTCACCCACGGCTGGCCGGGATCGATCGTGGAGTTCCTCGACGTGGTCGGGCCGCTCGCCGATCCGGCCGCCCACGGCGGTGACCCCGCGGACGCGTTCCACGTCGTGGTGCCGGCGCTGCCCGGCTACGGATTCTCCGGCCCCACTCAGGACACCGGCTGGGAGGCGGGCCGCATCGCCGACGCCTGGGTCGAGCTGATGGACCGGCTCGGCTATCCGCGGTTCGGCGCGCAGGGCGGCGACTGGGGCGCGATGGTCTCCCGGGAGCTGGGCCGGGCCCACCCCGGCCGGGTGATCGGGGTCCATCTCAATCTGCTGCCGGGCGCGCAGCAGACCACGGAACCGACCACCGAGGAGCTGGCCGCGCTGAGCCCGCACGAGCGGGAGCGCACCCTCACCTCCTGGCGGCGATGGGAGGAGTGGCAGCGGGAGGGCACGGGGTACGCGATGCTGCACTCCACCCGGCCGCAGACGCTCGCCTACGCCCTCACGGACTCGCCAGTCGGCCAGCTCGCCTGGATCGTGGAGAAGTTCCGCGAGTGGACCGACTCCCGGGAGCTGCCCGAGGAGGCCGTCGACCGGGACCGGCTGCTCACCGACGTGATGCTGTACTGGCTGACCGGCACCGCCGGTTCGGCGGCCCGTATCTACTACGAGCGGGCGCATGCCGCGGGCCGTGCCGCCGCACCGACCGAGCCGTCGACCGCGCCGACCGCGGTCGCCGTCTTCCCGGCCGAGATCCAGGTTCCGCTGCGGCACCGGGCGGAGCGGACCGAGAGGATCGTGCGCTGGACGGAGTTCGACCGGGGCGGTCACTTCGCGGCGATGGAGGAGCCCGACCTGCTGGTGGACGACGTACGGGCCTTCTTCCGGCAGCTGCGCGAGAAGGGCTGATCTGCCCACGGCGAATCTGCGGCGGGCAGAGAAACGGTGTCCGCCCGTCGCCGCGGGCCGACAGTGGAGTCGACGGCATCCGTGCCACGACAAGGAGACCCGATGACTCCACTGACCACGCTCTCCCCGCGCGCGGAGGAGGGCGACACCCCGCCCAGCCGGTTCGACGACCATCTCGCCGCACAACTGCTCGCCCAGCGCATCGTCTTCCTGGGCACGCAGGTCGACGAGGTGTCGGCGAACCGGGTGTGCGCGCAACTGCTCCTGCTGTCGGCGGAGGACCCGCGCACCGACATCGGCCTGTACATCAACAGCCCCGGCGGGTCCGTCACCGCGGGGCTCGCCATCTACGACACCATGCGGCTCATCCCCAACGACGTCTCGACGCTGGCGATGGGCTTCGCCGCCAGCATGGGCCAGTTCCTGCTCACCGTGGGAACGAGCGGCAAGCGGTTCGCCCTGCCGAACGCGCGGATCATGATGCACCAGCCCTCGGCGGGCATCGGCGGCACCACGGCGGACATCGAGATCCAGGCGGAGAACCTGGAGTACACCAAGCAGGCCATCGAGCGGATCACCGCCGAGCACACCGGGCAGAGCGCGGAGACCATCGCGCGGGACGGCGACCGTGACCGCTGGTTCACGGCCGAACAGGCCCGGCAGTACGGAATGGTGGACCGGGTCGTGGAGTCGCTCACCGACGTCCGCCCGGCCGCCGCCCGCCGACGGATGGGGCTGTGACATGGGGTCGTACACGGTTCCCTACGTCGTGGAGCGCACCGCCCAGGGCGAGCGGTCCTACGACGTCTTCAGCCGGCTGCTCTCCGAGCGGATCGTCTTCCTCGGCACGGAGATCGACGACGGCGTCGCCAACGTCGTCATCGCGCAGCTCCTCCATCTGGAGTCCGCGAACCCGGAGCAGGAGATCTCCGTCTATCTCAACTCCCCGGGCGGGTCGTTCACCTCGCTGATGGCGATCTACGACACGATGACGTTCGTACGGGCCCCCATCTCCACCTTCTGCGTCGGGCAGGCGGCCTCGACGGCGGCGGTGCTGCTGGCCGGCGGCGACCCCGGCCGGCGGTTCGTGCTCCGCCACGCCCGGGTCCTGCTCGGCCAGCCCGCGGCCGGAGGACAGCAGGGAACGGTCTCCGACCTGAGCCTCAAGGCCAAGGAGATGGTGCGTATCCGCTCCCAGGTGGAGGAGGTCCTCGCCCGGCACACGCACCACGAGGTGGCGACCCTGCGCGCCGACATGGACCGGGACCGGGTCTTCACCGCGGAGGAGGCCGTGGCCTACGGGCTCGCCGACCAAGTCCTCGGCCACCGGGGCACGTTCGAATGACCCGGCGGGCCGGGAGCCGGACTCCGCGGGACGGTCAGGCGACGAGGCACAGCCCGTCGTAGCGCCCGCCCGGCCGGGCCGTCGGCGACGTACGGCCCCGGCCCGGCCGGTTCCCGGCGCCTCGCGTCAACTCGTCCTGGGCGAGCGAGAGCAGATCCGCGAGGCCTAGCCCGAGCGCCCGGGCCGCGGCCGCGAGGACCTCGGAGGAGGCCTCCTTGCGGCCGCGCTCCAGCTCGGACAGATAGGGCACCGAGATACGGGCCGCCTCCGCGACGTCCTTGAGCGTGCGCTCCTGGGCGAGCCGTTCGCGCCGCAGTACGTCCCCGACCAGGTCCCGCCACAGCGGCTCCTTGGGCGCGGCCGGCCGGGGCGCCGGACCCGGCTGCCGCGCGGGGCGGGGCGCGGTGCCGGCGCCGGGCGCCGTGCCGGGCTGCGCGCCCTTCGGGCGGAGCGGGATGACGCGGGCTTCGTTCGGCGCATGAGGGCTCACCCCCTCAGCCTAGGGACGGCGGGCGCGACGGGAAGGGGGCGGTGTTGCGCCCTGGGTGAACCCCCCGCCGCCGTAGGACAGATGGCGGCGGGGCCGGCCGGCGGGCGCCCGCCGCGTGAACGGCGTCACGCCAACCGGGCGACAACTCTCACATGAGATGCCGACTTCGGGGTAGACGCGCTCACACACGGATGGACGACGCCCAAGAGGCCAAGCCCAAAAGGCCGACGAGTGAGTTTCCTGGGAGAGGTAGAGGTAATGGACACCGCCATGAGCTGGTCGACGGTCACCGACGACAGCGTCCGTACCAGGACTGGTGAGGGGCCCCTGCCGACCGTCACGGATCCGCGGACCGTGGCTCCTCGTGACGCGCGGGAACTGTCCCGGCAGTTCTTCCACCGCCTGACCACCCTGGACGAGGGCACGCACGAATACCAGTACGCGCGCAACACCCTCATCGAGATGAACATGTCGCTGGTGCGGTTCGCGGCCGGACGGTTCCGGGGCCGCGGCGACGACATGGAGGACATCGTCCAGGTCGGCATGATCGGCCTGATCAAGGCCATCGACCGGTTCGAGATCTCGCGGGAGGTGGAGTTCACCTCCTTCGCGGTGCCCTACATCGTCGGTGAGATCAAGCGGTTCTTCCGCGACACCACGTGGGCCGTCCATGTGCCGCGCCGCCTCCAGGAGTTGCGGGTGGAGCTGGCGAAGGCGCGCGAGGAGCTCGCCACCCGCCTGGACCGGGAGCCGACCGTCGCCGAGCTGGCCGCGCTGATGAACCTGTCCGAGGACGAGGTCACGGAGGCGCGGATCGCGGCCAACGGCTACAACTCGTCGTCCCTGGACGCCACGCTGACCGGGGAGGACCAGGACGGGGAGACGGTGCTCGCCGACTTCATCGGCGAGGAGGACGAGGGCCTGCGTCTTGTCGAGGACTTCCACACTCTCGCCCCGCTGGTGGCGGAGCTGAGCGAACGGGACCGGACGATCATCCATCTGCGCTTCGTGGAGGAGGCCACCCAGGCCGACATCGGCGCGCGGCTCGGCTGCTCCCAGATGCATGTCTCACGCCTCATCAAGCGCATCATCGAGCAACTGCGCAGCGGGATGCTGGACGATCTGAACCGGGTCGACGCGGTCTGAGCGAGGGCCGGCCGACACCGACCCGGGACGGCCGGTGGTGACCGGCGGCTCCGCCCGGTGGCGGGGGCCCGCACCACCGGCCGCTCCGGTGCGGACGCGGCCGGCTCAGCGGGTCAGCCGTACGACCGCCCGTACGCACTTGCCCACCGGCACCAGCTCGGCCGTGACCTGGGCCGACACCGCATGGACGATCTCCAGCCCGTGGCCCCCGACCCGTCCCGGGTCCTTGGGATAGCGCCGGGGCAGCGCCGCGCTGCTGTCGTAGACGGCGACCGTGACGGCCGTGTCGGTGCCCGCCAGCTCCAGGATGTACGGGCCGTGGCTGTGCCGCTGCGCGTTGGTGACCAGCTCGCTCACGACCAGAAGCACATCGCCGGCGGCGAGCCGGTCGACCGGGGCGCACCACTCGGACCTGAGCTGTTCGACGAAAAGCTCTCCGAAGGCCCTGGCCTCGGCGATGGACCCCGGCTCACCGGTGTAGTGCGCCGCCCGCCGCAGCGGCTCAACGGGCATGTCGAAGTCAGTGGGTATCACTGCTCCGTCCATGTGCTCCATCATGCGGTTCTCTCTCGGAAAGCCGGGATTCGTACGGCGCGGCGCCCTCGTCGGAGGAACACCGCACCAGTGCTCGTACCCAGCGATACGGTCTCCAGTCCCCCGGGAACGGTTCCGAGGGCGCGGTGACAGGCTGCGGGGAGGCCGTCACGCGGGGCATCTTCGGATGCGTCCGGGGCATCCGCATGGTACGGCGCCCGGCCGACGGCGGCCGGGGCCGGGGTACCGGAGGTGGACCGTGAGCTGGTGGGAGTGGCCGGTCCTCGTGGTGGTGGCGGTGGCGCTGCTGTCCGGGCTGTCGCTGTGGGTGCAGGCGCGCCGGCGGGCGGGCACGGTGATCGCGGTCCGCCGGGGCGACCGGCCCGGAAGGCGGGATGGACGATGAACGAGCTGACAGGGGCGCGCGAACTGTCCGGGCGTCCCGTGGTGACGCTGGGCGGCGACGCGGTCGCCCAGGTGCGGGACACGGTCTTCGACGGCCCGGCCGGCCGGATCACGGGGTTCACGCTCAGCGGCCGCGGTCTGCTCGCGGGGCCGCTGCGCAAGAGCCTGCCGTGGGGTGCGGTGCACGCGCTGGGCCGGCACGCCGTGCTGATCCGCGCTCAGGACGTGCTGGCCGAGTCGTCCGCGGTGGTGGCGCGCAAGGAGGCCGCGCGCGGGCAGGTGCTCGGCGCCAGGGTGCTGACGGACGCGGGCACGGAGATCGGCATCGTGCTGGACGTGGTGGTCGAGGGCGGTACGAGCGGACGGGTGGTGGGCTTCCGGATCAATGCGCGGGAGTCGCTGGTCGCGGGGTCGCGCAGGCGGCGGCGCCGGGTGTTCGTGCCGCGTGGCGAGGCGCTCGCGGTGTCGGGGCGGGCTCTGGTGGTTCCGGCGGACGCGGTCCGGTTCGTCGCGGACGACCTCGCCGGGTTCGCGGGGCGTGTGGAGGCGTACCGGTCGCGGGGCGGCGCCGCCGCGGAGGGTGTCGAGAGGGGGCCGCTGTCGTGATGACGTTCTCCGAGGCGCGGGGGCTGCCGGTGGTGACGCTGGGCGAGGCCCGGGAGATCGGTGCGCTCGCCTCGCTCGCCCTCGACGCGGCGGCCGGCCGGATCACCCATCTGCGGGTGGCGGGACCGCATGGCCGGAAGGAGACGGCCGTCGCCTGGAATGCCCTGCACGCGGTCGGTGCCGACGCCGTGATCGTGGCGTCGGACGTGCCGCCGGACCCGGGCCCGCCCGGCCAGCGCCACGAGGTGCTGGGGATCCTGGTGCTGTCCGAGGAGGGTGAGGAGCGCGGCACGGTCCAGGACCTGGTCTTCGACCCGTCCACGGGCCGGATCGACAAGGTGGTCACCACCCTGGGCGAGGTCGCGGGCGACCGGCTGCTCGGGCTCGGGGACTACGCGCTCGTGGTCCGGGCGGACTGAGGCGGTCGGCCCAGGTCGGCGGGCGGAGCGGGCAGGGGCTGCTTACCGTGGCAGCGTGAGCGTCCCGACCTCGTCCGACCGGGCCGCCGTCCGCACCGACGGCCCGCCGATCGCCCCGTACGGCTGGTTCCAGGCCGTGTGGACGGTACTGGCCGGACTCGTCGTCATGGGAGTGGTCGCCGCCCTCGGGCTGTGGGCGGCGGGCGGTACCCATATCCCCGAGAACGGCTTCCCCCGGGCGGTCGCGGCCGTGGTCGTCGTCGCGGTCGGCGGCAGCGTGCGGCTCGCGGGTGACGCGGGCCCGCTGGCCGGCAGCCGGGCCGGGCTCACGGTGATGCCCCTGTCGGTGACGCTCGCGGGGGCGCTGGTGATCGCCGCCGGCTTTCTGCGCCCGCTGCGGCACCGGGCCGTCGCGGGGGCGCCCGAACTGGCGGGCTGGGCGGCCCGGATCGCCGTGCTGTGGCTGCCCGCGCTGATCGGTATGGCGCTGGCGGCCCGTCAGACGTTCCCGGTGCCACTCGGCGGCACGATCGGGGACATCGGACAGTTGTTCGGCATCGCTCCCCGGATCGGCTACACGACGGACCTGCCCCAGACGGTGGTGTTCGGACTCCTGTGGCTGGCTGGGGTGTTGGTCATCGCCCTGCTGGTGTCGCCCGGGGTCCCGCTCCCCGACCGGCTGCGGCACCGTCAGGAGTCCGTGCGCCCGGCCGCGTACGCGGTGGTGGCCCTGCTGCTCGCGTACGTCGCCCTGGGCGTCGTCATCGCGCTGGTGGTGGCGGCGACGCGCGGGCACCCCGCGCAGACGCTCGCGGTGATTTTGCTGGGGCTGCCCAATCTGGTGTGGCCGCTGTTCACCATCGGGCTGGGCGCGACCTGGCACGGGCGGGTGGACGGGCCGCTCGGGCTGCCCGCGCCGCATCTGCTCGACGAGGTGCTGCGCACGCCGGACGTCTCGACGCTCAACCTGCGTACGCTCACCGCGCACGACGGCCGGGTGTGGTGGCTCGTGGTCGTGAACGCCGTACTGGTCCTCGCCGCCGCGTGGCTGACGGCGGTGCGTTCCCCGGCGGGGACACGGGCCTGGTGGCACGCGGCGCGCCTGGCCGGCGCGCTGGTGGCGGCGGTGCTGGTGATCTGCCTGGTGTGCCGGATCCGGGCGCACTACGGACTGTCGCTCCTGGGCGTCGGCGACCTGGGCGGCGGCCTGTCCGGTGTGCTGATGCTGACACCGCAGTGGTGGACGGCCCTGGGCCTGGCCGCCCTGTGGGGGCTCGCCGCCGGTTTCGTCGCCGGCCCGGCGGAGGGGCGCCTCCGGCGACGGGGCGGCGGGCGCGGTGAGGTGCCCGGTCCGGTTCCGCGGCGGAAGGCCACGGCGGAACCGGACAGCGGCTCCGCCCGCCCCCCGGACGGCTGAGGCCGAGGAGCGGCTCCGGCCACCCGCCCGGGTGTGCGTCCGGCCGGGTGCGGACCGTACGGGGACGGTCAGGCCGCCGGGGTGGAGAGCGCGGGCACGAAGCGCTGCATCCGCAGGGCGTCCACGGACTCGGCGAGCAGTTCGTACTCCGTGGTGTCGTCGCTGACGGCGACGCGGACCAGCCGTCCGGCGGCCAGTTCCTCGGCGACCAGTTCCTGTCGGCTCGTGTCACCGCACCAGGCGCGCAGCACGCTCGGCACATCGGGGACCGTGGCGGCGACGGGGGCGATGGACTTCGGCGGGAAGAGCGGGTTGTCCGGATCCGGGTCGAGCCGCTCGGCGATCCAGGAGGCACGGTCGCGCATCCACCACAGTGCGAGGGCGAGGGTGGGCGCGCGATAGGTTCCTAAGGGCACGCCGACTCGCTGACCGCCGCAGATGCCGTATGCGGTGACATGGCACAGGAATTCGTCGTGCACGTTCGTCCCCCAGTGCGGTGCTCGGTGCCGGGCGGGCCCGTGGTGCCTTGCATGCGCGCGCTGTGCACGAGGGTGATCCGGCCACGGCGCATCCTCCGCTCCGGGATGTGGGCCGCATCACCCTGTCACTCGAGTATCGCCACTCCTGACACTCTGTCACCATGCCATTTCAGCCAGTCTCCTGGCATATGCGCGGTCGTCGTTGGCCGAAAGGAGGCGCCCCGGCCCGCCGCGGGGGACGCCGGCGCGGCCGTACCGCGGCGAGAGCGCCCTTACCCGGGAGGTAATCGACGGCTACAGGGCACCCCCGGCATGGTGGACACATCGGCACCCCGGCGGGCACGACGCCCCGGGGAAACCGCGTCCGACCAGCACTTACGACCTTGATGGAGGCTGATCCGCCATGTCCGCAGACACCCAGCGCCACGAGTCCGCCGTCGCCCGCTACCTCGAGGCGTGGAACGCCCGCGACCCCCAGACCCTGACCAAGGCGGTCGCCGCCGCCTGGGGTCCGGACGGGACCTACACCGACCCGCTGGCCGATGTCGCCGGGCACGAGCAGATCGCCGCCGTGATCGCGGGAGCCCACGAGCAGTTCCCGGGGTTCTCCTTCCGGCTCCTCGGCACGGTCGACGGGCACCACGACATCGCCCGCTTCGCCTGGGAGCTGGTGAGCGACGCGGACGGCTCGGCGCCCGCCGCCGGCTTCGACGTGATCGCCCTGACCGACGACGGACGCATCCGCACGGTCCACGGTTTCCTGGACCGCGTGCCGACGGCCGCCGCCTAGAAGAGTCATGAAGATCTTGCTGAGGGGCTGCCCGGCCGTGGGCCGGGTGGCCCCTCGGTCTATGCGGTGGCTGGGTTGATCGTCCATG
>NZ_JBIARC010000045.1:0-74956 GCF_042889625.1 Streptomyces sp. NPDC002573 | reverse complement strand
TCAAGGAACGGACGCTTCCTTCGTACTCACCCGAGAGACTCTCTCAGACTTTCCTCCGGGCGCTTCCCTTCGGTGTTTCCGACTCTATCAGATCTTTTCTCGACCCGATTTCCTCGGCGCTTTCCAGGTTCCCGCTCCCGCGTTTCCCTTTCCGGCTTTCCCGACTTTATCAGAGATTCTCAGTCAGGATTTCCGCCCTGCCGGGGCAGGTCCCTGACGCTCGATGGCGCCGGGTTCCCCCGCTGGCGGAGCCGTAAACGTACTGGAGCGGGGCCCCTCGATGCAAATCGAGGGGCCCCGCTCCAGGTTCATCTGCGTCAGGACCTGACCAGGTGTCAGACCTCAACCACCACAGGCAGGATCATCGGCCGGCGCCGGTAGCTGTCCGAGACCCACTTGCCCAGGGTCCGCCGGATGAGCTGTTGCAGCTGGTGCGGTTCGACGACACCTTCCTGCGCAGAGCGCTCCAGCGCCTCGGTGATCTTCGGGATCACCTCGCCGAAGGCGGAGTCCTCGATGCCCGAACCACGGGCCTGAACATGGGGGCCACCCGTGATCTTGCCCGTGGAGGCGTCCACGACCACGAAGACCGAGATGATGCCCTCGTCGCCGAGGATCTTGCGGTCCTTGAGCGCCGGCTCCCCGACATCACCGACCGAGAGACCGTCGACGTACACGTATCCGGCCTGGACCTTGCCGGAGATCTTCGCCTTGCCCTCGATGAGGTCGACGGCGATTCCGTCCTCGGCGATGACGATCCGGTCGTGGGGGACACCGGTCAGGGCACCCAGCTCGGCGTTCGCCCGCAGATGGCGCCATTCGCCGTGGACCGGCATCAGGTTCTTCGGGCGGCAGATGTTGTAGAAGTACAGCAGCTCGCCCGCGGACGCGTGGCCGGAGACGTGCACCTTGGCGTTCCCCTTGTGCACCACGTTGGCGCCCCAGCGGGTCAGGCCGTTGATCACGCGGTACACCGCGTTCTCGTTGCCCGGGATCAGCGACGAAGCCAGGATCACCGTGTCGCCCTGGACGATCCGGATCTGGTGGTCCCGGTTGGCCATCCGCGACAGCGCCGCCATCGGCTCGCCCTGCGAGCCCGTGCACACCAGCACGACCTCGTCGTCGGGCAGGTCGTCCAGGGTCTTGACGTCCACCACCAGACCCGGCGGCACCTTCAGATAGCCGAGGTCCCGCGCGATGCCCATGTTGCGGACCATGGAGCGGCCCACGAAGGCGACCCGGCGGCCGTACTCGTGCGCGGCGTCCAGGATCTGCTGGATGCGGTGGACATGGCTGGCGAAGCTCGCCACGATGATTCGCTTGCGGGCGCCCGCGAAGACCTGGCGCAAGACATTGGAGATGTCGCGCTCGTGCGGGGTGAACCCGGGGACTTCGGCGTTGGTGGAGTCGGTGAGGAGAAGGTCGATGCCTTCCTCGCTCAGCCGTGCGAACGCGTGGAGGTCGGTCAGACGGTTGTCCAGCGGCAGCTGGTCCATCTTGAAGTCGCCGGTGTGGACGACCATGCCGGCCGGGGTCCGGATCGCGACCGCGAGGGCGTCCGGGATGGAGTGGTTGACGGCGATGAACTCGCAGTCGAAGGGGCCGACCCGCTCTCGCTGACCCTCCGCGACCTCCAGCGTGTAGGGGCGGATGCGGTGCTCCTGGAGCTTCGCCTCGATCAGCGCGAGGGTCAGCTTGGAGCCGATCAGCGGGATGTCGGGCTTCTCCCGCAGCAGATACGGGACGCCGCCGATGTGGTCCTCGTGTCCGTGGGTGAGAACGATGCCCTCGACGTCGTCGAGGCGATCACGGATGGACGAGAAGTCCGGCAGGATCAGGTCGATTCCGGGCTGCTCCTCCTCAGGGAAGAGCACTCCGCAGTCGACGATCAGGAGGCGGCCGCCGTACTCGAAGACGGTCATGTTCCGGCCGATCTCCCCGAGGCCGCCGAGTGGCGTGACCCTCAGGCCGCCTTCGGGGAGCTTCGGCGGCGGGCCGAGTTCAGGATGCGGATGACTCAAAAGACTCTCCTCACCACGCACGCCACGTACCTGTACGGGCACGTGGCGCGCGTGACGTTCGTGCAAAAGCAGTTGTTGTGTGGGGTGCAGGCACCTGGGTCCTGCCTATTCAGTTGTGAAGTCTGTGTCAGAGTTCTACCCCGCCGGCGGCAAGATCGATCTTGAGCTGAGCGGTCTCCTCGGGCGACAGCTCGACCATGGGCGCGCGCAGGGGTCCGGCGGGCAGACCCTGCAGCCCGAGCGCGGCCTTGGTGGTCATGACGCCCTGGGTGCGGAACATGCCGGTGAAGACCGGAAGCAGCTTCTGGTGGATCTCCAGCGCCTTCTGGACGTCGCCGCTGACGTAGGCCTCGGCCATCGCCCGCAGCTCCGGGGTGACGACGTGGGCGACGACCGAGACGAAGCCGACCGCGCCCACCGAGAGCAGGGGCAGGTTGAGCATGTCGTCGCCGGAGTACCAGGCGAGGCCGGACTGGGCGATCGCCCAGCTGGCGCGGCCGAGGTCGCCCTTGGCGTCCTTGTTGGCCACGATCCGCGGGTGCTCCGCCAGGCGGACGAGGGTCTCCGTGGTGATCGGGACCCCGCTGCGGCCCGGGATGTCGTAGAGCATGACCGGCAGCTCGGTGGCGTCGGCGATGGCCTTGAAGTGCCGGTACAGGCCCTCCTGCGGGGGCTTGTTGTAGTACGGCGTCACGGTGAGCAGTCCGTGCGCGCCGGCCTTCTGCGCCGCGCGCGCCAGCTCGATGCTGTGGTGGGTGTCGTTCGTGCCGACACCGGCGACGATGTGGGCGCGGTCGCCGACCGCCTCCAGGACGGCCCGTACCAGCTCCGATTTCTCCGCATCGCTGGTGGTGGGGGACTCGCCGGTGGTGCCGTTGATGATCAGGCCGTCGTTGCCTGCGTCCACCAGGTGGGTGGCGAGCCGCTGTGCGCCGTCGAGGTCGAGTGCGCCGTCCGCCGTGAACGGCGTGACCATGGCGGTGAGGATCCGCCCGAAGGGGATCTGCGGAGTGGAGGTCGGAGCCATGGCATACACGCTACTCGTTGCTCAGGGCGGGGTCCGCCCTCGGGGTGTGGGGAAAGTCCTGACAAAGGTGGAACCCGGCACTGCCTGCTCGGGGGTTCAAGCAGTGCCGGGTCCGTTTGATCAGGCTAGATGAACTTCTCGAAATGCCGCAATACGGACACTTCACTCGGCTGACCGCACATCTGTGCCCGGACCGCGAACAGGCGCGGAATCACGGCGCAACGCGCCCGTTGGCATTGAAGGCGGCATGGGTGAGAGGCATGAGCTCGGCCCACTCCGCCTCCATCCGCTCGCCGACCATCTCGATCTCCCGCTGCGGGAACGAGGGCACCTTGGCCAGCTCGTGCTGGGTGCGCAGGCCGAGGAAGTGCATGAGGGAGCGCGCGTTGCAGGTCGCGTACATCGACGAGAACAGGCCGACCGGGAGGACCGAACGGGCGACCTCGCGGGCCACGCCCGCGGCGAGCATCTCCTGGTACGCCTCGTACGCGTGCACGTACGTGTCCTCCATGACCCGGCCGACCAGCTCCTGCTGCGCCTGGGTGCCCTCCACGAACCGGTACTGGCCGGGACGGCCCTCCTGGACGAGCTTGCGGGACTCGTCGGGGACGTAGAAGACGGGCTCGAGCTCCCGGTAGCGCCCGCTCTCCTCGTTGTACGACCAGCCCACGCGGTGCCGCATGAACTCGCGGAAGACGAAGATCGGGGCGCTGATGAAGAACGTCATCGAGTTGTGCTCGAAGGGGCTGCCGTGCCGGTCCCGCATCAGGTAGTTGATCAGCCCCTTGGAGCGCTCCGGGTCCTTCTTCAGCTCCTCGAGGGACTGCTCACCGGCGGTGGAGACGCGGGCGGCCCACAGCACGTCGGAGTCGGCCGCGCTGTGCTTGACCAGCTCGACGGTGACATCGCTGCGGAAGCTGGGCTTGAGGTCGTCGGCGGGGGTGTCGGTCACGGTGTGGAAGATCCTTCCCATCACAGGCTCGGGCGGCGCCCACTCTACGGCCCCGCACTGACAACGGGGCGTTCGCGGCCGGGCCACGACATTCGGCAGCGAAGTTCAGCGAAATCGGCGAAACAGGGCACCTTTCGGCGGCATCGCCCGTCTGTATGAGTGACGGCGCCCCGTTCGGGTCACCCGGTCCGCAGCAAGCCCCGGAAGACCCGGTCCCTACCAGCCAGAGGAGATGCGCTCCCCATGTTCCGTCGGCGCGAGCCCGTACCGTTCGCCTTCCTCGCCGAGGCCGACTCCTTCCGCAGCAATGTCACGCGCCCGCCCCGCGAGCGTTCCTCGGCCGGCCAGATAGCCGGACGCTGGCTGATGGGGCTCACCATCGTGGCCGGGCTCGTGGGCGCCCTGGTCATAGGCATGCCGTCGATGTCGCACGAGTCGCCTGCGGCGACGCAGCACTCCGAGGCCTCCGACGGGCGCTGACGCGCGCCCCCGCCGTCCGACTGGCGCACAGGCGCACTCCCTCGGCCCCCCGAGGGTGGTGAGCCGGGACACGGCTCGATAGCCTCACCGGGCACAGCCCCATGAGCGAGTGAGGATCAGCCGTGCCCCTGCCCTTCCTGACGGCCGACCGTGCTTTTGATCAGGTGGTGGACGACACCCCGCTGCCCTACGACGACCGCGACCGCTGGCGGCGCCCCTACCGCCCCGGCCCGTGGCGGGTGGGCGCGTCCGCGCTCCTGCTCCTCCTGGCCTCGTACGTGCTCTTCGCGGCCGTCATCATCGCGTTCACCGGCACGCTGTCCGGCGCCGTCACGGTCTTCGCCATCGCGCTGGTCGTGATCGCCGGGGCCCTGCGGCTGCTGCGCATGGGCGTCTGGGTGAGCGCGCGGGGGCTGCGCCGGGTGGGCCTCTTCGCCACGCGTACGACGCGCTGGGAGCGGGTCGTCTCGGTGCGGACGGTGCAGCAGCCGGTGCGCTGGCTCGGGCTTCCGCGCACGGTGCAGGGACAGGCGCTGGTCCTCGTACGCAAGGACCGCGCGGCCGAGGAGCTGCCGCCCCTGCTGACCACGCACGGCGCCGACTTCCTGGCGCGCCCGCAGGCCTTCGACCGGGCGGCGGACACGGTCGAGGCCTGGGCCGCGGAGTACGGCCGGGTCTGACCGGCACAGGACGCCGGGCCGGACGCGCCACGACGCGGGGCCGCCCGAGGCGCGGCGAACGACGACGAAGGGGCCGCCCGCGGATGCGGGGCGGCCCCTTCTGCGTCCCGGCGGCCGGCCCTCGGGCCGGGGCGGGGACGGCACTCGTCAGGGTGTGACCGGCCTGCCCTCGTGCAGGGCGATCGCCCGCTGCATCGCCTTGCGGGCGCGGGGCGTGTCACGGGCGTCGTGGTAGGCGACGGCCAGCCGGAACCAGCTGCGCCAGTCGTCCGGGGCCTCCTCCGTCTCCGCCCTGCGCCGGGCGAAGACCTCGTCGGCCGAGTCGCGGTCGATCCGGCCGCCGGGAGTGCGCCTGAGTTCGTCGACCGGCAGACCGCCCTCGGCGTCCAGCTGGGCGGCGAGCCGGTTGGCCTTGCGGACGAACTGGGTGTTCTTCCACAGGAACCACACGCCGATGACCGGCAGGATCAGCACCGCGATGCCGAAGGGCACGGTGACCGCGGTGCCGGCCTGGATCAGGAGCACTCCACGGCTGCCGACCAGGACGAAATAGACGACCAGGACGGCGGCCGTGACGACGTAGGTGAGCTTCGCGCGCATGGACGGCCGCTTCTACTTCAGGTCGAGGAAGTGCTCCAGGCCGAAGGTGAGGCCCGGAGCGGTCACGACACGGCGGACACCGAGCAGGATGCCCGGCATGAAGCTGCTGTGGTGCAGCGAGTCATGGCGGATGGTGAGGGTCTCGCCCTCGCCGCCGAGCAGCACCTCCTGATGGGCGAGCAGACCGCGCAGCCGGACCGCATGCACCGGCACCCCGTCGACGTTCGCCCCACGGGCGCCGTCCAGGGCCGTCACCGTGGCGTCGGGCTGCGGGGCGCTGCCCGCCTTCTCCCGCGCGGCGGCGATCAGCTGGGCGGTGCGCGTGGCGGTGCCGCTGGGGGCGTCCACCTTGTTCGGGTGGTGCAGCTCGACGACCTCGACGGACTCGAAATACGGGGCGGCCACCTCGGCGAACTTCATGGTCAGCACGGCGCCGATGGAGAAGTTCGGGGCGATGAGGACGCCCGTCTCCGGTGACTGGGCCAGCCGGCCCCGCAGCTGCGTGAGGCGCTCGTCGGTCCAGCCCGTCGTGCCCACCACGGCGTGGATGCTGTGCCGTACGCAGAAGTCGAGATTGCCCATCACCGAGGCCGGCGTGGTCAGCTCCACCGCCACCTGGGCGCCCGTGTCGACGAGGGCCTCCAGCTTGTCGCCCCGGCCGAGGGCGGCCACCAGTTCCATGTCCTCGGCGGCGTCGACGGCCCGTACCGCCTCCGCACCGATCCGGCCCTTGGCGCCAAGGACCGCCACGCGCAGCTTGCTCATCTCTTGCTTCCTTAACCGGAGGGGATTACGCGACCGCATCGTGCAGACGGGACGCCTGCCTGTCCTTCAGCGGGCCGATGACCGACAGCGAGGGCCGCTGACCGAGGACGTCCCGGGCCACGGACCGGACGTCGTCCGGGGTGACCTCGGCTATCCGGGCCAGCATGTCGTCGACGGACATCTGGTCGCCCCAGCACAGCTCGCTCTTGCCGATGCGGTTCATCAGCGCGCCCGTGTCCTCCAGCCCGAGGACCGTGGCCCCGCGCAGCTGGCCGATGGCGCGGGAGATCTCGTCGTCGGACAGCCCGTGCTCGGCCACCTGGTCCAGCTCGTCACGGCAGATCTTGAGGACGTCGTGCACCTGGCTGGGACGGCAGCCCGCGTAGACGCCGAACAGACCGCAGTCGGCGAAGCCGGAGGTGTACGAGTACACGCTGTAGGCCAGGCCCCGCTTCTCGCGGACCTCCTGGAACAGCCGGGACGACATACCGCCGCCGAGCGCCGTGTTCAGCACCCCAAGAGCCCAGCGGCGCTCGTCGGTGCGGGCCAGGCCGGGCATGCCGAGGACGACATGTGCCTGCTCGGTCTTGCGGGACAGCAGCTCGACCCGGCCGGCCGTGCGAATGCCACGGCGGCCTTCGCGCGGCCCGAGGGGCGCGGCGTCCGACCGGCTGAGCGTGCCAGCCTTCTCGAAGGCGGCTCGCACCTGGCGGACGACCTTGTTGTGGTCGACGTTGCCCGCGCACGCGACCACCAGGTGCGTGGGGTCGTAGTGCTTGCGGTAGAAGCGGCGGATCCGGTCGGCGGTCAGGGCGTTGACCGTGTCGACCGTGCCGAGGACCGGGCGGCCGAGCGGGGTGTCGCCGAGCATCGTGTGCGCGAAGAGGTCGTGCACACAGTCGCCGGGGTCGTCCTCCGTCATCGCGATCTCCTCGAGGATCGCGCCGCGCTCGATGTCGACGTCCTCCTCGCGGATCAGCGAGCCGGTGAGCATGTCGCAGACGACGTCGATCGCCAGCGGCAGGTCGGTGTCGAGCACGCGCGCGTAGTAGCACGTGTACTCCTTCGCCGTGAACGCGTTCATCTCGCCGCCGACCGCGTCGATCGCGGCCGAGATGTCCAGCGCGCTACGCCGTTCCGTGCCCTTGAAGAGCAGGTGCTCGAGGTAGTGCGTGGCGCCGTTCAGCGCCGACGTCTCGTCGCGCGAGCCGACGTGCGCCCAGATGCCGAACGTGGCGGAGCGCACCGAGGGCAGAGTCTCGGTGACGATGCGCAGTCCACCCGGAAGGGTGGTCTTACGGACAGTGCCGATGCCGTTCGCCCCCTTGATCAGGGTTTGGGTACGGGCGACGGCCCGCGCCTCCGAGGAGGTGCGGGCCGTCGCCTTGAAGCCACGGGACGTCACTGGTCGGTGTCGTCCTTCGCGTCCTCGCCCGCTTCCTCGCCCTCGACGACGGGGATGAGGGAGAGCTTGCCGCGGGAGTCGATCTCGGCGATCTCGACCTGGACCTTCTGGCCCACGGCCACGACGTCCTCGACGTTCTCCACGCGCTTGCCGCCGGCGAGCTTACGGATCTGCGAGATGTGCAGCAGACCGTCCTTGCCCGGGAGCAGCGAGACGAACGCGCCGAAGGTGGTCGTCTTCACGACCGTACCCAGGTAGCGCTCGCCGACCTCCGGCATGGTCGGGTTGGCGATGCCGTTGATCGTGGCGCGGGCGGCCTCGGCGGACGGGCCGTCGGCGGCACCGATGTAGATCGTGCCGTCGTCCTCGATCGTGATCTCGGCGCCGGTGTCCTCCTGGATCTGGTTGATCATCTTGCCCTTGGGGCCGATGACCTCACCGATCTTGTCGACCGGGATCTTGACGGTGATGATCCGCGGGGCGTGCGGGGACATCTCGTCGGGCCGGTCGATGGCCTCCATCATCACGTCGAGGATGTGGAGACGGGCGTCGCGGGCCTGCTTGAGGGCCGCGGCCAGGACGGAGGCCGGGATGCCGTCCAGCTTGGTGTCGAGCTGGAGGGCGGTCACGAACTCCTTGGTGCCGGCGACCTTGAAGTCCATGTCGCCGAAGGCGTCCTCGGCACCGAGGATGTCGGTCAGCGTCACGTAGTGCGTCTCGCCGTCGATCTCCTGGGAGATCAGCCCCATGGCGATACCGGCGACCGGGGCCTTCAGCGGCACACCGGCGTTCAGCAGCGACATGGTGGAGGCGCACACCGAGCCCATGGACGTCGAGCCGTTGGAGCCGAGGGCCTCGGACACCTGACGGATCGCGTACGGGAACTCCTCGCGCGTGGGCAGGACCGGAACCAGGGCGCGCTCGGCGAGGGCGCCGTGGCCGATCTCGCGGCGCTTCGGGGAGCCGACGCGGCCGGTCTCACCGGTGGAGTACGGCGGGAAGTTGTAGTTGTGCATGTAGCGCTTGCGCGTCACCGGCGAGAGGGTGTCGAGCTGCTGCTCCATGCGGAGCATGTTCAGCGTGGTGACGCCCAGGATCTGGGTCTCGCCGCGCTCGAACAGGGCCGAGCCGTGCACCCGCGGGATGGCCTCGACCTCGGCGGCCAGGGTGCGGATGTCGGTGACACCGCGGCCGTCGATGCGCTTCTTCTCCTTGATGACGCGCTCGCGGACCAGGGTCTTGGTCAGCGAACGGTACGCGGCGGAGATCTCCTTCTCGCGGCCCTCGAACTCCGGCAGGAGCTTCTCGGCGGCCAGACCCTTGACGCGGTCCAGCTCGGCCTCGCGCTCCTGCTTGCCCGCGATGGTCAGCGCGGAGGCCAGCTCCGGACGGACCGCGGCGGTCAGCGCCTCCAGGACGTCGTCCTGGTAGTCGAGGAAGATCGGGAATTCGCCGGTCGGCTTGGCGGCCTTCGCGGCGAGGTCGGCCTGGGCCTTGCACAGCACCTTGATGAAGGGCTTCGCGGCCTCCAGACCGGCGGCGACGACCTCCTCGGTGGGCGCCTCGGCGCCGCCCTTGACCAGCTGGATGGTCTTGTCGGTGGCCTCGGCCTCGACCATCATGATCGCGACGTCGCCGTCCTCCAGGGCGCGGCCTGCGACCACCATGTCGAAGACGGCGTCCTCGAGCTCGGTGTGCGTCGGGAAGGCAACCCACTGGCCGTTGATCAGCGCGACGCGGACGCCGCCGATCGGGCCGGAGAAGGGCAGACCGGCCAGCTGCGTGGACGCGGACGCGGCGTTGATCGCCACGACGTCGTACAGGTGGTCGGGGTTGAGCGCCATGACGGTGGCGACGACCTGGATCTCGTTGCGCAGGCCCTTCTTGAAGGACGGGCGCAGCGGGCGGTCGATGAGTCGGCAGGTGAGGATCGCGTCCTCGGAGGGACGGCCCTCACGGCGGAAGAAGGAACCGGGGATCTTCCCGGCCGCGTACATCCGCTCCTCGACGTCGACCGTCAGCGGGAAGAAGTCGAGCTGGTCCTTGGGGCTCTTGGACGCGGTGGTGGCCGACAGGACCATCGTGTCGTCGTCCAGGTACGCGACGGCGGAGCCGGCGGCCTGCTTGGCCAGGCGGCCCGTCTCGAAGCGGATCGTGCGGGTGCCGAAGGAGCCGTTGTCGATGACGGCCTCGGCGTAGTGGGTCTCGTTCTCCACTAGCGTTTTCTCCTCGTCTTCGTCCTTCGCTGCCCGTGTGGCAGGTGGACGGTGGCGGAGAAGCGCGCCATCTGGTGCGGGCCGGTCTTCGATCGAAGCACCCGGGGCTCGCTTCCCCCCGGGGGCCACTACCGAGGACCGGCGGCGGCGAGGTGCGCTTCTCCTCGTTCGGTGTGCGGGATGTGCCCGGGGTCCGGACGCTCCTCGCACGGTGTCGTACGTCCTGCGTTGTGCTACCACACTACAAAGCGGCAGTGACAGTCCGCACGTACAGCAAAGGGAGCGGTCCCCTTCGTATGGGAACCGCTCCCTTCACGGCGTCTTACTTGGCGCCCGCCGCACCACGGCGGATGCCGAGGCGGTCGACCAGCGTACGGAAGCGCTGGATGTCCTTCTTGGCCAGGTACTGCAGCAGCCGGCGGCGCTGACCGACCAGGATGAGCAGACCACGGCGGGAGTGGTGGTCGTGCTTGTGGGTCTTGAGGTGCTCGGTCAGGTCCGAGATGCGGCGGGACAGCAGCGCGACCTGGACCTCGGGGGAGCCGGTGTCGCCCTCCTTGGTACCGAACTCGGACATGATCTGCTTCTTCGTAGCGGCGTCGAGCGACACGCGTACTCCTCGTAGTCTTCTGAGTGCCACCGAGCGCCCCTGGTCTTCGTCTCAGGGGAGCTTCCACAACTCGGGTGGCGGGGATCCGCCGGGCGCGGCCTCCGGATCCCTGACGGCCCCTGAGGGCATCGGGCGGGGTCCGGGGGTGCGTACACGAACGGCCGTCACACAGGGTACCAGCCCGTAGCGGGCGGATTTCCCGCCCCGGGGGCCGGCGGCCGGCGGGCGTCAGCGCGCCCGCAGGAACTGGTCCGCGGCGACGACGGCGACGAGCCCGGTCGCCAGCAGCCAGGTGCCGATACGGGTCCGGCCGCGGCGGCTGAGCTCGATGACCGCACCGCACAGGACGAGGGTGGCGCCGTAGACACCGATGGTCAGGAGCGAGGGTTGCTCACGGAGCCCTATGACGAGCATGACAGCGACCGCGGCCATGATCGCCCCGGCCACGGCGATGCGGATGCGGCGGGCCTGCCGGGGGCTCAGTGCCTGGTGCCGCTCCTCAAGCTCCTCGGGCTCCCCCAGCTCCTCGGGCTCCGCGCGCTCCCCCAGCTTCTCGGGCTCCCCCCGCTTCTCGGACTCCCGCAGCTCCTCGGTCTCCGCACTGAGCCCGGTCTGGTCGCCATCGGCATCTTCCTGACCGGTGTCGACGTTTTCTTGATCGGTGTCGACGTCTTCCTGGTCGATCGAGGTCATGGCAGCTTGATCGGTCGAGGTCATGGGGGCAGCGTAGAAGTGAAACCGTCGAACGCGCCGACAACATCGCGGTACTGCCTGCGACTTCCGAGACGGCAAGCCGCGAGCCGCCGCGTCACAGGAGCCGGAAGCCGAAGCCCGTGGCGGCCAGGCCGACGACGAGGATCACCGGCCCTAGGACGTAGTTGCCCCACTTCCTTGGCCCTTGGGCCCGCAGGAGGGCGATGGTCACAGCGACACCGGCTATGACGATCAGACACCCGGCGATCCCGAGGAGCGCCAGGAGGAAGCCGATCCACGAAGCGGGGTGGTCGGGGTTCGGGGTCCAGGTCGCCGCAAGTCTCATGGCGTAGGTTGCTCTCCCTCGCTCTTGGCCAGGTCCTGGATGTCCGACTCGATGCCGGACCCGGCCGCGTAGACGCCCGTGTTCAACGTGGTGCCCACGGTGTTCTTGAACGCGTCGTCGGCGAGCTTGCCCCGATCGCTGAGGTTCTCACCGCCAAGACTTCCATGCTCCTCCAGGGCGTGGTTGACGCCGTGGTTCTGGGCGTTGCCGAAGGCGCCGGTCGCCGCGTTCGTGAGGGCGTCCTGCCCCATCGTCGATGCGTCCTGGCCGTTGGCCATGTCGGCTGTGAGGCCACCCGCGACGTTGCCCGCCGCGCCGTTGACGGTGGTGCCGAGCAGGCCGTCGCCCCTGAGGATGTTGCCCGCCACCCCGCTCAGCTCCGCCGTGCCCGCCACCGCCGCACCGCCCCCGGTGAACACGGCCGTGCCGCCGGCCGCCCAGGCACCGCCGGCGAGGTCGTCCCCGACGGTCACGGGCTGGCCGTGAACGGCCTGGTTGACCATCATGCTGCCCGAGTCGGCGGCGAAGTTCGTGACGAAGCTTTCGCCGCCCTTGGTGAGGAACTTCGCGCTGAACTGGGCCACTTTGGTCAGCACCCGGGCCAGCGTGGCCGCCCCTTCCTCGGTGAGCGCGCCGAATCGCTCCAGCAGGGCCGCCACCTTTTCGGCGGCCGAGGTGAAGAGCTTCACCAGGTCGACGATCCTGCTGATCCGTGCGGCCACGGCCGTGTTCGCGACGAGGTCGGAGAGGAAGCCGGTGAAGAAGGACAGCGCCGCTCCGGCCACCTCCATCTCGGCGATCTCGACGCAGATGTCGATGATCTCCTCGTTGATCCTGTCGATCTCGTCGGCGTACGCCCGCAGCCCGTCGGCCACCTGGTGGAAGTTGCGCGCGACGTCGTCGATGACCTGCTTCTGTTCCTGCCAGTGCTTCTCGAAGGCGTCGCGGGCGTCGCCGTGCCAGCCCTGCTTGTCGACCCCCGCGATCGCCACATCGAGAGTGTGGACGACCTCGGTCAGCTCGGTGCCCATGGTGTCCCAGGCACGGGCGATCGTGCGGAGGCTCTCGCCGTCACCGCCCGGAAGCTCCACCCCGCACGCCTGGAGGATCTCCAGGACCTTGCCGTCGATCCAGCCGTTGATGCTCACGCCGGTCCACCTGCCGGCCGGGTCGCGGCGTTGAGATGGCCTATGGCCACCTGGTCGGAGTCCTTGTAGTTCGCGGCGTTGAGGCGCAGCCGGTCGGCGTCGCTGCCGAGCACCCCGGGGAGGTTCCCGAGCGCCTTGACGGTGCTGGACAGCAACTTCTGGTACTTCTCCGCCGCGCCGTCACAGGCGCCGAGCAGACCGAAGGCCTCCCCTATCCTGGACGCGGTCGCCGCGAAGTCGTCGATCGGCCCGGTCAGCCCTTTCGCTTCCCGGTCGAACTTGCCCGCGAGGTCTGTCAACGTATCGGGATCGACACCGAACTGGTCCATCATCCCGCCCCCGTCATCGAATACATGATCAGCGACGGTACCCACGACAGCGATGCGTGACGGGGGCGTTTACCGGTTCAGAAGGCGACCCTGTCGCAACTTTTGCGCCACCTGGTCCCACGGTTTACCGCAGCGGGCTTCGCGCGGGAGGCCTGGGTTCTTGCGAAGCGGGCCTGGGCCGGTCGCAGCAGGCGATCCGGACGTACGGCAAAGGAAACAGCGCGGACGTACGGCAAAGGAAACGGCGCCCCGCAGCAGCGGAGCGCCGTTCGCCGTCGAGCGGTGGTCAGACTCCGCCGCGGACCTTGCCGTAGACATCGAGGACGGCCAGGCAGACCGGGACCAGGGAGAGCAGGACCAGGGAGTCCGCGAGGTCCAGCATGCGGCCCCAGAAGGGGGAGAGCCCCTTCTGCGGCACGATCAGGGCGATCGAGATCAGCAGCAGCACACCGGCCGCGACCGAGGCGCCGAGCCACAGGGTCCGTATGTCGACGGGGCCGGCGTTGCCCTGGGCCAGTTCGACGAGGATGTCGGTCGGGGGCGAGATCGCGAGGCCGAGCACCAGCAGGCCGAGGGTGACGACACCGGCCACGAACAGGCATGTCACCTGGGCGGTGTAGCGGAACAGACGGGCCCGCAGCATCGCGGCGAGGCCGGTGCACAGGGCGAGCAGCTGCGCCCAGCCGCTGTCGCTGAAGCCGAGCACCGCGCCGCCCGCGCCGACGATGACGGCCGCGCAGCCGCCGACGAGGCCGAGCAGCAGTTCGTGGCCCCGGCTGGTCTGGGCGACGATGCGCTGGACGTCGACGGCCTCCACGTCGCCGTCCCGGCCCTCGCGACGGGCCCGGGCCAGGTCCTCCGGGTTGCGGAAGCCGATCGGCAGCTTGGCGAAGCGGGCCGACCAGCCGGGCAGGAAGCCGACGACGGCCAGCGCGACGACCGCGGTGCCCGCGGCGATCTGCCGGGGCTGTGCGTCGGTGAGGACACCGCAGAACACGGCGAGCGTGCCGATCGCGGCGGCGAGCGCGGCGGCCACGAAGGGGGCGTCGCCCTGCGGCAGCAGCATGATCAACACGATGGAGAAGAGCAGCACGGCCACGCAGCCGACGAGGAACTGGATCCGGCCGGGACCGTGACCCGCGTCCTGGGGGATGACGCCGGAGCCCGCGATGAGTGCGTGCGGCAGGGCCGAGACGCCGAGCGCGACGGCGGAGGCGCGGTCGTCGTAGACCCGGGCCCGCACACCGGCGAGTGCCGTCAGGGCGAGCGCGACCACACCGGCGAGGATGCCCTGGAGGCCGTGCATGTCATGGCGTATCGGGTCCGCGAACCAGAAGACGAAACCGAGCATGACCAGCAGCAGCGCACCGGAGACAAGGCCGGCCACCCGCATCAGGTTGTCGTTCCAGCTGCGCAGGTCCTGCTTGACGGCGGCGGCGATCGCGTCCACCACGTCGTCGTGCACGGCCGGCGGCAGCGAGTCGGCGAACGTGCGCAGCAGCAGCACCTCGCCGTCCCTGACCCGCTGCTCCTGCAACGACCGACTCGCGTCCAGCACTTGCCCCTCGCGGCGTACGAGGTGGTAGCCGGCGGGGCTGGTGTCCGGCTGGACCAGGCCCGAGAGCCTGACGATCTCGGGAAAGAGGTCCTGAATCGGCAGGTCCTCCGGCAGCGCCACATCGACACGACTGTCCGGCGCTGCGATGGTGATTCGGCAGAAACCTGTCGAAGTCCCCGTGCTCACCTGGTAGTTCCCCCTGCTAGACAAGGCTTCTTCACGACTTTTTCACGACTTCACGCCGCTCGTACGACGCGGAGCGCCACCCTATCCGTTGCCGCCTCGGGCCCGGGGCCTGCCTCCTCGATTCCCCCAGGACCCGCCAGGCTTCTCCATCGTCCTGCCTCCTTTGCGCACGGCGCGCATCAGTAGGATCGACGCCTGCGTGGACGACGCCTACGCGAACGAGAACAGGTCGCGGTACACGGGGGCGTCGGTACCAAGACGTATCAATCGCGAAGGAAGAGTGCATCGGTGAGCGTCGTCATCATCAAACGGCCGCCGCGAACAGCGCCTCCGGTCGTCCCGGACGGCGAGGTCAGACTCGAGACGCCCCCCGAGATCCCGCGCGAGGGCGAGGAGAGCATGCTGATGACCCTGCTGCCCATGATGGGCATGCTGGGGTCGGTCGGCTTCTTCTTCATGCCGGGTCTGCCGTCCTATATGCGGGTGGTCGGCGGACTGATGCTGGCCTCGACCCTGGCCATGGCGATCGCCCAGTTCACCAAGTCCCGTCAGGGCGGCGGCGCGGGGATGGCCCAGGACCGGCGTGACTACTTCCGCTATCTGGAGCAGGTCCGCAAGGACGTGCACAAGACCGCCGATCTCCAGCGGCGCAGCCAGCTCTTCCAGCACCCCGAACCGGACCAGTTGTGGGCGCTGGCGGCCGACGGCAGGCGGCTGTGGGAGCGGCGCCCGACCGACGGGGACTTCGCCTCCGTCCGGATAGGCCGTGGCGCCCAGCAGCTGAACACCCCGCTCGTCGCCCCGGAGACCGCGCCCAAGGAGGAGCTGGAGCCGCTGACCGCGGCGGCCATGAAGGCCTTCCTCGACGCGCACGGCAGCCTGTCCGACCTGCCCGTCTCGGTCTCGCTGCGCGCCTTTTACCACGTGACGGTGAGCGGAGACACCGACACGGTCTACGGCAACGCCCGCGCCACGCTGGCCCAGCTGACGACGCTGCACTCGCCGGAGGACCTGATGGTCGCCGTGGTGGCGCATCCGTCCGCGGCGGCCGAGTGGGACTGGATCAAATGGCTTCCGCACAGCCAGCATCCGAAGGCCAAGGACGGCGCGGGCTCGGCCCGGCTCCTCTTCGACGACCTCGGGGAGCTGGAGGAGGCGCTGGCCGACCAGCTGACGGACCGGCCGCGCTGGAACCGGGACGCGAACCCGGTGTACGACCAGCCGCATCTGATCGTGGTGCTCGACGGCGGCACGGTGCCGCCGGACTCCGAACTCGCCAGCGTCGAGGGGCTCCAGGGCGTCACCTTCCTGGAGATCGCCCCGGGGGAGCTGGAGGAGGAGCTGCGCGCCGGTCTGACGGTCCACGCGAGGCCGAACAGCATGCGGCTGTACGTGGGCCACGAGTCCGCGTACACCGGCAAGCCCGATGTGCTGAGCGCCGCACAGGCCGAGTCCCTGGCCCGGCAGCTCGCCCCCTTCCGGGTGGGCACCGCGGAGGAGGGCGAACCCCTGCTGTCCAACCTGGACTTCACCGATCTCATGGGCATCGGTGACGCGGGTTCCGTCGACGTCTCGCGCACCTGGCGGCCGCGCACGCTGCACGAGCGGCTGCGGGTGCCGATCGGTGTCGGCGAGAACGGCGAGCCGGTCATGCTCGACCTCAAGGAGGCCTCGCAGGAGGGTATGGGCCCGCACGGCCTGTGCGTCGGCGCGACCGGTTCCGGCAAGTCGGAGCTGCTGCGGACGCTGGTGCTCGGTCTCGCGGTGACGCACTCCTCGGAGACCCTGAACTTCATCCTCGCGGACTTCAAGGGTGGTGCGACCTTCGCGGGCATGGCGGACATGCCGCACACCGCGGCCGTCATCACCAACCTCGCGGACGATCTCACGCTCGTCGACCGTATGCGTGACGCGATCACGGGTGAGATGCAGCGGCGTCAGGAACTGCTCCGCACGGCGGGCAACTACGCCAACCTGCACGACTACGAGAAGGCACGGGCGGCGGGCGCGGCCCTGGAGCCGATGGCCTCGCTGGTGATCGTGCTCGACGAGTTCTCCGAACTGCTCACCGCCAAGCCCGACTTCATCGACATGTTCATCCAGATCGGCCGTATCGGCCGTTCGCTGGGTGTGCACCTGCTGCTGGCCTCGCAGCGTCTTGAGGAGGGCAAGCTGCGCGGCCTGGACACCTATCTGTCGTACCGGATCGGTCTGCGCACCTTCTCCGCCGCCGAGTCCCGTACCGCGATCGGCGTCCCGGACGCCTACCACCTGCCGTCGATCCCCGGCTCGGGCTATCTGCGCTACGACACCGACACCATGGTCCGTTTCAAGGCCGCGTATGTGTCGGGGGCCTACCATGGCGAGGGCCCGTCCCGGGTGAACCGCTCCACCCAGCTGCGGCCCGCGCTGTTCACGGCGGAGCATGTGGCGCTGCCCGTGCAGCCGGTGGTCGAGGAGCCGGAGGCCGACAGCGGCGTGGACGACGCGCTCGCCGACACCGTCCTGGACGTCATCGTGGGCCGGATGGTCAACCAGGGACCGCCCGCGCACCAGGTGTGGCTGCCCCCGCTGGAGGAGGCGCCCTCGCTGGAGCAGCTGCTCCCCCAGCTGGCCGTCACCCCGGAGCGCGGCCTGACCGCGCCCGAGTACACGGCGCTCGGCCGGCTCAATGTGCCGGTCGGTCTGGTGGACAAGCCGTTCGAGCAGCGCCGCGACGTGCTGTACCGGGACTTCTCCGGCGGTGCGGGCCACGGTCTGTTCATCGGCGGTCCGCAGTCCGGCAAGTCGACGCTGCTGCGCACGCTCATCTCGTCGTTCGCGCTCACCCACACACCCACCGAAGTGCAGTTCTACTGCCTGGACTTCGGCGGTGGCGGTCTGATCGCGATGGAGGAGCTGGCGCATGTCGGCGGAGTCGCCAACCGGCTCGACGCGGAGAAGGTCCGCCGGACGGTCAGCGAGGTCGAGGGCATCCTGAACACGCGCGAGGAGTACTTCCGCGCGAACAACATCGACTCGATCCAGACCTACCGGCAGCGCAGGGCCGCGGGGCTGCTGCCCGACCAGCCCTGGGGTGACGTCTTCCTCGTCATCGACGGCTGGGCGACCTTCAAGATGGACTACGAACTGCTGGAGGCGGCCGTCACCGACATCGCGACGCGCGGCCTCGGCTTCGGTGTGCATGTGATCCTGACCGCCAGCCGCTACACCGAGGTGCGGCCCGCGCTCAAGGACATGCTGCAGAACCGCATCGAGCTGCGGCTCGGCGACCCGACCGAGTCGGAGATCGACCGCAAGGTCGCCCAGAACGTGCCCAGCACCATGCCGGGCCGCGGCCTGAGCCTGGACAAGCTGCACTTCATGACGGCGCTGCCCCGTGTCGACGGCTCCTCGGACACGAAGGACCTGTCGGAGGCCACGACGATCCTCGTGCGCGGCGTCAACGACAACTGGCAGGGCAGCCACGCTCCGGCCGTACGGCTGCTGCCCACCCAGATGCCGGCGGACCGGCTGCCCAAGGGGTACGAGCACCCGGAGCGCGGTGTCGCCATCGGCATCGACGAGTCGTCGCTCGCACCGGTCTTCGTCGACTTCGAGACGGACCCGCACTTCATCGTGTTCGGTGAGAGCGAGTCCGGTAAGTCGGCGATGCTGCGGCTGCTCATCAAGCAGATCACCGAGCGCTACGCCCCGGACCAGGCGAAGATCGTCATGGGTGACTACCGGCGCGCCCACCTGGAGGGCGTCCCGGAGTCGCATCTGTCGCGCTACTGCGCGTCGGCGCCCGCCCTGGCCGAGACGCTGGAGGGCCTGGCCGGCTCGATGCACCGTCGCATGCCGGGCCCGGACGTCACGCCCGAGCAGCTGCGCAACCGCAGCTGGTACAGCAGCCCGGACGCGTTCGTCATCGTCGACGACTACGACCTGGTGGCGACGGGCATGAACCCGCTGGCCCCGCTGCTCGAGTACCTTCCCTTCGCCCGTGACATCGGCCTGCGGGTCATCATCGCGCGGTCCTCGGGCGGTGCCAGCCGGTCGCTCTACGAGCCGGTGATGCAGCGCCTGCGCGAACTGGGCGCCCAGGGCATCGTGCTCTCCGGCGACCGCACGGAGGGCGCGCTGCTCGGCAACATCACCCCGTCGCAACTGCCGCCCGGCCGCGGGTACTTCCACACGCGGCGGCGCGGGGGTCAGCTGATCCAGACCGGATGGCTCCCGGCCCGGTTCTGAGCTCGCGTCGGGCCCGGCACGGCGATCGGAGGGGCGGCACCCGAGGGGTGCCGCCCCTTCGGCGTGTGTGGGGTTGGAGGGGATGAGGGGCCGGAGGTGGGTACGGCCCCGGCCCGCCCGCTAGGGTGGTCCGTCGAACAGTCGAACAAATGCCGAATCACGGGGGGCACTTGTGGCCGACGACGGGCTGCGCGCCGATCCCTCGGTCCTCAAGGCCGAGGGCTACAACATGTTCACGGTGGGCCAGAACTTCGGCAAGGCGGTGGAAAGCCTCCAGAACGGGCTGACCGCACTCGAAGGCGGCAACGGCACCCCGCCGTGGGGCGACGACGACATCGGCGAGAAGTTCGGCGTCGCCTACGAGGGCCTGCGCGACGGCATGTACCAGTCGATGGGCAGCCTGGCGCAACGGCTTGCGGGGATGGGACTGGCCTTCACCGAGATGGGCGTACGGCACGAGCGCAACGAGGACGACCAGTACGCCACCTGGCAGAGCATCACGTCTCGGTACGACGGCCAGGTGGAGATGCCGACGGGGCCGCACCACATGCGTCGTCGCCAAGAGGGCTGATCCGTAGCCCTGAGGCGGCTGGATCTGCCTGGCGAAGGGGCTTGATTCTCCGTGGTCAAGCCACCCGGCCTGCAACAGATTTGTGACAGCAATCCTCTGAAGTTGCTTGCGGGCCAGTACGTAAGCTGTGCCTACGGCTGTTCCACGCGCAATCTCCCTTGATGGGTGGGGGAGTTGGAAGCCGGTCGCAGACGGGGGTGTGTGCGCTGTGTCGATGATGCTGCCGGACGAGCTCGAATGGGTTCTCCAGATGCTCGGCTACCGCTGGCCGACGGCGGACGAGGACAAGCTCAGGGAGTGCGCCACCCTGTGGCGGAAGTTCGGCGACGACGTCACCGACCTGCACGCCTCGGCGAACGCCAGTGCCCGGACCGTGGTGGCCCACAACTCCGGCGAGTCGATCGACGCGTTCACCAAGGCCTACGCCAAGTTCGACGGCGGCAACGGCTCCGACGGCTACCTCGCGAACGCGGCCGAGGCCGCCTACACCATCGCAAACGTGCTGGAAGCCTGCGCGTACATCGTCGAATTCGCCAAATGGGCGGTGATCGCCCAGCTGATCGCCCTGGCCTTCGAGATCGCCGCCGCCCAGGCCGCCGCGCCCTTCACCTTCGGTCTGTCCGAGGCCGGTGCGCTCGGCGCCACGCAGGTAACCCGGCTGATCGTGCGCCGCCTCCTCGACGAGCTCAAAGAGGCGCTCGTGGAGTCGATCGTCCAGGCGCTGAAGGAACCCGCCATCTCGGCCATCGAGGCGATCATCACCGACCTCATCCGGCAGACGGTGAACGTCGGCTTCGGCGCACAGCAGGGCTACGACCTCGGCCAGACCGTGAAGGCCGGCAAGGACGCCGGCTGGCAGGCCATCAAGCAGACCCCCCAGACCCTGGCCGAGGGCGTACGCGACAACCTGGGCCAGAAGGCCGGGCACCGCTTCCACCACGCCATCGACAGCCGCATCGACGGCCACCACACGTCGGGGACGGATCACGGCGACGGCGGGGACGGCGGACGCGGGGAGGACGGCGGTGACGGGGACTCCAGCTCGTCGTCGAGGTCGTCGTCGAGGTCGTCGTCGGACTCGGACACGGACTCGGGGTCCTCGTCCGACTCCTCGTCGTCGACGCACTCGGCCACGAGGGGGCACTCGGACAGCGCGGATTCGGGTACGAGCACGGATTCGGGTCCGGGGAGGAACATAGGCAGCGACATCTCCGCCGACACCGGGCGCACCGATGTTCACACGCCGGATGTGGGTGTGGGCCCCGGCTCGGACTCCGGTTCGCACTCCGGTTCTGATTCCGGCTCCGATGCGGGTTCCGGGTCGCCGAATCCTTCCTCCCCGGACATAACCTCCCCACGGCACACACCGTCACTGTCGGACTTCGACGACCCCACGCCCAGCGGAACCTCGCACAGTGCGCCGAACACCGACGTCTCGTCCGGAGCTCCGAGCACGTCCGCGCCCACCGGCACGGGCCACTCCTCCGTCTCCGGTCTCTCCGCACCGGCCCCGCACGCCGCACCCGCCCATGCGTCGTCCGACGGTGCCGCGCCCTCGTCGGGCGGTGGCATCGGCACGTCGATCGACAGCCTGGCCGCCAGCGTCCCCACCCAGTCGCACGCCTCCCCCACGCCGACGCCCACCGACCACTCCCCCGGCGGAACCGGAAGCCGCGCGGACGGCGGCCCGGCCATGCCGACCTCGCCCACGCCTCCGCCCAGCACGGCCGGCGGCCCGGGCCCGCGCCCGACGGCAAGCACACCCGGCACCACGTCCTCCTCGGCAGGCCCCACGAGCCCGACCCCCTCATCCGCCCCGACGAGGAATCCTCCCTCCGCCCCTTCCGCAACGGGAACAGGCCCCGCGTCCACCCCGAGCCCCACGTCCTCGGCCGCGCCCCGGACACCCCGAACCGCGACGCCGGAGGCCCGTACCTCCGGCGCGGGCGGCGGCCTCATATCCGGCGCGGGGGGCGGACGAATATCCGGCACGGGCGACGGCCGAACATCCGGAGCGAGCGACGGCCGAGCAACCGGTGTGGGTGACGGCCGGGCAGCCGGCGCGGGCGACGGCCGGGCATCGGGTACGAGGGACGGACGCACGCCCGGTGGTACGGCAGACGGCCGCATCCCGACGCAGCGCACCCCTGGCACGGCCTCGGACAACCGGACCGCACCGCGGGACACCCCACCCGGACGCACGACACCTCGCGACACTCCCGGCACCACACCGGGCGACCGAACGCCGCTCCGGAGCACCACCGAGGAGCGAACGGCTCCCCGCACGGACGACCGCACCACGCCTCGGACAGACGAGCGAGCGACCCCGCGCACAGACGAACGCGCCAGGCCCCACACCGACGAACGAACGGCTCCCCGCACCGACGACCGCACCACACCCCCAACCGACGAACGAACGGCCCCGCGCACAGACGAGCGCACCACGCCCCGGACAGACGAGCGAACGGCTCCCCGCACGGACGACCGGGCCACGCCCCGCACAGACGAACGAACGACCCCGCGCACCGACGAACGCGTCACGCCGCGGACGGAGGAACGCACCACACCTCGAAACATCACCCCAGAGGACCGCACCACATCGGGCGACCGCTCTGCACCCCGGAACACCTCGGACGCGACCGACACCCGCACCCCCACCAGAACCCAGAGCCCGAACTCGGACCCGAGCCCGAACCGGAACTCGAACGCGGACCCGAACGCGCCCACGAATCGAACCGCGAACCAGACGCCCCCGCCCCCCACCTCGAGCAGCACAAGCACCGGCACCGGGCCGGAGCGAAGCCCGAACGCGAACGGCAACGCCCAGACGCCGAACTCCTCGCCACAGCCCGGCCCCACCCAGACCCCCCGTGGCTCCGGCACGCCCGGCACTCAGAGCCAGCCGGGCCCCCGCCCCACCCCCAACAAGCCGAACCAGCCCGCAGGCACGGCACCCGGCACCCCTCCGCACCCGAACGCCCCGCACCAGCCGGCCTCACAGCACCACACGTCACAGCCGTCCGAAGCCGGCACGGGCAAGCCCCGAGACCACGACCGGCAGCACGACCATGTGACGCCCGTCCCGATCCACACCGTCACCCCTGCCGCGACGCCCTCCACCCCGCCGTCGCACGCGGGCCCCGCGACGCCGCAGCCACCGGGCGCGCCGCACACCGAACCGGGCACGCCCCCCAAGCAGCACCCGCACCAGGAGAGCCTGGACACCATCCGCAACGGCCTGGACCACTATCCCGGCGGCCTGACCGAACCACACCCCCAGGACCAGCAGGCGCTGGTCAACGCGGTGCCGCACGAACCCGACGGCACCCCGCAACGCTTCCCGGACCCCTTCGGCCACTGGTCCCAACTCCAGAACGACGGCGGCAACCAGGTCCCCGGCCGCAGCAACAACTGCGCCGACTGCTCCCGCTCCTTCCTGGAGACCTGGTACGGAAACCCCCAGGTCTCAGCGCCTCGCACCCTCGACGTCGACCAACACGGCAACCTCGACCCCTGGTCCCCCGAGCACGACGCGAACACGAACCAGATCCGGTGGTCAGGCGCCGCGCATACCTACGCCGGAACCGGCAGCGACCCCGAAACCCCCAACCGCATCGCGTCGGACCTCCAGCAAGCCGGCCACGGCGCCGCGGCCATCGTCCAGGTCGACTGGCCGGGCGGAAGCGGCCACGCCTTCAACGCCGTCAACCACCACGGCAACATCATCTGGATCGACACCCAGAGCGGAGAGGTCAGCCACCAGCCCCTCCACATCCCCAACGCGGAACACGTCTGGCACATCCCCCTGGACGCCAACCGCAACCCGATCCACCCCACCCCCCCTCCGGAAACCGGCGCCTCTCACCACGACTCGAACAACCCCCAAGAGGGAACCGGCACCCTGCACCAGGAGTCCGACAACTCCCCCCACGAGAACAACAAGTCCCCCGAGCCGGAAAACTCGTCAGACGAGCCCTCGAAGAAGGCCCCCGAAGAGAACACCCCCCACTCGGAAGCCGAAACCGCCCCGCACAACCCACCCCACACCGAGTCCGACAACCACAACGGGGAGAACCACAACGGGGAAAGCCCGTCGCACGCCGAGCCGGGCCCTGCCCACACGGACACGTCGAAGACCGACGGCCCCTCAACACGCCATCCGTCCGAAGCCACAGCGGAGCCGGACTCCGGGTCCCCGCACACCACCGATGAGAACAAGAACCGGACGGAGAGCGACAGGCTCACCCCGCCTGCACACGACGCCGTACAGCCGTCACACGCCGGCACCCAAACCGACGAGACCCACACCCCCACCCCCCATGCCGGCGACCCAACCCCTGAACACCAGCGCTCTTCACCGACCGAGCGCCCCAGCAACACCGACGACCGCCCCGTAACGACCGACGCCGCACATCGCGCGTCCCATGCGGCACCGAGTGACCCGACGACCGATCGGGGCACGTCGGCAACGCGGCACGCCACAACCAACGAGCCATCGATCGCCCCGAGCCACCGATCCCCCCGCGAGCCCACCGGGCACGAGCCTGAGAACGGGAAAAAGTCGGTCGACTCCACTGAAGTCACGGACACGAAGAAGACCAGCGACCACGCATATACCAATCCCCACGACCGAGGCACGAGCGATACCTCAGGGGACAGTCACTCCGTCACACGCGACGGTCCAGAGAGTGACGTGTCACGCACCCATGAGCACCCCGAAGCCGCGCAGTCCAGGGAGTACGGCATCCAGCCCGACGCGCTGCAGCAAAGGCTGCGTGAGCAGCGGGACGTCCATCGCGTCGAGTTGGACCGGGTTCATCACCAACTTCAAAGGTGGACCGATTCAGGTGAACTCGCACACGTACTTCAAGTGACCTCTGGCGCCAAGCCACACCCTGACGACCTCAATGGCATGCGCCGCTTCACCAGAGAGCAGCTGAGTAACCACCTCGACGGCTTCGACCGGCTCTCGCGCGGTGAGCAACAGGCCGTCGTGGCCTCACTGGCGAGACTTAGCCTCTCCTTCCACCAGCAGCACAGTGTCGGCCGCAACCCTGAGTCTGTCACCCACCCCTACCGTCAGCCGGGCGAGTCCGAACCAGCGCCAGGCACAAAGGATCGGGGGGGCAAAATGTCGAAGCAATCTCTCGGTGTGCGACTACATCGAATGGCAGTCAACAAGCTGTTTCGATCCGCCGAGTACAAGAAACTCCCGGAGGATGAAGCAAAGGCACTGAGGAAAAACGGCCCCGACTTCACTGACAAGAACTTCGCCGTTCTCGAGGTGGAGGGGCCTCCACCACACCACGAGGTCACCTACATCGTGGATTCGTCCGTTCCCGCCAACACGCCGGGCGTAAGCCCCCGCCACTCGGAGAAGCACCTGATGGATTGGCTGAAGCGCGTCGATCCGGACGGCTCCCAGTACAAACCCCTTGGGCTCTACACCGAACGCGAACCGTGCGGCGAAGGAAAAGGGCACGCGAAGTGCTCGGAAGTACTCCTCGATAAAAGGCTTGCGGGCGTTCCCATTCATTACAGTGCCACCTATCGGCAGGACCCGGCCGGTGTGCACGTGCGCGGGGCCATGATCCAGGACAAGGCCAAGGCACTGGCGGCAGTTGATGAACTGTCGGATCAAAAAGTCAAGGAAGAATTGGAACGCCGTACGCGTGAACGACTGATTCCAAACTCGCCAGCCCTCCCAAAGAACCTCAAAGACATCAGCGACTTGACCACGGGAGCAGCCAGGGACCGTCTGAGGAACGAGGTCGCCAACGAACAGGACGCAATCCGAAAAGCCACCAAAACCAAAGAAGAACTAGCAATGACTGCTGAAATGAATCGACACATGGAAGCACTCGATGGAATTTGGGGTAAGTTGCGCCCCGGTTTGATCAATTGACGACTCGTCACCACCGGACAGACTCAAGGGGTAGCTGCTCGCCAGCGCCCCAAGGATCACTAGGCTGTGCCCATGCCTGACACCATCGACTCTCTAGTACACGATCTCAATGATGAGGACCGCAGTCGTCGGGCCGCCGCAGAGGACAGCTTGGTGGCGCTCGGCGCCCAGGTCGTGGACCACCTGCTGCCCATCCTTCGCCTCGGACCACGGGACAGTCGATACCTGCGCGCCGAGTCCGTTCTGAGTCGGTTGGGCGACGAGGCGGTACAACGACTGAGAGAGATCCGGCGCAATGGCCCCGGACGCCTGCGGAGCGTGGCTCTGCGCGTCATCGCCGACTCGTCTGGCGAACAAGCACTGGACGAGGCTGACCGCCGAGCCGTCGAGCGGCTCGTGCGGATCAAGTTGCTGTCCGAACGTCCGGTGACGCTGCCGCCGGAAAGCCGTTGGCTGGCCTTCCCGGCGGACCGGCTCGACGCCGTCGTAGCGGGGCTCGGGTTGCACGACCTCCGGGCAGCCACCGTCGTCATGGGGCTGGCCGCAACCGAAGCCACGTCCGCACACGACTCAATTGCCGTCGAGGCGTCCCGCGGTGAGGACGAGACGGCCCATCGCGTCTTCATCACACCCGGATTCAGGAACTGGCGCCTCCTGTATGGAAACTCGTTCCTGGACGATCTCGGAGGCGAATACGTGGCCGAGAAAGCAAGCGAGCAGTGCGGCGAAGCCCACTTCTACTCCGTCGACACGTTCCACGACGCACACGTCTGGTGTGTCGCCCGAGACGGCGTCTTGGTGCGCCGCCACGCCACCTGGGGAGATCCCGAGTGGGAAGGAGAGCCCCTGCCCTTCGAACTCGACTACATCGAAGGAAGGGTCTGGATCGACCCGTCGCAGGCCGATGGGGATGGTGTGACCGACGCGAACGTGGCCGCTCGTCACCTCTCCGTCGATGTGGGCTTCATGCCGGCGAGCGGGACACAAGGCCACGGCTGGCTGGCAACCACCCACCCGGCAGCCCTCAACTCACGCTTCAAGGGTGCGCTGCCCGTCTGAGAAGTGCTCATGGTGCGTGCCGCGCGAGGAACCGGCGCCCCCGAGCCCGGCGTCGCACCGGTCACAGTCACTCAGACCGTGTCCTATGTGGTGAGGCGCACGAGTCGCTTGTAGCAGCAGAGAGCTGCGGCGAGACCGGGAATGGCCAGGTAGTTGCGGGGACGGGCGCTCGCAGCGGGGGCTGAGTCTGCGGTAGCCGGTCAGCCAGGACATCGTCCTCTCGATCACCCACCTGCGACGGTCCAATCGTTCGCTGGACTCGATGCCGTGCGACCTGCTCCCCGAACTCACCACATGGCTCTCCGCCCTCGACCCGGCCGCCGCAGCAACCCAGACCTGGGGACACGTACTCGACCAGGACAACTTCTCCTATCTCTAAGCACACGCGCATCCGTGGGCACACCACGGAACGGCACAGGCACGCCAGAGCCCCCGTGCCACCACGAGCATGGTGACAGGGGGAGTTCCGCCGGCCCGCCGTCTACGGGCGGGCCCCGCCGGAGACCTGCGAGAGCCGACTGGCCACACAGTCCTCGCACGGCACCGGCATGTCGGCCGACGCCGGTTCGGGATACCGTCCCAAGCACCTGTCCGTTCCTGGACAGCCGTCAGCCATCAGCCGTCAGCCATCAGCCATCAGCCATCAGCCATCAGCCGCGGGGCGAACTCGCGGATGAGCGGCCCCGATACGACCACCACGACAAGGAGACCCGTTCCATGACCCCGGACACCCCGGCGGCTCCCCCCACCACCCCCGAGGAAGCCCTCGCCATCGTCCGCAGCCGCTACGCCCAGCCGAAGCTGCCCGACGGCACCCCGGCCGCCCTGAACGTCCACGAGTTCGACATCGGCTATCTGGTGTACGCGACCTTCCCGCCCACCACGGACGCCGAAGGCCGGCCGCAGCCCTCGTCACCGGGTGGCAGCAAGATCGTGGTCGCCAAGGACACCGGTGAGACCGTGACCGTCCCCAACTTCCCGACGGAAGCCGCGATCGCCCTGTACCGCCGTCAGCGTCAGGCGCAGCAGCCGAACGCATAGCCCTTGTCGGCACCTAAGATCGAGGCCGGATCGAGGCCAGATCGGCGTCGTACGCACATACGACCGTGAAGGCGAAGGACGGGGAACGGGGAACCATGAGCGGCTCGACCGAGGACTACGCACCGCACCCCCACATAGGCGGCCGGACCGCCGCCCTGCGCGCGGTCGCCGCGTGGCGCAGGGCCGCGCCCGACGCGCCGCGCGTGGTCGTGGTCACCGGCGATTCCGGCAGCGGGCGCTCGCGGCTGCTCACCGGCTTCCTGATGCTGTGCGAGCCGGAGTTCCGCAAGCAACTGCCGTTGGACGCGATGGATCCGTCGACGGTACCCCCGGAACTTCCGGCCCCGGCCGTGCCTGCCCCCGACGGGCTGACCGCCGCGCAGGCGCTGTGGCTGCTCGCCGACCACTACGAGCTGGACGCCACGAGCACGCAGGGCGTGTTCGCCGAGCTGGCGGCACTCGACGAGCCGGTGACGGTCGTCGTGCCGGATGTCGACCGGGCCGGTCCGGTACGGGCCGCAGGCGAGCCGGCGCGGCTTGTACGCGAGGTGCTCGCGCCCCTCGCCGCCACCGGGACCGTACGACTTCTGGCCGAGCTGCCGCGTCCGCTGGCCGTCGAACTGGCGACTGGCCTCGCGCCCGGCACCGTACAGATCATCGATCTCGACGAGCCGGAGTGGGCCGACCCGGCGGTCCTGGTGCTGCACGCCCAGGCGGCGCTGAATCCGGAGTTCGGAGCGCCCGAGCTGCCGTTCACGGTCGATCCCGCCGCACGCCTGGCCCTCGGCGCGGCCATCGGCCGCCGGGCGGGGACGAGTCCGCTGGTCGTTCAACTCGCCGTCCAGGGTGTCTTGATGGCGCCTGAGGGCTTCGATCCCGCCGACGAGGGATGGTTGCCGACCTCCGTCGGTGAGGCTCTCGACCTGCATGCCAGGCGGGTCGGGGCCGATCCGCAGACGCTACGGCTGATGCTGGCTCCGCTCGCCCTGGCCGAGACCGAGGGCATACCCGTTTCTCTGTGGGGGCGGCTGGCGAGCGCGGTCGCGGAACAGGACATGAGTCAGGCCATCGCCGGTGGGATGCTGCTCGCCGGGCCCTTCGTACAGCCCGAGGAGCAGCGGGCGGAGGAGGAGCAAGGCGGCGGACGGATGCTGCTCCGGCTGCTGCACCCCGCCATCGGCGACGAGATCCGCGCCGGCCTGCCGAACGTCCGCGCGGCTCAGACGCGGATCGCGATGGCGCTGCTGGAGGCCGTGCCGGGGCAGGACTGGAGCAGGGCCGACCCGTACGTACGCAACCACATCGCCGGTCACACCCTGGAGGCGGGCCTGCTGCCCCAACTCCTCACGGACCCCGGGTTGTTCGTGCACGCCGACCCGGTGTCACTGCGTGCCGCCATCGAGGCCGTACCCGTGGAGGCACTGGGCGCTCCGGCCCGTACGTATCTGCGTACGGCTCCCCTGCTGACGCGCACCCAGGTACCGCCTGCGCTGCGCGCCGCCCTGCTCGAGACCGCGTTCGTCGAAGACGGGCTGCCCGAGTACGCCGACGCCGTCCACCGGCTCGGCTTCGAGCTGCCCTGGCGGACGCTGTGGAGCCTGCCCGTCGCCGGGGTCAGCGCCGTAACCGTCGGTAGCCTCCCCCGTCCCGAGGGGCCGACCACGCCCGTCGCCGTCCTTGTCGTACCTGCGGACACTCCTGGTGCGCGTCCGGTCGGGGGGATGGGGGAGATCGAGATGAGCGCGACCGGCGAGATCAGCGGCGCGGACGGGACCGGCGACTCGGACGGGGTCGGCGGCTCGGACGGGGTCGGCGAAGCCGACGAGACGGACGAGACGGCGAACCGCGGCCGCTCCGCCGTACTCGTGCACGATCTCGTCCGGCCCCACCCCCTCGCCGACATCGATCCCGGGCAGATCCTGCGCCCGTCCGAGGACGAACGGGCCGCCGCCCCACTGGGGCTCAGCCGGGGCGCCGACTATCTGCGCGTCTGGGATCGGGCGAGCGGGGAGGTCGTGGCCGCGCTGATCTCCGACACGCCCTTCACCGCTGCCGACCTCTCCCCTGACGGCGTCCTCGTCGTCGCCACCGAGCGCGGGGCGAAGGCCCTCCACATCCGCCCGGCGGCCGCGACGATAGCCTCGTAGGACATACGCAGCCGTCCTCCGCCCTCCCCTCTTCTCCCCGCTTCCTTCCCTCCACCCTCGATCGACCTCGAACTCGAACTCGATCTCGACCTCCAAGGAGCCTTCGCCGTGACCAGCCAGGAGCAGGCGCTCGCCATCGCCGACCGTTGGCTCAACCCGGAAGGCTCGGCGGCGCCGCGTCGTGAGGTCAGGATGCGGGAGTTCGATCTGGGGTGGGTCGTGTGGGCCGCGCTCGAAGCCGCCGAACACGACCCGGTGACCGGGGAGCGCCGCCCGCCCGCCGAGGTCGGCGACGCGTGCGGGGTCGTCGACCGCCGTACCGGCGAACTGACGGTCTGGCCTTCGGCGCCGGTCGAGGAGGTCGTACGGATGTACCAGCAGAAGCACGGCGGCGGCGCGCAGGGCGGGGCAGCGGCGGGGGACGCCCGTCCGGTCACCGGTCCCGGCAACACCGCCGTCATCACCTACACCGACCCGGCCAACGGCGAGGAGACCACCCTCTTCCGCACCTCCGGTCCGGGCCTGCCTCCCGCCGAGTACCAGGCCTGGGCCGAGCTGCGGCGCATGAACGTCCCCCAGAGCAGTGTTCTCGCGATCCACACCGACCTGCGTCCCAGCCTGCTCCCCGGCGGCTACACCGCCGAGCTCCTCAATCAGTTCCGCAACGCCGAACTCTCCTGCTCGCAGAACTACGGCGCCCGTCCCGAGGACCGCGCTGAGGGCATCGCCGCCCTGGTCGAGCAGGTCGAGATCATGCACCGGATGGCCGGTCAGCAGCCGCCGCCCCACCCGCACCGCCTCCCCGTCCCCGCGCATGTGAGGCTCGCGGAGCCGATGCGTGACGTGGCCCTCGGCCACCATCTCGTGGAGGTCTTCGGCCAGGACGGCGTACGTCGCCACGCCGCCGACGACATCGCCGAGAGCCCGCTGCCCGAGACCACCAAGGCGACGCTCACCTGGGCAGGGCTCCCCGCCGACCTGCCGCTCTTCTTCACCGCCGACCGGCCCGACGCGCCTCCGGCCGGCGGCCTGTTCACCGACGTCGCCACGAATCTGCGCGAGCGCCGCAGCCAGGCCGGCGAGGAGAAGATCGGCGCCCTGGCCCATCTGGTGCGGATCGGGTTCGACGGGGTCGCGGTGGTCGCGGTGCAGTGCCTGCCCGGTACGACGGAACCGGACGGCCTCGGCGCGCTGTGGGCGGTGGACCCGGTCACCGCCGACGCCCGCTACATCAACGTCTCGGCCGCCGCGTTCGCCCGCTGTCTGGCCCTGCTCTCCACCACTCGGCAGCGGATGCAGGGCCTGGACCCGGCCGCGGCGGGAGCGGCGGTGGCTGCCCTGCAGGAGCAGCTCGCCGCCATCGATCCCTCGTCGCTGGGCAACCCGGACACATGGTGGTCGCTGATCGTCGAGCAGATGTGGCACGGGCTGTTCTGACCGGGCAGGGCCGACCCCGCATCAGTACAGCGAGAACCCACCGCTGTGCCGCGCCTGGCCCTTCTTCCCGGGCTGCGGGGACTGACCCTCCGCCCTCCTCGGGTCGGACTGCCCGGAGGAGGGGTCACCGCTCGTCAGCGCCTCCCCGTGCCTGATCTGCTCGCGCTCCTCCTCGGAGAGCGACTCCCACTGGCCGCGCAGGGACCCCAGCCCCTCGCCCAGGGCGTGGGCCACCGTGGGGTCGTCCAGGGCGCTGCGCAGGGCGAGCCGGCCGGACAGCAGCCTCTTCGCCGCCTCCTGCATGTCCTTGCCGACACCGTCGGTCTCGGACAGCTTGTGCAGGGCGGAGTTGAGAGAACGTATCTGTTCCGGTTCGAGCGCCTCGTCCAGCACACCGGGCTCCTGCGAAGAGCCCTGCGGATTCGTTGAGTTCGCGGGTCGCCTGGTCATGTCGCTTCTCCTCGCTGCCCTTGTCTCTCGGACACCCGAAGTATCTCCCGTCATACACGGATGCCATGCTGACCCCCCATCGGCCGACGAGGAGAAGGACCTCATTGTCATGGCTCAGACGCAGGGCACAGCACAAGGCAAAGGTGTCGACCGTTCCCTTACAGGTCTCGTCGGCAGAGCCTTCGGCCGCCTCGGGCGCGCGGGCGGCGTGCTCTTCCTCCTCGCCGGCCTCGCCCTGAGCGGGTGGGGCGCGTACGAGGGGGCGTACCTGGCGGGTTGGGCGGGCACGCACGGCACGCTGACCGTGAAGCAGTGCGAGGTGAGCTACCCGAACAACGCCTCCCGCAGCCACCGCAAGAACCGACGCCCCATCCGCTGTGAGGGCAGCTTCGTGTCCGACGACGGCAAGAGCACGGACGCGGGAGCGGCGGTGCAGGTCAGACAGCGGTACGCGCCGGGCACCGAACTCTCCGTGCAGCAGACGAGCGCGGCCACGACGGGTACCTCCGTGGACGGCGACTACGTCCAGAGCGGTACGGACCGCGCCTGGCGCTTCTTCAGCGCCTTCTTCGGCGGCTGGGTCCTCACGGGGCTCGGCGTCTTCTGCCTCGCCACCGGTTACGCGCCGTTCGGCCAGAGCCGCATCTCGTTCGACGCGGCATGGGAGGCGGCGGGACGGGGAGTGACGCGTGCGATCGTGATCGGGATGCTGGGTGTGGGGCTTGTCGGAGCCGGGGGGTCGTTCCTGGTCAGCTACTTCGTCTGACCTGCCCTGACGGCGAGTTGATTCCCGGCAAGGAGATGCGCTGCTCGTCGGAGTACGACTGCGGCATTCAGCAAAGCACTGGCCAGAAGCTCAACTAGACGTTGTGCTTCGCAAAGGTCTGAGGTTCGGCTCGTATTTCGCCGCCGGGCGCCGTCCGCCGTCCGCTGACCGGCGTCCCCCGGTCCGCCGTCCACCATCCGTCGTCCGCCGCCCCTCCACGAGCCCTGGTCGACGCTTGGCCGTCAACACCGGCCCGCTGAGACGTGGACATGTTCCCTACACTTCGCACCATGCCGTTTTCCGACGAACTCTCCCCCTCCCCCTCCGCCACTGTCGTGCCCACCGGTCAGCGAGCCTCGCGGCGGATGATCCCCCTCGGGTTCGTGCTCACGGCGCTCAGTGCCCTCGTTCTGTTGGGCGGCATAGTGGTGACCGCCGGACTCGGGGACGCTGGGCCGAGCCCCAAGGGCATCGGGGGAATCGTCATCGGGCTGTTCATGGGCTTCATCGGCGTCACCAGCCTGATCACCACCTGGGCGGCTCGCCGGTCCAGCGTGAGCGTGGATGAGACGGGGCTGTGGGTCGGCAACGGCAAGGCTCAGAACGTTGTCCCTTGGCAGGGCCTGGCCGGGGTCGGGTTGTACTGGTGCAAGGTCGGCAAGCGCGGCGTGCGGATGTACTCCATCGAGCTGTGCCCCAACACCCCCATCGACCGCGACGACCCGGTTCTGTGGCCCCTGGTCCGCGACGAGGAACCACTGCAGCCCACTCTCCCGCGGCTGCGCTACCGCCTGCCCGTCCCTGCCAGTTCCCGGGTGGCAGTGGTCACGGCGATCCAGCAGCAGGTGCCACAGCTGTGGTTCGGCGAGATCGAGCGTCAGGCCGGCTACATGGGCGTTCCGGACCGCAAGGGACACCGGGAGCGCACGCGCGGCGCCTCCCGCTGAGGAACGGGGGTCGGGGGAGGACCCTTGGGCACGCCTGTCCGGCACGCCCGGTAGAGGGCAGTCCGCCCCCGGACCCTCGCCCCCAAGGCTCAGCGCTGAGCCTCAGCACCGAACAGCCGCTCTCCCCGGCCGGAGACGCCCACCGGCTCGTCTCGCTCGGCACGTTCGCGAGCCAGCTCCGCCTGCTGCCGTGCGTCCCAGTCCGCGAACTGAGCCTTGGACTGCTGGCGTTCGGCGTACGTCTGGTTGTCGGCGGCCCGACGGATCTCGTGGAGCCGCTGGTAGACGGCCTCGGTGTAGCGGGGGTCCTGGAAGGCGTCCTTGACGTCGACGCGGCCGATCAACACCGCACGCGCCATGTCACGCAGGGTCGGGTCGAGCGAGGTCGCGTCGGCGATGGTGCGCAGGGAGCGGGCCAGCCGCACGGCCTGGTCGGGGTCCTGGGCGACCCCCATGAGCTCCTCGTCCTGGATCTCCCGGTTCGCGGTCATGGGTCCGGCACGTCCTTCCTGTCGACTCTGTCGACGGTGAAAGCGGTGAAGTCGTAAGGGCGTTGAAGGCGAAAAGGCATTGATGTCGGGGAACGCGGCGACCGCGGGATCACGCGTAGAGCCGTCAATCCGGTGCACCGGGTGCACCCGGTGCACCCGGTGAGAAGCGGCGCCGGTGTCAGCCGAACTCGCTTCGAGCCCAATCCCGCGCGCCCCCAGCGGTGCCTACGGTTCCGGCTGCGGAGGCGGTGACAGGGGCCCTGTTGGACGCCTGCGCGGTACGCGAGGAGCCGGAACCCGTACCGGAGTCGGTGTCCGTAGCGTCACCGGCCCCCTCCGTCGAGCGGGCACCATGTCCGGTCAGCGCGTCGAGACCCCGCTGTGCGCGATCCCCGATCGTCCCGGTGACCTTCTCCGTCGCGCTGTCCACGGCGTTGTCGACGTGCCCCGACACGTCCGGGTAGTCGGCGAAGGTCGACCCTTCGCCCCCGGTGGCCTCGTTCTCGAGGTCGTCCACGTACTCGCCGGCAGCCGTCTTGGCGACGTCCGCCGTCTCTCCGAGGTCGATGCCCGACCGCGCGTCGAAGTAGGTCTCGATGCTCTGCTGACCGATGTTCTGCGCCATACCGATCGCGGCCTCTTTGGCCTTGTCCTTGGCGGCGTCGACCACCTTCTCCTGGACGAACTGCTTGGCCTGCTCCTTGATCTGATCCTTCGCGTACTGCTTGACCTTCTCCTTGGTGACCTTCTCCAGCTGATCCTTCGCGTACTGCTTGACCTTCTCCTTGGTGACCTTCTCCAGCTGCTCCTTGGCGATCTTCTTGAGCGCGTCCATGGAAGCGTGCTCCATGGCCTTGGTGATCGCCTCCATGACCTCCTTCTTGAGCTGCTCCAGCAGCTCCCGGACGACCACGCGTGCGGCCTGCGTCGCGCCCAGTCCGCCGATCTCGGAGAGCCCGAAGGTGAAGGGCGCCGCCGCCTGCGCCGCGATGATCTCCACGGCCAGAGCGATGAGCTGCGCGATCACGGCCAGCTTCGCCGTGAGGACCGCCACCGCGGCCGCGTCGAAGGCGAGAGCGATCACTTCGCACGCGGTCTGCGCGTCCGGGATGTACCTGTCCTCGCCGTTCGCGCCCGTATAGGCACCCCAGGCCTTGGTGAATCCGTCGACGGCCGAGCCCATATTGCTCGCGATGACGGTGCCGGCGAAGCGTTCTCCCTGCGCCTGGATCCCTTGGAGTTCGGACCCGAAATTCCGCCAAGTCTCCGCGACCTCATGAAGTGCTTCTTCATCGACCTCGGGCCAGGAATAGCCAAGGAGGTCGAGCACCCAGACAAGCTCGCTGGGCAGTGTGAGCGACATGCCAATAGCCCCGTCTTTTAATTACAGTTGGTGAGAAATCCCGTTCAGCAGAACATTGTTGGACGCGTCAGCCCCGTCGTAGCCATGCGCCATGTCCTGCAGGTTGTGCCCGATCTGCTGGAGCCGTTTCGCGAGGCTGCCCATCGATGTCAGGATTCCGTCGCGAATCGGCGTGTAGACCTGGCCGAAGACTTCCCCGAAGTCCGCGTCCTCCCACGGCTTTCCAAGCCCTTCGAGGGTGTCCTCAAGCCGCTTGGAGGCATTCGAGAAATCACCCCCGAGATCGACGAAGTTCCCCCCTTGTGTGCGGAGCACACCAGTGTCCACGTCGAATGTCCCGAACGCCATTACTCTCCCCCGTAGTTCACTTGTCACAGTTCACATAGAACAACAGACGGATACCTTAGACTCCACCGCACGACCCAGCGAATCAGCTGGTCAACAGATCGTCAAGTTACCCAGGGGGACGACCGACAGTGGTCACGACACAGCCGCGGTACGGCAGCACAGGGAGCCTGTGGGCGGGAAGACTCCTCGGATTGGGACTGCTTCTCGTAGCAGCGGTAGTCGCCGCGGTGACCATTCTGGAACTGCGCAGCGAACTCGCCAGCGAGGGCACCGACGGAACCCTCACGGTTTCTTCATGCGAAACACACCCGAAGACCCACTACGGCACACACAGGCGCACCAGGGAACTCAAATTCAGCTGCACCGGGAGCTGGACCGCACAACACGGCGGAACCACCTACCAAGACGTAGTGGTGAACACTTCATCACGCCTTGAATCCGGGACTGAAATCCCCGTGATGCACGTGGACAATACCTTCGAGCAGCCGCAGGACCGGGCCCCCGGACGCGACGCGGGGATTCTCGCGCTCTGTCTCTCCTTGGCGGCATTCGGCATCTACTGCCTCCTCACCGGTTTCGGTACCCGCAACGGCCCCGGTTTGACGGCCTCCTGGCAGCGCCTGCCGTCCCCCATCGTCATCGGCCCCCTCCTGGGCGGCATTTTCGCCCTGGGCATTCTGGCCACGTTCGTCTGCGCACTCGTCCTGTGATGCCCGCATTCCATTCCGAGGAACCCTCAATGACACAAATACGCGGGAACACCGCGACGAACGCCGCCAGACCGGAAGAACGTACAGGCCTCGGCCGACTCATCGGCGCGGGCCTGATCCTCGTAAGCCTCGTACTCCTGGCCCTCGGCGCCTTCCTCGGCCCGTATCGCTACGCCACCTCCACAGCGGGCAAGCTCACCGTCCAGACGTGCACTGTCGACTTCAAGTACCGCTCGAGCACGTCGAGCAGCTCACGGAAGCGAACCAAGACCAGGTGGTGCTACGGCACCTTCACCGCCGCCGACGGCAGCGCCAATGACCTCAACGCCGAACTCAAGAGCGACGCCCTCTACCCGCGCGGCCACATCATCGAGGCCCGCAAGTCCGGCGACACCTCTTACCAGCAGGACCACGGCTGGGTCGGCGCCATCGCCGTCGGCTGCGCATGGTGGTTCGCCGCCCTGATCCCCCTCGCCATCGGCCTCTTCTTCACCGCCACCGGCTTCGCCTTCGGCGGCCCCTCCGACGTCCACCGCGCCGGCCAGGCAGCAAGCCAAGGCCTGCTCCGCACCATCTACGTCCTGACCGCAGCAGGCGTGATCGGCTTCGCCATCAGCCTGCTGGTGCTGTTCTTCGCATGAGGAGCGGCCCGGCGCCTCTCGAGGGAAACGAGGAGCGCCGGGCCGACGTGCTCACCACGGCATTCCAGCCGTACGACGAGCTTGCCCCGTTACGAGCTCTCCAGGGACGCCAGCACAAACGTCAACGGCAATGTGACGAGGGCGAGCACGGCCGCAGAGGCCGCCATCCCCGCATGCATCTCCCGTCTGCCCCGGACCGCCAGGTAAGCGACGACCGGCGGGAGAACAACACAGACGAGAAAACTGAAGTGCCAGCCCTCTTCCTTGACGAGGAAGACCACGGCACACCAGCAGACCAGCACCGATCCGAGGCCCAGACAGAAGCAACGCGTGAGGAAGCGCTCGAGCCCGTATCCGCCGCCGAAGAACTCCATGGTCCGGACCCGCCTTCTCCGCTACACCGCCTGGTGGTCATAGCCACCGCTCACCGGAGGGAACCCGTCCGCCGCCGAGAACCCGTTGACGGCCGTGGACATGGCCGCGCCCAACGCGGTGTGGGCTGCCACGTTGGCCGCCTCACGCAACCCCATACGACCGGAGACGACCCCCTGAGCCGTCTCTGAGCGTGGCTCGCGTAAGCCTGGAAGGGGTAAGTAGGCAGCACTCCGTTGCTAGCGGCGAGCCGCCGACCATGCCTGGCGCGTCACCCTGCGCGCGACGTCGGGCAGGCCCGACTCCAGTTTGCTTTGCACGGTCGGCCGCCCGGTGCACCCCGATCACCGGCTACGCTGCAGCCCGCTGCGTGGTACGCCCCTCGCTCACGACGGCACCAGCGGCCCCGCAGGCCGCCAGGAACCCAACGATCCCCGCTGCCCAGCGCCATCCGGTCGGCACATCGAACGTCAGCAGGACAGCGCAGGCAATGACAACGACGTAGGCCTGAAACGCCAGCGGATCGATGTAGAGAGGCCAGTAAGAACGCGGATCGAACAGCCGGAGCGGTCGATCCTCCTGCACAGCAGAACCCAGCTTCTCCACAGAGACCGCACTGCCGTTCAACGACCGTGCCTGGTCAACGCTCATCATTCCCTGCACCACCAAGCCGGTGTCGAACACCATCGCCGCAGGCGTTGTGCTTGGAGAAATCCGTGACCCTCGCGCGCCCCGATGCGCGTCCCAGCAGAGCCACAACGACTGACCCGTCATCGCCTCTGGCAGGCCGTTCTCGCTGGCAGCTGTGTAGAAGCGCGCCCATCCGGCATCCGTGCGGATCTCCAGATACTTTCCCTTGAGCGGCTGCTTCTGACCTTCTGTACCGAAATCTCCCCCAGTTCGCGCGTAGCTGCCCCGAATGGCCTTGTCTCTCTCGCTCAGTCGCGAAAACGCCCGAAAACCGTGTTTCGCCGACAGATGGTTGACGGCCAGGAACCACCCGAGCATCAGCGCGACGACAAAGAACCACCGCATGTAGGTCGGCATCGTCTCCCCACGCAGCTTCCAGCCAAGGCTGCGCTGGTCCCCGGCCACCGCTCCAAGCCGCGGCTGTGCTGGCGAATACAGCACCTTCACGGGGTCACCGGGACGCACCGGCTCATATGTCGTCGGCTTGACCGTTGTCGACACCGGCTCGTCGCCGGCTCTGACAGGCAGTCGGACGACCACTGTCGCGGTATATGGGTCCTTGCCACTGGAGGACTTTTGCCGGACGTCGCTGACCTTCTCCGCTCGTGCGACTCCGAACTCGCCTCCGGCCGAATAGATACGTTGCACCAGCTCCGGCCTCTGCGGAGCCCCCGCAGCCAAGGCGACGACTCCCACGAGCACGGCGGAAATCCCGATTCCCCAGGCAAGGCTTCGAAGCTGCTGGCCTCGCCTCGAAGGAATGTTCAGTGGTACCGAGGTCAGCTCCCGGGTCGAGCCGTGTGCCTCGTCGGCAGATTCAGCACACAGCGCCGCAGCGACTTCTCCAAACGGCCTCCGGCCCCCTGACGACCGGTGCTGAAGCGCGATCACCACGACGCAGACCAGCGCTCCGCCGAGAGACACCAGAACCAGACTCTGCCGCAGGTCCGGGGCCGTTCCGAACAGCCACAGCCACAGCACGGGCGTCGCCGCCATCAGCCCCAGGCCACCACACCACGCGCCGACTCTGGATGAAGCCCTAAGAGGCCTGCGAGTGCCTTCCGCCTGCGCCGTCACCCGAAGTCCTCGCGAATCCGGTCCGTTGCCGACCTGTGCTCACCCTCGACGCCCCTCCGAGCGGCCTTCTGAGCTTGTTCCGCACTCTTGTCCGCACCGGCGAACCCATCCTTCGCGGTGTTCGCGGAGACGCCTCCCGCTACTGGAGCGGCGGAACCAAAGGCGATGTCGGTTCCGACCTGCTGGTGCTCCGGCCGGTCCCCGCTGTAGGCGAAGTCATTGTCGTTCTTCAGGCCTCGAGCCACGTCATCGAAGCCCCTGTCGACCACCCTTGCGCCGCTGCCGAGTCCGCCGGCTGCGCCTCCAGTGACGGCGGTGACGGCCTCTTGCCTGATGTCGAAGTCCTCGCCTTTGCGCAGGGAGTCCAGATAGTCTCCCGAGACTCCTCCAGCAGCACCACCGACCATGCCACTGACAATCTCCCTACCGCCCAGCGAAGTCACGGCTTCACCCGCGGCAGTACCGACGGTCGCTCCGGTCAAGCCCCCGATCATGTTGGTCTCGAGTTCCCAGCCTTTACCACTCAGCTGGCTGGTAATCATGCCGCCCGCGGTGCCACCCGCCCAGTTGAGGGCTCCCTCAGTGAGGAGTCTCGCCGTCTTTCCCATGCCGCAGAGCCTCTGGAATGTGGTCCCGATAAAGCGGAGGAGCCTGCCCATCCGCGCAGCGGCGTCGAGGGCCCGCGTGACCAGCATGGTCACCCGCGCTGTACCAGCCGCGGCCGAGACACCCATCGTCAGGAACGACATGCCTACCGAGACCCCGATGGAGATCCCGATCTCCATGTAGATTTCGTGGATCTCATCGTTGACCTCGCGAATGCCCTTGGCGGCGTCCTCGAGGCCTTTGGCGGCTTCGTCGAAATCCTTTGTGGCGTCCAACACGGCATCGGCGAACTCCTCCCAGTGAGCCTGAAAAGCGTTCGCTGCCTCACCACGCCACGTGTGCCCGACAGTCCTCTTGACTTCCCCGTCCAGGCTCCAGACGAGGCCCTCGACGTCAGACTGCAACTTACGCCACGCCCTGGCCGCGGCTTCCAACTCTTCTGGGCGCCCACCGGGATTGATGACTTCGATGCCGAGTTCGATGATCTCCTCGGCCGCGGACTCGCCGCCGCTCACCGGTCACCATCCGCTTGCTTCCCGAAGAGGACTGCGAGGTTGTCATCAGTGACTTCGGTGTCTCTGTTCACTTTCCGCAAAGCGTCGGCGATCTTGTCCACATGCTCATGCACGGCCTTCATGGCACTGGCGACGTCCGCGGAGTACGCAACATAGGCGGATGTGACTTCCTCCGACTCCGTGAGAACACCGAATCCGTCTGTAATCGACTCTTCCCCTGTTTTCCCCTTGAATTCTTTCAGATGCGCCCTTAAATCGTATGCATACAGCTCAATTTTGCGGGCAAGAGTCCTTATCGCCTCAGGCTCGTAATATGGGATACCGTCGTCAGCCATTTACTGTCCTAATTTTGGTGGTGCGTGCTGCGGCACGCGGCTGATGAGGTCTCTCATGACTGATCTGACCCCACCTGAACCTCTCAGAGCCTAGAGCGCTCAGCTCTGTCTGGGGGAGGGGCGAAATCGGCCTACTGGCCCTGGTGCGGGGGTTGTTGTAGGTAGGGGTTGGGATACTGCGGGGGCGTTCCCGGAGGGGTGGGGTACCCCTGATAGGGAGTGGAGTGGTACGGCTGCTGAGCAGGTGGGTAGGCCGGCTGTGGCGGAGCATAACCCATATGAGGGGGGTAGGTTCCTACCCCAGGGTTGACGGGACTGGTCCTGGAGTTGCGGCGACTACGGATTATTGCGAAGACGACGATGGCGGAGATCACGACTCCGATACCGACGGCAAGGACGATGGCACCCACTGAGGAAAATCCCTTCGCATTCCCGGATTGACCGGCGTCGGTGTAATTGCTTCCGAGTATGCCGGGGAGTGACCGCCGCGCGGCCTTGTCGAGGTAGACGAACCCGTAGTCGGGCCCCGCGAAATCGCGAATCCCTACTGCCCTTGGCGCGGGGGCTGCTGGGTATAGGGGTTGGGCTGCTGCGGGAACTGTCCCGGAGGAGCGGGGTAACCCTGGTTGGGAGCCGCATTGGGATAAGGCTGCTGGGCGTTCGGGTAGCCCGAGCCCTGAGGGGAGATGCCACCGCCGGAGCCGGGATCGCCGTTGCCGCCGTTACGGCGGTTTCGCATTACCACGAAGGCGATCGCACCGATGATCACGACGGCTACAACGCCGCCAACGACGATGAGGGCGGCGCCGGAAGAGGAACTCTTCTTTTCGGCCTGGGTCGAAGCGCCAGTCCCCTTGGATCCGTCGGTGGAAGTGGAGCCGGACGCATCGAGCTGGCCGAGAGGATTTCCCTTAGGGCCGGCGGGGATGTTCATCGTGAGTGCCGAATACGGCCGAACGATCCCGTAGCCGTATTGTTCGTCGGGCGCCTTCAAACCCTTGTGATTCGCGAAGGTGGCCGACTTGATCAGACGGTTGATGACTTGGCCGGCGGTGAGGTCGGGGTATTTTGCGCGGACCAGGGCGGCGGCACCAGATACAAAAGCTGTAGCCTCCGAAGTCCCGGTGCCCACACCATACCCATTGGATTTAGTCGGATTTGCACCAACGATTTCGACACCAGGAGCAGTAAGCACTACCTGCTTTCCAGTGTTCGAGTCCCCCCAAAGGTTCGCATCCTTATCCACAGCGCCGACTGCCACAACGCCCGGCAGCGCAGCTGGCTCATTTACGGCAGCCCCGTCATTTCCTGTGGATGCGACCACTACAACATCATGCGCCTCCGCATAAGCGATCGCCTCACGACCAGCGCTTAGCGTCTTGCCCCCATCGTTAGAAAAGGACAGATTAATGACCTTCGCACCTTGATCCACTGCATATCGAACTCCAGCGCCCCAGGTTTCATCGAGATTCCTGTCGGTCCTAGTCTGAAGAGTACGCAAAGGTAGGATCTTGGCTTTCGGCGCAATCCCAATCACACCAGAGGTATTGCCAGCGCCGTGACCGTGGCCAGCAATAATGCTCGCCATCTTTGTTCCGTGCCCAACCAGGTCCTTTTGGGCATTCCCGCCGCCGGTAAAGTCTTTACCTGGAAGGACTTGCCCAGCCAGATCAGGGTGTCCGCCATCCACTCCAGAATCGACGACGGCAACGGTCACACCGTCGCCCTGAGATTGTGCCCAAACCTTATTTGCGGCGAAAACATTCAAGACCCATTGCTGATCTCTAACGTAGTCCGCTGAGGCAGTTGAAGCCGTAGTGAGGAGCAAAGCTCCCGTCAACGCCACGACTCCCGTCGTAGACCAGACTCGCTTGAAACCCACTTCCTTGCTCCTCACTCAACTACGACTGGTTTCGCCAGTACTACAGGCGAGCCGCACGCTCCTTGTGTGCGACTCGCCCATGTACCTACTCGATCGTCCGCGGTACGTTCTGGTTGCGGTCTTCTTCCGAGATCCAGGTCTCTTCGTCTTCGACCAGGTAGTCGGGACGCTCGTTCGGGGTGTTCTCTTCCTCGGACCGTCGGCCGTTCCGGCCGCCCGCCCCGCCTGCCATGGCGCCTCGCTGGGATCCACCGCGGCTGCCGTGGAGGCCGGCGCCGCCACCGCCCTTGCCCGATACTCCCTTTGCCGCGCCGACCACACCCCCACGAGCCCTCGCGAGGGCTCCACGACCGCCGAGGCCAGCACCGCCTCGGCCACCGGCACCAGCTCCGCCGGCGCCCATGCCGCCCATACCAGCCCGGCCGCCGACACCACGACCTGCTGCCGCGCCGCCACCGGTCAGACCGCTGCGTCCACCGCCGAAGCCGATCCCGCTGCGTCCGAGGTTCGACCCGCCGCCGGGACCTACGATATCCGGGGACTGAACTCCACCTGCGCCGAGGCCGCCACCGCCGCTGCCGCCGCCGAATCCACCGGTTCCAGGGCCGGAACCGGGAGTCGGAAGCGGGGAGATACCGTCCACCTTGGTACCAACGGTCGGGAGTTGCGAGCCCCCCTTGATGCCAGGATCTCGGGGAACCGTGGGAACTCCCGGAATGCCCCGGCCTTCGGGGACGGTTGGAGCTGGCTTGATGCTGGTGGTCGGGCCTGCGCTCCACGGCTTGCTACCAGATCCCGGACTGTTGGGTCGGGACGGAGCCACGACGCCCGGGGTGACCGGCGGCGGGTACTCCACCTGGCGGTTGGGTTCCTTGATGTTGCCATCGCCGGAGCTATTTACCGGGTTCTGTTGCAGGTTCCGCGTGATGCGTGCGTACTGAGCACCCAGATTTTCCATGACGGCAACACCGTTGAGCTGGGCTTCTCGACTAGCGCCAATCTTGCCTTCATCGGCCTTTGCGATCTGAGCGGTAGTCATCTTGCCTGCGTGGAGATCCTTGGCCACCGTTTGGCCGTCGTCCCACTGCCAGTCACTCAGAGCGTCGCCGATCTTGTCCATCGTACTGGGTTCCTTGACGGCGTCCAGTTGCTCTTTGTACGTACGCAACTGGTGGCCGGCATCGGCCATCTGGGAACTGTTGAGATCCGCGTGCCAGGCCGTATTTCGGATGCTCTGTACGATTTCGCGAGCCTTCTTCTCGAAACTCCCGGCTGCGTCACCCTCCCAGTGCTGCAGAACGTTGTCGACCGCCTTGTCGAGCAAACCGGCGATCCCACCCCCGTCACCACCGGCAAGAATCTCGTTGACCTTGCCCCAGTGTTGGCCGACCTCCTCGATCGCCCCCGGGTTGGTGCCGTCAAGCATCTGCTTGAGCTCTTTGAGTGAGTAGTCGATGAACTGAGTCTTGGTCTTAGGGCGTCCCGCGATGCAGGTCTCTTGCTCAATGACTGGCTTCGGCAGCGGTTTGTCACCGGACATTTTGAACGCTTCCCCTCTGTAGGTGATTCTCGATCGGCTTACTCGCCCCAACTACCGTTCGATCCCCCGGATTTACCACCCATTTGCTGCTTGTTCGCGTACTCCTGCTCGGTGTACTTGTCCTTCACCTTGGAGGTGCTCGTGCTGAACTTGTCGATCAGGCCGTGAAGTCCCTGAATCGCACCCTCAAGCTGACTCTTCGCGTCCTGGTGGGCAGAGTGCAGATCCCCCGCCTCCAGGAACGTACAAGTATTCCCGAACGCGTCCATCGGGATCTCCGTGTTGTACCGCGAAGTCTGTCCCGCCTTGTCCATGTCGTCCAGCAACGCCCAGAGCTTGCGGATGACCTCATCCAGTGCGCTCAGATCGACCCGCATTCCGTTGCTCATACCCCGTTGTCCTCTCCCCTGTTTCCAAATCCAAGTCTTGTCTAGCTCGACAGGCCGGCCCGGGCGGCTCGTTTTGTGCGCCAGTCTCGTACGGCGATGCCGCTTCCCGCGGTTACCAGGACCAGGAGCAGGGTCACGCCCAGGACGTACACGGCGATCCTGCGTTCTCGGTCCGTTTCGCTCTCTCCCATCGTGACGGCCATCGGGACGGCTCCTCCCGAGCGGGCCGCCGCGGGCGGGTCCGGTTGGGGGGTGGTGGCCGGCGTGGAGTCGTCCGACAGGGCCGCGACCGGGTCGACCACGCCCCAGCCGGTGTAGCGGTTGGGGCCGCGGCCCGGGCGTTGGGCGGACTGCTCGATGCGGGTGGCGATCTGGGCCGCCGTCCAGTTCGGGTGCTTCTCCTTCAGCAGGGCCGCGACGCCCGCGACGTACGGGGCTGCGAAGCTCGTACCGTCGGCCGTGCACTGGCCGCCCTTCGGGACGGTCGAGACCATGCCGACGCCCGGTGCCGCGACGTCCACGAACTCGCCCGCCTGTGAGAAGAAGGCGCGTTCGTCGTTGCGGTCGGAGGCCGCCACCGCCAGGACGCCCGGATACGAGGCGGGGTAGGTGTTCGCGGACTGGCCGTCGGCTCCGTCGTTGCCGGCCGCCGCCACGATCAGGACACCCGCCCGTACGGCGGCCTCGACCGTGTTGCGCAGCTGTGTGTTGTCCTGCTTGTCGGCGGTGTCCGAGGAAATGTTGATGATCTTCACACCCTTGGCCACCGCGGCGCTGATCGCCCGGGACATGGTCTGCGAGTTGCCCTGCTTCTCCTGCGCGCCCGTGTAGCGGAAGGAGAGGATCCTGGCTTCCGGTGCGATGCCCTCGAAGCCGGTGCCCTTGAGCGGGCGGGCGGCGATGATGCCCGCGACCCGGGTGCCATGGCCCTCGACGTCCTGGGTGCCGTCCGTGGAGCCGACGAAGTCTCCGCCGCCGGGGGCCATGGCGGTCCTCAGCTGCGCGTTGGAGTCGTCGACGCCGGTGTCGATCACCGCGACCGTGACACCCTTGCCCGTCGCCTGTCCGTGCAGCTGGTCCAGGAGGATCCGCTGGAGGGACCAGGGCGTGGACTTGATGACGTTGCCGCCGAAGACGCACTCGGCGGTCGACGAGGCGCCGGAGCCCGGGTCGTCGTCGGAAGCGGAGTCGCCGGCGGCGAGGTGGGTGGGTGTCGCCGGGGCGGCCCCTGCCGACGGGGCCGAGGCGAGGCAGATTCCTGTGGCTGCGAGCACGCCGAAGGCCCGCCGCAGTGTGCGGGTTTCGCTGTCGCGCCTACGCGAACGGGCTGTCGTGCCCCCCATGTTCAGGCCCCCAGGGCTTGCCTGCTTCCTTCGAAGCCGGGTCATGTCGGTGTGTGTGGAGATGCGTCGGCATCGATGGAACAGTGCCGACTTTGTGAAGATTCACGGCTCTTACTGTGCGCGACCCTTGAGACGGGGTCGGCCCAGCGGACGCCGTGGCGTCGGCTGGGCCGATTGTCCTCATGTCGTGTCCCTCGGGCCGCCGACGGCTCAGCCCCAGGTCGAGGCGTTGCTCTTCTCCGTCGCCTGGTAGTTCTCGGCCGCGCTCTGGAGCGCAGCGGAGATCTTCAGCAGGGTGGCGTGCAGGTCCGCGGCGGTCTGGTCCCACTCACGCTGCTTGCGCTGGTAGCCCTCCTGCGCCTCACCTTCCCAGGTGCTGGCGACGCGCTTGACCGCGGCCTCGAGGTCGTCGAGCTGCTGCTTGATGCGGCCCGCGGTCGAGCGCACGTCCGTGGACGCGTTGGTGATGGTTGCGTAATTAACGAGAATCGACATCGCTGTTCCCTTTCAGGAAGAGTCGAAGGAAAACGGTGGAAAGAGGTGAGAACTGCTGTCCTACGCGGCTGGATCAGCCGAAGTCGGACATGATCTTGCTGATCTCGGAGTTCTGCTGCTCTTCCGAAGCGGAGTAGTTGCTCCGCGTGGAGTCCACGGCTTCCTTGATGTCGTTGAGGATGTCGCTCATCCTCTTCGCGTCCGCGTTCCAGCGCTCCTGCAACTGGCGGTAGGACTGGGCCGCCTGGCCCTGCCAGCCGCCCGCGATCTGGTCGATGACGCCGTTCAGACGGCGGATCTCGCCCTGGATCTGACCGTTCGCGGTGTTGATGTCGCCGGAGAGCTTGGTCAGCTCGTCCTCTGTTACCCGGAACTGGCCGGCCATGTGAACCTTCCCCCATGTCGTTGTTGATCCGGGAAACCTGCACCAGGCACCCGGAAAAGGCTTCGCAGCCTTGAGTGCTGCAAACACTCTATCGTCCGCCTGTGACACAGTCACAGGCAAGACCAATCAGTTACACGGCTCACACACCTGAGCGATGATTTCGTGATCGATCGGGTCAACGCGAGTCCCTTGCAGGCCCGTTGGCGGCTACTGGGCCTGCGGCTGTGCCGCGCTACCGGTGTCCAGAGTCGGGCCCTTGGGGATGAACGTCGCCCAAGACTGCGGCACCACCGCGGGGTTGGAGACCTTCTCGTAGCCCAGCCGGGTGCGTGCCTTGTCCGTCTCGCTCGCACCGTCCGTCGAGGACGATGACGAGGACGAGGAAGCGGAAGCGGATGAGGAGGCGGACGAGGAGGCGGACGACGCGGTGGCCGAGCTGTCGTTGTTCGACGGGAGCGAGTAGCGCAGGCCCGTGTCGGTCAGCAGGTATGTGGCACCGCCGCCCCCTGCCGCCCCGGTGACCTCCTGGAAGAGCAGGCCCGAGCCGGAGGAGACATAGGCGCTCAGCGAGTCGGCGACGACCTTCTCGGGGTACGCCGTTCCGGCCCAGGCGGCCAGCTGCGGCTTCCTGTCCGCGCCGATGGTGCCGTCGTAGACGCTGCACGAGGTGGTGCGGGCCGGCTCGGTCGCCGTGGCCGCCGGGTTGGCCTGCCGCGGAACGGTCTGGGGCCAGCCCTTGTCCCCGTAGAAGGCCTCCGCCTGGCCGCCGTTGGCGGCGATGATGTCCGGGGTGGCGACCTTGATGTCGGTGATCGCGTCGGTCCCGTACGCCAGCTTGGCGGAGGGCGAGCTCTTGAGCAGGTTCGCCACGAAGGGCGTGATGGTGGCGACGTGGTCACGGAGGACGACGTAGTACTGCGTGCCCTGCGCGTCCTGCGCCTTGAGCACCCGGCCCACCTTCCCCGCGTCCTGGGGCAGGCCCTTGACCGAGGTCGGCTGACCCGCCGACGGAACGTCCGGGAAGCTGATGAGCCCGCCCTCGTTGAGGGTGTGCAGCCACTGCTCGCTCACCGGCTGCGGCCGGGCCGTGGTGCCTATGACGGCGGCGCGCAGCTGCTCCATGGTGGTGTTGTTCAGTGCCGAGGGGCCGCCCAGCAGGAAGGCGTTGCCCTTTCCGTCGACCAGGTACTCCTGTTTGGTCTTGGAGTCGACGACGTACAGGGCCTCGTCGGCGTCCACCTTCCCGGAGTTCGCCAGTGACTTCGCGTCGCCCGCGTCGAGGACGAAGACGGCACGGTCGATGGCGTCTTCCGAGCCGGCGGCCGGCCGTTCGCACACCGCCCAGGTCTTCGCCTTCTCCGCGTCCTCCTTGGCGGGCAGCCGGTCGGGGGCGTAGGGGATGCCGAGGGTCGCGCCGTGCGGGATGCCGCTCTTGTCGATCTCCTTGCCGGGCACCTCCAGGACGCTGCCCTTGTCCTTGTCGAGGAGCAGCTTGGCGGAGGCGTAGTTGAGGACGGGGTGCAGCGTCGGAGTCGCCTTGCCGTTCGCCCCCTTGTCGTCGAGGACGACGTAGCGCGTCGTGGAGTCGCTGTCGACGATGATGTACTCGCCGGGCGTGTCCCAGCCGGGCGGCGCCGACGGCTTGATCACGCCCCACGCGATGAATCCCACGACCAGTACGACGCCCATCGCCAGGCTGGGCATCACCGTCTGCATGGGGCGCGGTGCGCCTTCGTCCGAACCTCCCGGCGATGGTGCCAGGAACGCCGCGACGGTGCGCTTGCGAGCGAACGTATAGGCGGCGAGCTCGTCCCGACGCTTTGCCATGGTCCCCAGGTCTCCCGTTTTGTCATGCTCTGTGTGCTCGAAGGGCCGCAACGGCCGAGCAGGCATTTACTATCGCACTGCGCCATGGGGCGACGGTTCATCAGGTGCGCGGCCGCCCCCGCATCTTCACAGAGCCTCACACAGCGCACCACCATGCGGGGCCGGTCCGTGACAGGCTGGCCGTCCGGGGTCCCGGTGTCCCCTGTGTCGCCCCGCGTTCAGCAGCGGGTACCGTGAGCCACGCGCATGGATGACGTGGGCCATCGGTGCCCCTGGCCCGTCGCCGGGATCTCCGCAGAGGATCACCGCCCGACGTACGGCCAGTATTTCGCGAAAGGGATGTCCCGGGGGATGACCAGCGCTACGAGCACTCGGCGCGGAGGCCGCGCACAGCAGCAACAGGACGGCCCGGACCGCAGACGGGTGCCGGCCTCGGCGCCCGCCGCCGCGTCGCCGCGTCTGCTGCCCAGCCCTGGCGGCATGGGTCCGGTACGGCTGCCGCAGCTCGTTCTGGTGGAGCTGGCGGCGGCGGTCATGCTGGTCGCCTGGGTCGCCGACGCCTCCTGGCTGCTGGCTCCGGCCGGTGCCGTGGCGGCGCTGCTGCTGCTTCTGGCGGTGCTGCGCCGGGGTCACCGGCCGCTGCCCGAGTGGTACGAGACGCGGCGCGCGCTGAGGCGCCGTCAGCGCGACGCCAAGCAGCCCGTCCCGCCGGGGACGGACCCGATGCTGGCCCCCGCCGTGGAGTGCGACCCGGCGCTGCGGACCTACCGTTTCGTGTCCCGTGACAACCGCTCGATCGGCATGATCGGCGACGGCACCTTCCTGACCGCCGTGCTCTTCGTGCAGCCCGGTGACCAGCCGCTGCGCCCCGAGTCCGCCGGTCGGCAGCTGCCGCTCGGGCTGGTCCACGAGGCCCTGGAGGTCGACGGGATCCGGCTGGCGTCCGCGCAGATCGTGCAGCACACACAGCCCGCGCCCGCGCCCCATCTGCCGCCGCAGGCGGTCGCCGTACGGTCCTACGGTCCTCTCCAGGCGCAGTCCGGCTCGCCCGCGCTGCGGCTCACCTGGGTCGCACTCAAGCTCGACCCGGAGCTGTGCCCGGAGGCGGTCCAGGCCCGGGGTGACGGCGTTCCCGGGACGCAGCGCGCACTGCTGCGGGTGGCCGACCAGCTGGTGAGCCGGCTGGCCGGGGCCGGCTTCAAGGCGACCATTCTCGACGAGAACGAACTGGTGCAGGCGCTCGCGACGTCCAGCTGTCTCAACCCGCGGGCCAACGCGCAGCACGCCCAGGACGGGCGGGCGGCCCAGCGCCGTACGGTCGAGTCGGTGCGCAGCTGGCGCGTCGACGACCGGTGGCACACCACGTACTGGCTGTCCCGCTGGCCGCAGTTGGGAGGCGGCGGTGTGGCGCTGCCCGAGCTGGTCACGCGGTTCACCTCGCTCCCCGTGCTCGCCACCACGTTCAGTGTGACCCTGGGCAGGGCCGGCAGCCGGGGTGTCTCCCTCACCGGACACATCCGCATCACCACCCGCGGTGACAGCGAACTCGGCCAGGTGGGCCGGGAGTTGGAGCGGGCCGCGAGCGCCGCGAAGGTCGGTCTGGTGCGCCTCGACCGGGAGCAGGTTCCCGGAGCCCTCGCCACTTTGCCGCTCGGAGGTACGTACTGATGTCCCATCCCGCTTCGGCCATGGAATCGGGGCAGCGCGGCCGGACCCCCGGGCGCACGCCGGCGCATGTGGCCTCGCCCACCGACACCGGGATGATCCCGATCATCTCGGAGCCGCAGGCGCCGCTGGAGCAACGGCGCGTGTTCAGCCCGGGATTCGGGCTGCGCGGACCGCGCCGTAACCGTCATGTCGTCACCGTCGACGAGCTGGCCGCGGTCAGCATGCCGATCGGTGACGACGGTGTGATCATCGGCACCGACACGGAGTCGCAGCCGGCCGTGCTCGGTCTGTCCCGTCCGACGCCGTTCGACGTTGTCCTCGTGGGCGGTCTCTGGCTCGCCCAGGTGCTGGCCCTGCGCGCCGCCGCGACGGGAGCACGCGTGGGCGTGGAAACCGGCCGTCCGGGGGCCTGGCAGCAGTTGGCGCAGGCGGCCGGTGGCGGCCAGCAGTGTGTGACGGTCTATCCGGTGGGGCGGGTGCCCGCGCAGGGGCCCTCGGTCTCCAGCCCGGTGGTGCTGATCCGGGACTGCGGCGTCCGTCCGCCGCGCGGACGGGTGACCTCTCTGCCGTGGCAGGCCGTCGTGACGGTGCTCCCCTTCGTCAGCGAGCACGCGCCGCGCTGGCTGGCCCAGGCCCAACTGGTGGGCATCCAGCGCATCTCGCCGCAGGAGACCGAGGTCGTACGGGACACTCTGGGCATCCCGGACGAGCAGCTCCAGGCCCTGCCGACGCTGTATGACGGCGTCGCCCTGTGGTGCACCCGCAAGCACCGCAAGTTCGTCATGACCGAGCCCACGGACGCGGAGACGGGCCTTCTCGGCGTGGCCCGCCGGATGGACTGACGGCTCGTCGTCCCCGGGGGTGCACTACCGGTCGGCCACCCCCACGGCCACTTTTCCCTCCCGCGATGCGAGTGATTAGTCTTCTGGTGATGCGGTGACGATCGCAGCCGCGTGGGGCTCGCCACTCGGTCCGCCCGGCCGCGACGACGACCAACTCAGCAGCAGTGGCTGACCAGGAGGCAAGCAGTGAACAGCGATCGGTCCGAGTACAACGGCGGCAGCCCGTCCTCGGACGGGGACGATCAAGAGGTTGACCTCACCGGCGAGTTCGAAATCGTCTACACGCCTCCCGCCTGGTACGCCCAAAGCACGCAGGGGGGCTCGCCGGCCGGCGGGCCCCGGGACGCCGGCCAGGCGCCGCCACCGCCGTCTCCCGGACCGCCGGTCGGTCCGGCCGTCGGGGTGCCCACCGGGCCGCCGGGCGGTCCCGGTCCCGCACCGCACGCCGCCCCGCCCCAGGCTCCCGTACCGCCGCTCGCTGCCGCACCGCAGACTCCCGCACCGCCGCACGCCGCCCCGCCCCAGGCTCCGGTACCGCCGCCCGCTGCCGCACCGCAGACTCCCGCACCGCCGCACGCCGCCCCGCCCCAGGCTCCCGTACCGCCGCACGCTGCCGCACCGCAGACTCCCGCACCGCCGCACGCCGCCCCGCCTCAGGCCCCTGTCCCGCAGGCCCCTGCTCCCCAGGCGCCCGCCCCGCAGGCTCCGGCGCCTCAGGCTCCGGCACAGCCGTACGCCCAGGGCGCCCCGCAGCCGCCCGCGTACGGTGTGCCCGCCGCGAACCCCTACGCGACGGGTGGCTACGGATTCCCGCAGCAGCACTCCGCGCCGGGCACTCCCCCGGCGGCCGCGGGCGCGGTGCCGCCCGGCGGCTACGGCTACCCGCAGCAGGCGGGACCGGGCGCGCCCCAGCCGGACCAGGGCGCGCCGGGTGGGTACGCACAGCCGCAGCAACAGCAGCCCCCCGCGCAGCCGACCGCCGCGCCCGGCTTCCCCGTGCTGCGCCCGGTCGACGAGGACGCCCAGGCCGCCCCGACTCCGACCGCCGCCCCCGTGGCGAGCGTGCCCCGGCAGGCCGCTCCCGAGCAGCCGATGCCCGAGCTGAACCATGCCGCCGCCGATGCCGAGGCCGCGCGGCTGTTCGGCGACGGCCCCGACGACGAGGAGCCGGAGGAGGAGCGCGGCCACGCGGTGGCGGAGCCGGGCGACTCCGCCGGGTCCGTGACCGGTGCGGACGTCGACGAGACGACGGACGCCCCGTCCGTCGCGGAACCCGCCGCCCCCACGGCCGAGAACGCCGACCCCGCGTCCGCGACGGCGGAGGCAGCGCCGGAATCACCGGCGGAAACAGACGCGGAGTCAGGCGCGGACGCCGAGGCACGTACGGAGGCGGAGCCGGCGCCGCCCGCCCCCGGTCCCCTGCCGGCGCAGGCACAACCCCGGCCGGAGCAGGAGCTTCCGCCGCTGCCGCAGGGCTATGTACCCGCGCAGCCGGTCCCGGGAGTGCCGCGGCAGGCGCCCGCGCCCGCGCAGCCCCAGCCGCCGCAGCCGCAGGCCGCCGGCTACGGGTACCCCCAGCCGCCCGCCCAGCCTGAGCATCAGGTGCCGCCGCAGGGCTCGTTCGGGCCGGCCCAACCGCCCACGTTCCCGACGCAGGGTCAGCCGCCTGCCGACCCGCGGCAGGCGCCCCCGCCCGCGCAGCCCCAGCCGACGCAGCCGCAGGCCGCCGGGTACGGCTATCCCCAGCCGCCCGCCCAACCTCAGCCGCCCCAACCGCAGGCCGCCGGCTACGGCTACCCCCAGCCGCCCGCCCAGCCCGCACCCCCGCCGCAGCAGCAGCCGCAGCCCGGACCGGTCGCGTACGGCTATCCGCCCCAGGACGGCTACGGCTACCCGCAGCCGCCCGCCCAGCCGCAGCAGCAGCCGCAGCAGGCCGCGCCCCAACAGCAGCCTCCGGCCCAGGCCGTGCCGCCGCAGCAGCAGACGCCCCCGCAGCCTCCCGCCGCCTACGGCAACCAGGGCTGGACTGCCCCGGTCGGCCCCCAGGCCGGACCCGGTGCCGCGCAGCACCAGGCCGCGCCCGGCACCCCGCTCGGTTACAACGCCGCTGTGGAACTGTCCTCCGACCGGCTGCTGCGCAACCAGCCCAAGGCCCGCAAGAACAACGCGGGTCCGTCCCGGTTCAAGTTCGGCGCCAAGAAGGAGGAGGCCGAGCGCCAGCGGAAGCTGGGGCTGATCCGTACGCCGGTGATGTCCTGCTACCGGATCGCGGTGATCAGCCTCAAGGGCGGCGTGGGCAAGACCACGACGACCATGTCGCTCGGCGCCACGCTCGCCACCGAGCGCCAGGACAAGATCCTCGCGATCGACGCCAACCCCGACGCCGGCACCCTCGGCCGGCGGGTGCGGCGCGAGACGGGTGCCACCATCCGTGACCTGGTGCAGGCGATCCCGCAGCTGAACAGCTACATGGACATTCGCCGCTTCACCTCGCAGGCGCCCTCGGGTCTGGAGATCATCGCCAACGACGTGGACCCGGCGGTCTCCACGACGTTCAACGACCAGGACTACCGCAGCGCCCTGGAGGTGCTGGGCCGGCAGTACCCGATCATCCTCACGGACTCGGGCACCGGTCTGCTCTACAGCGCGATGCGTGGAGTCCTGGACCTGGCCGACCAGTTGATCATCATCTCCACGCCTTCGGTGGACGGTGCGAGCAGTGCCTCGACCACGCTCGACTGGCTGTCGGCGAACGGGTTCGCCGATCTCGTCCAGCGGTCGGTCACGGTGATCTCGGGTGTCCGCGAGACCGGCAAGATGATCAAGGTCGAGGACATCGTCGCGCACTTCGAGACCCGCTGCCGCGGTGTCCTCGTGGTGCCCTTCGACGAGCACCTCGCGGCGGGTGCCGAGGTGGACCTCAACATGATGCGTCCCAAGACCCGCGAGGCTTACTTCGACCTCGCCGCGCTCATCGCCGAGGACATCGCCCGTACCCAGCAGGGCTTCGGCAACCCGAACCTGCAGTACCAGCAGCCCCCGCAGGGGTACGCACCCCCGCAGCAGCCCCAGCAGCCCTACGGGCAGCCCGGTGGCGCCCCCCAGCAGGGACAGGGCTGGCAGCAGCAGCCGCCCGCACCGGGGCAGAGCTGGCAGCAGCCTCCGGCGCCGGGCCAGGGCTGGCAGCAGCCCCAGGCTTCGCAACAGGAGCAGCCCCAGCCGGGCCCCGTCCCGCCCGGCTGGACCCAGCAGTAGCGAACCGGCCGGCGCGGAACCGGCCGGCAACGCCGGAGGGCCGGCACTGTGACAGTGCCGGCCCTCCGGCGTTCGCGTGCGTCGCGGCCACAGACGTGTCGGTGCGCCTCCGCGGTGCTACCGCAGATCGAACTCCCCGTCGCGCGCGCCGAGTACGAACGCCCGCCACTCCGCCGCGGTGTAGCGCAGAACCGTGTCGGGGTCCGCGGAGTTGCGCATCGCGACGGCGCCGCCCTCCAGGTACGCGATCTCCACCCGCTCGTCCTGGGGACCGTCAGGGGAGCCGACCCACTCGACGCCGCTGATGTCCATGGCGTACAGCGCTTCCTTCTCCTGCTCGGTCGCCACCGGTTCACTCCGTTCCACCGACCTTACGGACAGCGAGGATTCTACAACTGAGCGCGGTGGCAGGGGGCTTACCGAGCGAACCCGACAAGTCGGGTTCAGGCGGGCGGCTGGGCGGCCGCGATCAGCTCGCGGCAGCGCTTCACGTCCTCCGCCATCTGCTCCAGCAGGGCGTCGAGCGACTCGAACCTGGCCTGGCCGCGGACGAACGCGAGGAAGTCGACGGCGACATGCAGGCCGTACAGGTCCAGACCCACCCGGTCGATGGCGTACGCCTCCACGGTCCGCTCGGTGCCGTCGAACTGGGGGTTCGTGCCGACGGAGATCGCGGCCGGCATCGCCTCGCCCTGGACGTGCAGCCATCCGGCGTAGACACCGTCGGCGGGGATCGCGGTGTGCGGCAGGGTCTCGACGTTGGCGGTCGGGAAACCGAGGTCGCGGCCGCGCTGCGCGCCGCGCACCACCACGCCCTCGACCCGGTGCGGGCGCCCGAGGATCTCGCTCGCGCCCTCCATGTCGCCCTCGGCGATCAGCCGCCGGGTCAGGGTGGAGGAGAAGGGCTGGCCGCCGCCCGCCTCACCGGACTCGTACAGATCCACCACCTCGACCTCGAAGTCGTAGGTCTTGCCCTGCTCGGCGAGGAACTCCACGTTTCCGGCGGCCTTGTGGCCGAAGCGGAAGTTGGGGCCCTCGACCACGGCCTTGGCGTGCAGCTTGTCGACCAGGACCTTGACCACGAAGTCGGCGGGCGAGAGCCGGGAGAACTCGGTGGTGAAGGGCAAGATCAGGACCGCGTCGACCCCCAGCTCGGCGCACAGCTCGGCACGGCGGTGGTGCGGGGCGAGCAGCGGCGGGTGGCTGCCGGGGCGCACGACCTCGCTGGGGTGCGGGTCGAAGGTGACGAGGACCGAGGGGACGCCCAGCTCACGGGCGCGCTCCACCGCATGCCGGATGATGAGCTGGTGTCCGCGGTGGACACCGTCGTAGGAGCCGATGGTGACGACGCTGCGCCCCCAGTCCTCGGGGATGTCCTCCAAGCCACGCCAGCGCTGCACTGTGACCGCTCCTCGTCGAACCCGTGTCCGTGTTTGCTTTGTACGCAGGTCTAAGGGTGCCATGCCGCGCGCTCTCGGCCCGCATCGGCATGGTGGCTGTGACGGGCGGCACGCCCCGCAGGACCGCCCGTACCGGTCATGCCGGGACCCGCTCGGCCGCGAGGCCCTCGATCATGCGGCGGGTGCCGGGGCCGACCACGGCGGCCCACTCCGCCGGGGCCTCGGCCAGCCAGCGGGCGAGGAGTTGCGCGAAGCCCGGCACCCGCCGGGCGAGATCGAGCAGGCAGCGGTCGAGTCGGGCGGTGCCCTCCTGGGTGCGGGCCAGCAGCAGGCCCGCCCGGTGGATCACCACACGGGCGTGTGTCTCCCCGCCGCCCTGTGCCCCGTCGGCGGCGGCCCGCAGCAGGGCGTCGAGGACGGCGGGGTCCCTCTCCCGGGTGAGCAGCAGGTCGAGCAGTTCGTGCCTCAGGGGGCGGGACTCCTCGACGCCGGGCGCGCCGAGGACCACGGCGAGCGCGGACCGCAGCCCCGGGGAACCGCCGTCGAGCAGTCCGGCGACCAGCGGCAGCAGCACGGCGGGGGCGGCGGGGCCGTGGTCGAGCCGCCGGCCGACCTGGACGGCGGCCTGCTCCGCGAGACTCGCTCCCGGGCCGACGGCGCTCGCCTCCTGCGGACCCTGTGCCGCGGCCTCGCGGATCAGGGCGGCGACCTGGTGGGCGAGGGCAGGTGTGGCGGCGTCGGCGAGGGCGCCCAGGGTCTCGCCGGTGTCGGGTCCGGAGTGCCGCAGGCGGGTGCGGAACGCGGTGAGCACCGGTTCCGGATGGGTGGCGAGGGCGGTGACCAGGGCGTCCGGGGGCAACTGGGGGTCACCGGCGGCGAACCGGGCGAGGGCTCCCGGCAGATGCCGGGTGCGGGTGCGGGGGTCGCGTACGAGGAGCGCGAGGGCGCCGCCGTGCACCGCGCAGTCGGCGGGGCGGGCGAGCACGGTGAAGGCGGCGTGCCGCAGCAACTCGTGATCGGCCTCGGTGCGGGTGTACGGGGCGGCGCGCAGTCCGTACGCCATCGCCGCCACCCGGCGGGCGGGGCGCTCGTCACGAACCCATCGCCCGACGGCCCGGCACACGGCCGACGGTTCCTCCTCGGCGAGCACCGCGAGCAGTTCGTCGCCGCGCGGGTGCGCGCTGTCGGCGAGCGCCTCGGGCAGGTCGTCCGGGGCGCGGTGCCGGTGGGTGTGCAGCAGGGCCTGCGCGGCGGTCGCGACGGTCGCGTGCGGGGTGGCGGGCAGCGGGCGCTCGTCGTCGAACCAGCGGGTGAGATGGCGCTGTACGGCGACGGGGTCGGCGGCGAGCAGCCGGGCGACGGCGTCCAGGTACCGGGGCGGGGCGGTCTCACCGGACCCGTCCGGCTGCCGGTGGCCGGTACCACGGGCCGGCCGGGGCCGCCGGGACCGGCCGGGGGGCTCGTCCGCCGTCACCAGCCTTCTGAGCAGGTCGAGACGTTCCGCCTCCGGTACGGGCAGCGCCGTCCAGAACCAGGGTGCGAACGCCCGGGGCACGGGCCGTCCCTTGGCCCGCCACCGCACGATGCGGTCGGCGAGGAGGCGCAGGACATGCAGATACGGCCTCGCGTCGGTGAGCCGGACGAGGGTGTCGGTGAGCAGATGGGCGGCCCACCAGAGCGCGTCGTCGTCCGGTGGCGTGGGGCGGGGCTCCAGCAGCGCGTCCACCGCGTGCACCAGGTCCTCCAGCCGCAGGGCGAGACCGGCCGGGCCCTCCCGGCGGGTGAGGTGGAGCAGCGCCTCCACGACCGGGCCGATGCGATGGTGCGGCACGGGCTGGGTACGGGACACCACGGCGGGCCGGTGGAAGGGGCGGGCGCGACGGCGTGCGGCGGCCGTGGCGGCGAGGGAGGACACCGGGTGCTCCCCCATGCCGGGCACGCACCGGTGCACCAGGGTGTGCAAGGCGGCGTCCAGGTCGAGATGCCTGCCCTGGAGCCAGTCGGCGAGTTCCTCGTGGGCGAAGCGGTAGCCCAGGCCCGCCGGCTGGATCAGGCCTTCGGCGAGTACGGCGCAGGCCCAGCCCGCGGTGTTGCCGAGCCGTCGGCCCGGGGCGGGTCCCCAGGGGAAGACGGTCTCGAAGGCGGCGGGGTCCAGGGCGCCCTGTCCGGGGCCCAGGCTGCGGCGGGCGGCGTCGTGGACCTGCCCGGAGACCTTGGCCGCGAGGCGGCGTACGGCCGTGCCGCGCAGCCCGTTCTCCGCGGCGAGCCGCACCGCGATGCGCAGGCAGACCAGATCGAGATGGGCGGAGAACACGAAGTCACGGTCGACCGGCGGCGCGCACGCCACCATCGGCGCGCACGGCAGCTCCTCCGCACCCGGCACGCACGGCAGCTCCTCCGCACCCGGCACGCACGGCAGGTCCGGCCCGCCCGTCGCGTCCGGGAGCGCGGCGCGCACCTCCCCCAGCAGGCGCAGGGTCAGCGGGTGCCGGGCGTCGGGGTCCGGGAGGAGGCCTTCGGGGATGCCATGGCGGGCCCGGGCCTCGTGTGCCTCGGCCGGGGTGAGATCGCCGAGCGCCACGCAGGGCGGCAGATGGTCCGGCACCGGGCCCAGGTGGGACCCGCCCGGACCGGACGGATGCGCCCCCCGCTCCCCCGCGCGCCCCCCGTACAGCAGCTCCTGCGGGAACCGCGTCCCGGCCTGCTCCCAGTGCTCCGGCCCGCAGGCCGTCACCAGCCGTGCCCCGGTCCCGCGCAGCCAGGCGGCCGTCTCCCGCGTCCACTCCGGGAGTCTCCGGGCGAGACCGTGCGGCATCTCCTCAGGGCCGTCGAGGAGCAGCAGCAACGGTCGCCCGGCGCCCCGCGCGACCCGGGCGAGATGTTCGGGCAGGACTCCGCCGGGCTCACCCTCGACGAGAGGTTGCCCACCGCCGCCGGTCCGGTGCAGCGCCCGGGCCACCGCTGCGGCCAGGGAGGAGTCGGTGTCCCTGAGGTCCGCCCCGCGCAGCCGCAGCACGGGGATCGGCTCGGGGCCCCGGGCGCACCGTGCGGCCAGGGCGGCGAGTTCCGTCGTACGGCCGCTGCCGGGGGCGCCGACGAGCGCCAGGACGGCGCGCTCGCTCCGCTCGAAGGCGGTGAACTCCTCGACGAGACGCGTACGCCGGACGGTGAGGCGGTCGTCGGGCGGGACGCCCGTCCCCGCTGCCCTCGCCGTGAGGTCCAGGACTCCCGCGAGGTTCAGGTCCTCCCCGTGGGCGGGGACGGTCCGCGCGTTGCGGTCCAGCAACTCGTCGAGCGGCTGTCCGAGCCCCCGCAGCGGTACGGCGAACCCGGTGGCCCGCTGATCCGTGTGCAGGCGGGTGCCGAGCACGGCCAGCACGGCACCGGTGGCGGCGTCGAGGACCGGTCCGCCGGCGGCCCCGCCGCCCGGGCGGAGCGCTTCGGTGCCCGCGGTGCCGAGCGCCAGTTCCAGGGTGTCCTCGACGAGCCGGGAGCAGTCGGCGGCCCGGTAAGTGGCCGCGGTCGTGTCGAGCACCCGGGCCTCGCGCCAGCCGCCCGCAGCGATCTTCACGTAGGTGCCGGCCTCGATCCGGTCCCGGGCCGTGACGGGGAGCGGGTCCAGGCCCAGTCCCTCGGTGCGCAGGAGGGCGAGGTCGGCGTACGGCAGCGGGGTCACCGCGTCGGCGTCCAGCACGCACATGCGCCCGTCCGCTGTGTGCAGCACGAGACGTGCCAGTCCGTCGACGGCCTCGTGGCTGGTGATCAGCGTGCCCTGGTGGTCGATCGCGAACCCGGTGCCACGAGGGCGTCCGGCCGGGTCGCACACCCTCACAAGGGCGGAATCCGTGCCGTGCCCCGCCTCGCCGCCGTCCCGTGTCCGAGGGCCTGGTACCGCCATGCTCGAACCTCCCCGCCGTGCCTGAGCCCGACGGTAGGCCGCTGGTGATCAACGGAACAGATCTTGCGGCGAACGCGCCCCCTTCCGCTCCCTCGGTTCACTCCGAGCGCCTGCTCGATGGGGTGAATAGGCGAGGGGGGATGGATAGACCTCTGGGAGGGGGAACCGAGGGGGGACCGTGGAGCGGCGGCTCGAACCCCGTGCTCGCCGCTCCACGGGCTCGAACCGGCACCGGCGGAGTCAGCCGAACACCGCCAGGCTCTTCGCCTTGCCCTTGACCGCCTCGACCAGCGCGAGCAGGCGGCCCTCGGGGTCGAAGACAGCGACGGTGCCCCGGTTCGCGTACTCCTCGGGCATCTCCAGACGCACGCCGTTGGTCAGCAACCTGGCCCGCTTGGCGTCCACGTCCCAGCGGGGGAACGCCGCCGCGGCGGCGTCGGCGATCGGCATCACGTTCAGCTCCTGCTGGAGCTGGTCCAGGGTGCGCGCGGAGTCGATCTTGTACGGCCCGACGCGGGTGCGCCGCAGCGCGGTGAGGTGACCGCCGACCCCGAGTTCCGCGCCCAGGTCACGGGCGAGGGCCCGGATATAGGTCCCGGAGGAGCAGACGACGGAGACCACCAGGTCCAGCACCGGGGTGCCGTCCTCGGCGACGGCGTCCCGGACGTCGTACACCGTGAAGGAGGAGACGGTGACGGGCCGCGCGGGAATCTCGAAGTCCTCGCCGTCCCGCGCCCGCTTGTACGAGCGCACGCCGTTGATCTTGATCGCGCTGACCTTGGACGGCACCTGGAGGATGTCACCGGTCAGCTTGGCGATCCCGGCGTCGATGGCGTCCCGGGTGACCCCGGAGGCGTCGGCGGAGGAGGTGATCTCCCCCTCGGCGTCGTCCGTGACGGTGTTCTGCCCGAGCCGGACGGTGCCCAGGTACTCCTTCTCCGTCAGGGCGAGGTGCCCGAGGAGCTTGGTCGCCTTCTCCACGCCGAGGACGAGCACGCCGGTCGCCATCGGGTCGAGGGTGCCGGCGTGTCCGACGCGCCGGGTCCGGGCGATCCCGCGCATCTTGGCGACGACGTCGTGCGAAGTGAAACCCGACGGCTTGTCGACGATGACAAGGCCGTCGGGCGTGGTGTGCTGCTGGGTCATGCCGAGGTGTCGTCCGTCTCGTCGTCGGAGTCGGGCTTCTTGTACGGGTCGGCCTCACCGGCGTACGAAGCGCCCGTGGCCGTCTCGCGCACCTTCGCGTCGGAGGCGCGCGCCTGGTCGAGGAGGTCCTCGATGGTCCGTGCGGTGTCCGGCAGGGCGTCCGCGACGAAGGTGAGGGTGGGCGTGAACTTCACGCCCGCGGCGCGCCCGACCTCGGAGCGCAGGATGCCCTTGGCGCTCTCCAGGCCCGCGGCCGCCGACTTCCGCTCCTCGTCGTCTCCGTACACCGTGTAGAAGACGGTCGCCTCCCGCAGATCACCCGTCACCCGGGTGTCCGTGATGGTGACGTGCGTGCCGAGCCGCGGGTCCTTGATCCCGCGCTGCAGCTTCTGGGCCACCACCTCTCGGATGAGGTCCGCCAGCCTCTTCGCCCGCGCGTTGTCGGCCACTGGTCCGTCTCCCGTTCTTTCCTGTCTGTGTTCAATGCTCAGTCGTCGTCGCCGTGGAAGCGCCGTCTCACGGACAGCAGCTCCACCTCGGGGCGCCCGGCGACCAGCCGCTCGCACTGGTCGAGTACGTCGGTCACGTGCCCCGCGTCGCCGGCGACCACCGCGAGGCCGATACCGGCCCGCCGGTAGAGGTCCTGGTGGTCCACCTCGGCCGCGCTCACCGCGTACTTCCGCTGAAGTTCGGCGACGATCGGGCGGACGACGGAGCGCTTCTCCTTCAGCGACCGTACGTCGCCCAGGAGGAGGTCGAAGGACAGCGTCCCCACATACATGTATGGATCCGGATGACCCGCCGGTACGGGATCGATGGCCCCGCCGCCGGAAGGGGCAGGGACACGAAAACCGTACAACGAACACCGGAGGCGGCTCGACGGGGTTTTCACCGGAGGCCGTCGGGCCAGGGGCGGGGTGCCGGGGCCGAAGCCCCGGGCAGACGGCACGCCGGCCGACGGGACCAGGTCCCGTCGGCCGGCGGTGTTCCGTCGGCGGTCACACCCGCTGCGGGGTGTTACACCCGCGGCTTCTCGCGCATCTCGTACGTCGCGATGACGTCGTCGATCTTGATGTCGTTGAAGTTGCCGAGGTTGATACCACCCTCGAACCCTTCGCGGATCTCGGTGACGTCGTCCTTGAAGCGACGCAGGCCCTCGATGTTGAGGTTCTCCGCGACGACCTTGCCGTCGCGGATGAGGCGCGCCTTGGTGTTGCGCTTGACCTCGCCCGACCGGATGAGCACACCGGCGATGTTGCCCAGCTTGGACGACTTGAAGACCTCGCGGATCTCCGCCGTGCCGAGCTCGACCTCTTCGTACTCCGGCTTGAGCATGCCCTTGAGGGCCGCCTCGATCTCCTCGATCGCCTGGTAGATGACCGAGTAGTACCGGACGTCCACACCCTCGCGCTCGGCCATCTGCGCCGCGCGGCCTGCCGCACGGACGTTGAAGCCGATCACGATGGCGTCGGAGCCCATCGCCAGGTCGATGTCGGACTCCGTGACCGCACCGACACCACGGTGCAGGACGCGGATGTCGACCTCTTCGCCGACGTCCAGCTGGAGCAGCGAGGACTCGAGAGCCTCGACCGAACCGGAAGCGTCACCCTTGATGATCAGGTTCAGCTGCTGGACCTCACCGGCCTTGAGCACCTTGTCCAGGTCCTCGAGCGAGACACGGCGCGTGCGCTTGGCGAACGCGGCGTTCCGCTCGCGGGCGGCGCGCTTCTCCGCGATCTGGCGGGCCGTACGGTCCTCCTCGACCACGATGAAGTTGTCGCCGGCACCCGGGACGTTGGTCAGACCCAGGACCTGCACCGGCGTCGACGGGCCGGCCTCGGCCACGTTGTTGCCGTTGTCGTCGAGCATCGCCCGGACGCGGCCGTACGCGTCGCCGACCACCATCGTGTCGCCGACTCGCAGCGTGCCTCGCTGGACGAGGACCGTCGCCACGGCACCGCGGCCGCGGTCGAGACGGGACTCGATCGAGATGCCCTGCGCGTCCTGGTTCGGGTTGGCCCGAAGGTCCAGGGCGGCGTCGGCCGTGAGGACCACGGCCTCCAGCAGGCTGTCGATGTGCAGGCCCTGCTTGGCGGAGATGTCGACGAACATCGTGTCGCCGCCGTACTCCTCGGCCACCAGGCCGTACTCGGTCAGCTGACCGCGCACCTTGGTCGGGTCGGCACCCTCGACGTCGATCTTGTTGACCGCGACCACGATCGGCACCTCGGCCGCCTTGGCGTGGTTCAGGGCCTCGACCGTCTGCGGCATCACACCGTCGTTGGCCGCGACCACGAGGATCGCGATGTCCGTCGACTTGGCACCACGGGCACGCATGGCGGTGAACGCCTCGTGACCCGGGGTGTCGATGAAGGTGATCGCCCGGTCGTCGCCGTTGACCTGGGTCGCGACCTGGTAGGCACCGATGTGCTGGGTGATGCCACCGGCCTCACCCGCGATGACGTTCGTCTTGCGGATGGCGTCGAGCAGACGGGTCTTACCGTGGTCGACGTGACCCATGACGGTCACGACCGGCGGACGGACGACCAGGTCCTCCTCGGAGCCCTCGTCCTCACCGAACTCCAGGTCGAAGGACTCGAGCAGCTCGCGGTCCTCCTCCTCGGGGCTGACGATCTGAACCGTGTAGTTCATCTCGCCGGCGAGGAGCAGCAGGGTCTCGTCGGAGACGGACTGCGTGGCCGTGACCATCTCGCCGAGATTCATCATGACCGCGACGAGCGACGCCGGGTTGGCGTTGATCTTCTCCGCGAAGTCGGTGAGCGAGGCACCGCGCGACAGGCGAATGCTCTCGCCGTTGCCGCGAGGCAGCATCACACCGCCGACCGACGGGGCCTGCATGGCCTCGTACTCCTGACGGCGCTGCCGCTTCGACTTGCGGCCACGACGCGCCGGACCGCCGGGACGGCCGAACGCACCCTGCGTGCCACCGCGGCCACCCGGACCACCGGGACGACCGCCGAAGCCGGGACGGCCACCGCCGCCACCGCCGAAGCCGCCGCCACCACCGGGAGCACCGCCACCGGGACGACCGGCGAAACCGCCGCCACCACCGGGACGACCGGCACCGCCGCCGCCACCGGGACGACCGGCGAAGCCGCCGCCGCCCGGACGACCGCCGCCACCGGGACGACCGGCACCGGCCGGACCACGGCCGCCGGGGCCGCCGCCGGGACGCGGGCCGGCAGCGGGACGCTGCGGCATCATGCCGGGGTTCGGACGCGGACCCGCGGGACCGCCACCGGGACGCGGACCGCCCTGCGGACGGGGCATCGAGCCCGGAGTCGGACGGGGACCGCCCGGAGCCTGCGGACGGGGACCGCCACCGGCGGCACCCTGCGGACGGGGACCGCCCTGACCCGCACCCTGCGGACGCGGGCCGCCGGGAGCACCGCCCGGGCCGCCCGGACGGGGGCCGCCCTGCGGACGGGGCGCCTGCGGGCGCGCCATACCGGTGGAGCCACCGGAGGTGAAGGGGTTGTTACCCGGACGGGGACCGGCCGGACGGGCACCGGGACGCTGTCCCTGGCCACCGGGACGCGGGGCACCCGGACGAGCACCCTGACCGCGCTCCTGACCCTGACCCTGACCGCGCGCGTCGGGACGTGCGCCGGGCTTCGGGGCGCCGGGACGGGCTCCCGGACGGGGGGCCTGAGCCGGGGGCGGCGTCTGAGCAGCCGGAGCCGACGGCGGTGCCGTGAACTCGGGCGTGCTCGGGGCCGGGGCCGCCGGGGCGGGCCGCGGCGCGGGCTTCGGACCGGGCGTCGGTCGCGGGCCCGGGGCGGGGGCCGCGGGACGCTCGGCCGCGGGCCGCTCGACCGCCGGGGGCTTGGGCGCCGGCGGGCGCGGGGCAGCCGGACGTGCGGCCTGCGCCGGGGAAGGCGCGGCCGGCTTGGCCGGTGCGGCCTTGCGGGGGGCGGCGGGCTTCGCGCCACCGCCGTTGCCCTGCTGCAAGGCGTCGGTCAGCTTGCGTACTACGGGCGCCTCGATCGTCGAGGACGCCGAACGGACGAATTCACCGAGTTCCTGGAGCTTGGCCATGACGACCTTGCTCTCCACACCGAACTCCTTGGCGAGTTCGTAGACCCGGACCTTAGCCACTTCGCTCCTTTGAGGTCCGGGTTGCGGCCGGACCGTCGCTAGTTCATGGGCGTACTCATCGCGTACTCATCGAGTGCTCATCGCAATCTCGACCTGCTTTCGACTCGCGAGGTACCAGACCGCACGGGGATCCACGCGGCGCGTCTTACGGTGTTACCTGCTCAGCTGCGCGCTGTCGGCAACCTTCGGTCTGCTCGACGTACTGGCGCAACGCCTTTATGTCGAGCGGTCCCGGGACGCGAAGCGCCCTGGGGAACGCCCGGCGGCGGACCGCCAGGTCGAGACAAGCCGACACGGGGTGCACATAGGCACCCCGGCCGGGCAGCGTACCGCGAGGATCGGGGACGCAGTCGTCCTCGATCACCACGGTGCGCAGTAGTTCGATCTTGGCCGCTCGCTCCCGGCACCCCACACAGGTGCGCTCAGGGCATGCGCGGGCATGCGTCCGGCCAGACACGCTTAAGTCTACCTCCCCGCAGCGACCTCACCCCTTTGGGGCAAGAATCGAACACTTGCTGCGTAAAAAAGTGTCGTGATCTCAGCGACGCCCGGCCGGGATCTATTCCCCGGCCGAGGTCAGAAGTCTCATCCCTGCCGGTCGGCGGGCTGCTCGGTGTCCGGTCGGATGTCGATCCGCCAGCCGGTCAGACGGGCCGCGAGGCGGGCGTTCTGCCCCTCCTTGCCGATCGCCAGCGACAGCTGGTAGTCCGGGACCGTCACCCGGGCGGAGCGGGCCGCGAGGTCCACGACCTCCACCTTGGAGACTCGGGCCGGGGAGAGGGCGTTCGCCACCATCTCAGCCGGGTCGTCCGACCAGTCGACGATGTCGATCTTCTCGCCGTTCAGCTCGCCCATGACGTTGCGGACCCGGCCGCCCATGGGGCCGATGCAGGCGCCCTTGGCGTTCAGACCCGATCGGGTGGACCGGACGGCGATCTTCGTACGGTGGCCGGCCTCGCGGGCGATCGCGGCGATCTCGACGGACCCGTCGGCGATCTCCGGCACCTCCAGGGCGAAGAGTTTCTTCACCAGATTGGGGTGCGTGCGCGAGAGGGTGACGGACGGACCGCGCACGCCCTTCGCCACCCGAACGACGTACGACCGGATCCGCTTGCCGTGCTCGTACGACTCACCCGGCACCTGCTCCTGCACCGGCAGGATGGCCTCCAGCTTGCCGATGTCCACGAGCACGTTCTTCGGGTCGCGGCCCTGCTGGACCACACCGGTGACGATGTCGCCCTCGCGGCCCGCGTACTCGCCGAGCGTCGCGTCGTCCTCCGCGTCGCGCAGACGCTGCAGGATGACCTGCTTGGCGGTGGTGGCGGCGATGCGACCGAAGCCCGACGGGGTGTCGTCGAACTCGCGCGCCTCCTGCCCCTCCTCGAGGTCCTCGGGGTCCTCCTTCGCCCACACAGTCACATGGCCGGTCTCCCGGTTGAGCTCCACGCGCGCGTGGCGGCGGCTTCCCTCGGTGCGGTGGTAGGCGATGAGGAGGGCCGCCTCGATCGCCTCGACCAGCAGGTCGAAGGAGATCTCCTTCTCCCGAACCAAGCCCCGCAGGGCACTCATGTCGATGTCCACGGCTACGCCTCCTCCTCTTCCTTCATGTCCTTCGTGTCCTTGCGGTTGAACTCGACCTGTACGCGCGCCCTGTCGATCTCCGGGAAGACGAGTCTGCGGGTGGTCGCCTTGCGGCCCTTCACACCCGGCACCTCGAGGTCGAGGCCCTCGTCGTCGACCCCCAGAATCCTGGCGACCAGCTCGCCGCCCTCGGTCAGCTGGAACCTCACCAGCCGGCCCTCGGCCCGTACGTAGTGCCGGTGTTCGCTGAGGAGGCGCTCGGCGCCCGGGGTTCCGACCTCGAGGGTGTACTCGCCCTCGCCCATCGCGTCCGTCTCGTCGAGCTTCGCCGAGAGCTCGCGGCTCACATCGGCGATCTGGTCCAGGTCCGCTCCGGTGTCTGAGTCGACGACGACGCGCAGCACACGCTTGCGTCCTACGGAGTCCACCGCGATCTCTTCGAGGTCAAGACCCTGGGAGCTGACGAGCGGTTCCAGAAGTTCTCGCAGCCTCTCGCTCTGGGTGGTGCTCATCCGGGTGACTCCTCGGCCGCGTGTGCTGTTGTGGGATGGTCGCGTGTCAGGTCAAAGGGTATCCGGTCCCGGAGGGTGTTGCCGTCCACCGGCCCCGTCTCCCGGCCACCCGCGGGCGGGGCCGGACCCTTGGGGTTCCGGCCCGGCCCGAGCCGATGGCGATCAGTGGGGCGGTGCGCGGGTACGGTGATCACGGGCAGCCGCCCATCCGTTCGTACGAGGTCTTCGAGGACGTCTGCCGTGCCGTTCCCTCCGCACCCGCGCACCCGTCTGCGCAGAAGGAGTCTGCTCGCGTCGGCCGCGGGTGCCGCGCTGGTCGCGGGCTGTTCCGCCGCCGCCGATACGACCGGCCCGGGCCGCGGCACCTCGGCCGCCGACCGGGTACGCGCGCGTGCCGCCCGCGACAGCGAGGAGCTGGGTCAGCGCTACGCCGCCGTGATCGCCGCCCATCCGGCACTGGCGGCCCGGCTGGGCCCGCTGTGCGCGGAGACCGTCCGGCACGCACAGGCGTTCGGCGCCCACCCCGGGAGCTCGGCGTCCCCGTCCGCTTCGGGATCCGCGTCCCCGTCCGCTTCGGGATCCGCGTCCCAATCGGCGTCCGCCGTCCCCGCCGATCCGAAGGCAGCCCTCGCCGGGCTGGCCGCGGCCGAACGGACGCTGGCCGACCGGCGGGCGGCCGCGCTGCTGGACATGCCGGGCGAGCTGGCCCGGCTGATGGCGTCCGTGGCGGCGGCCGGCGCCGCCCATGTGTATCTGCTGACGGAGGGCGGAAGATGAGCGGCAGCGACAGCACGCCGAAGGACGGCGGGGAGCTGGCGGCCCTGCAAGCCGCACTGCGCGCCGAGCACGCCGCGGTCTACGGCTACGGTGTCGTCGGCGGGCGCGTCGAGCGGGCCCGCCGGACGGAGGCACAGGCCGCCTACGACGCCCACCGCGCCCGGCGGGACGAACTGGCCCGGACGGTACGGGACCTGGGCGGCACGGCGGAGCCCGCCGCGGCCGGGTACGCGCTGCCCTTCACCGTCCCCGACTCCGCCGCCGCCGTGCGGCTCGCCGCCGAGCTGGAGGAGCGGGTGGCCGGGGTGTACTCGGACCTGGTGCGGGCCTCGACGGGCGCGCGGCGGCGGTCCGCGGCCGAGGCGCTGCGGGAGGCGGCGGTGCGGGCGGTGCGCTGGAGCGGCGAGAGCGTAGCCTTCCCTGGTCTGGCCGAGCGGGCGGCGGCGGCCTCCCCCACCGCGTCGGTGACACCGCGGACCTGAGCGGCGCCGCGGGACGTAGGCGTACGCGCATCTCGCACGCGTGCGAAGCCGACCTGGAAGGGAACAACTCGCGCATGGCTTTCGAACCGCCGCGGCGTCTGGTGCGGGCGCTGGGCGAGACGCACCGGGACGGCGGCACCGAGTGGCTGGCGGCACTGCCCGGGCTGATCCGGCAGGCCGTGGATCTACGCGGGTTGACCGTGGAGCGGGTGCAGGCACCGGGCGGCCGCAGCAGCCTGGTGCTGCTGGTGCGGCAGGCGGACGGCACGCCCGCGGTGCTGAAGCTGGCGCCGCCCAGGGCGCGGCCGGAGAGCGAGCGGGCGGCGCTCGTGCACTGGAACGGCTCGGGGGCCGTACGGCTCCTGGACGCGAACGCCGAGCAGGGCGTGCTGCTGCTGGAGCGACTGCATCCGGAGATGTCGGTGCGCTCGCTGCCGGAGGCGAAGGCCCTGCTGGAGGCGGCGGGCACGCTGCGCCGCCTGTGGGTCGAGCCGCCCGCCGGGCACGGTTTCGAGACGGTCGCCGGGCGCACCGGGCGGCAGGCCGAGGCGATGCGGGAGGGCGCCCGGACGGATCCCGAGGCCGCGCCGCTGATCGAGGCGGCGCTCGCGGCCCGTGAGCAGTTGCTCGCCGCCCCGCCCGAGGAACGGCTGCTGCACGGCACCCTGCGCCAGAGCAAGATCCTCGCCGGGGAGCGGATGCCGTGGCTCGCGGTGGGCCCGGACCCGGTGGTCGGCGAGTGCGCCTTCGATCTGGCGCGCCTGGTGCGCGACCGGGTGGAGGACCTGATCGCGGCGCCCTCGGGTGCGTCGATCACCCGCCGCCGGGTGAAGCGGCTCGCGGAGTCGCTGGACCTGGACCAGGAGCGGCTGCGCGGCTGGACGCTGTTCCGGGCGGTCGAGTCGGGGGTGCGGGCCCGCCGGGTGGGCCGCACCCAGGACGCGGAACTGCTGCTGGAGTTCGCGACCTGGCTGTAGCCGTCCCGAAGCCGCGGGAGAAGCCGACGGCCGCCGGTCCCGGAGGCCGGCGGCCGTCGCCGCGCAGAAGGGCGCGGACCGTCAGGCGGTGAGGCGGGCGATCGCCTCGTCCACCGTCAGCTCCTCGCGCTCACCGGTGCGGCGGTCCTTGAGCTCCACCACGCCGTCGCCGGAGCGGCGACCGGCCACCAGGATCTTCGGCACACCGATCAGCTCGGCGTCCGTGAACTTCACGCCCGGGGAGACACCGGCCCGGTCGTCGACCAGGACACGGAGGCCGGCCTCGGCCAGCTTCCCGGACACGTCGAGGGCCAGCTCGGTCTGGAGCGCCTTGCCCGCCGCCACCACGTGCACGTCGGCCGGGGCGACCTCCGCGGGCCAGCACAAGCCCTGCTCGTCGGCGGTCTGCTCGGCGAGCGCGGCGACCGCGCGGGAGACACCGATGCCGTAGGAGCCCATGGTCACGCGGACCGGCTTGCCGTTCGGGCCGAGGACGTCGAGCTTGAGGGCGTCGGCGTACTTGCGGCCCAGCTGGAAGATGTGGCCGATCTCGATGGCGCGGTCGAGCTTGAGGCCGGTGCCGCACTTGGGGCACGGGTCGCCCTCGCGCACCACCACGACGTCGACGTAGGCGTCGACCTCGAAGTCGCGGCCGGCGACCACGTTCTTGGCGTGCATGCCCTCCTTGTTGGCGCCGGTGATCCAGGAGGTGCCGGGGGCCACGCGCGGGTCGGCGATGTACGTGACCTTCTCCAGGCCCTGCGGGCCGACGTAGCCGCGCACCAGGTCGGGGCGGGCGACGAAGTCGTCGACGGTGACCAGCTCGACGGAGGCCGGCGCGAAGTGCGCCTCGACCTTGTCCATGTCGACCTCGCGGTCGCCGGGGACACCGACGGCGACGATCTCGCCGTCGACCTTCACCAGGAGGTTCTTCAGGGTGGCCGAGGCCGGGACGCCGAGCGAGGCGGCGAGGGTCTCGATGGTCGGGGTGTCAGGAGTGGGGATCTCCTCCAGCGCGGGCACCTCGTCGGCCTCGACCGGCTTCAGCTCGTAGGTGATCGCCTCGGTGTTCGCGGCGAAGTCGCAGTTCGGGCAGTCGGCGAAGGTGTCCTCGCCGGCCTCGGCGGGGGCGAGGAACTCCTCGGACTTGGAGCCGCCCATCGCGCCCGCGGTCGCGGCGACGATCCGGTAGTCGAGGCCGAGGCGCTCGAAGACCCGCTGGTAGGCCTGGCGGTGCAGGGCGTAGGAGTGGGCCAGGCCCTCGTCCTCCAGGTCGAAGGAGTACGAGTCCTTCATCAGGAACTCACGGCCGCGCAGGATGCCCGCGCGCGGCCGGGCCTCGTCCCGGAACTTGGTCTGGATCTGGTAGAGGATGACCGGCAGGTCCTTGTACGAGGACGCCTGGTCCTTCACCAGCAGGGTGAAGATCTCCTCGTGGGTCGGGCCGAGGAGATAGTCGCCGCCCTTGCGGTCCTTCAGGCGGAACAGCTCGGCGCCGTACTCGTCCCAGCGGCCGGTCGCGTCGTACGGCTCGCGCGGCAGCAGGGCGGGGAGCAGCACCTCCTGCGCGCCGATCGCGTCCATCTCCTCGCGGACGATCCGCTCCACGTTGGCGAGGACCTTCTTGCCGAGCGGCAGCCAGGTCCACACGCCCGCGGCGGTACGACGCACATAGCCGGCGCGGACCAGCAGCTTGTGGCTGAGGACCTCGGCGTCCGCCGGGTCGTCGCGCAGCGTCTTCGCCATCAACTGGGACATGCGCTGGACCGGTGCGTTCGCCATGGTTTCTCGTACTCCTGCCGATGGGATCCCCCCGCCCGGGCGAGACCGCGCGGGGAGGAGGCTGATGGCTAGGAGGTTAGCCGGGCTTGCTGTGCCGGTGGAAATCCGTTAACGGCGGCGGAGTGGCAGGGGGGCGCCCATCACGGCGTACGGCTTCGGCGCGCTGGGGAAGACCACCCGTCGGGCCAGGTCCACATAGCCCAGCGAGTGGTACAGGCCGCGGGCCGGGCTGTCAGTGTCGATCGCGGAGAGGATCGAGCGCGGCTGGGCGGCGGCGTCGGTGATGGTGGTGATCAGGCCGCGGCCGATACCCCGGTTCTGGTAGGCCGGATGGACATGCAGTTCGGTGATCACGAAGGAGCTGTCGAGCCAGTCGTCGTACCCCTGGGCGCGCAGATAGGGCTCGACGACGGTGGACCACCAGTGCGTACGGTCGTTGGGCATGCCGTAGACGAACCCGGCGAGCCGTCCGTCGACGGTGGTGGCGCCCAGGGCACGCGCACCCGGGTAGTTCATGTGCCGCAGCACGATCTGGCGGCGCACGGCGACCTCCTCGGCGCCGAGCCCGAACGCGATGGCCTGCACCGCGAGCGCCTCGTCGACGCGCGCGGACAGGTCCAGGGGGCCGATCACTACGTCGTCGGGGGTACGCGGCATGACTGGAGCCTACCGGGGCCTCGGGCCGCTCTCAGAACAGAATGCTCATGAAAGCGCCGACCTCCTGGAACCCCACCCTGAGGTAGGTCCGCCGGGCCGCCGTGTTGTAGTCGTTGACGTACAGGCTCGCCACCGGCGCCACCTCGTGCAGCGCATAGCGCAGCACCGCCGCCATACCGGGCGCCGCCAGGCCCTGGCCGCGGTACTCGGGGGCGACCCACACGCCCTGGATCTGGCAGGCCCTCGGGGTGGCCGCGCCGATCTCCGCCTTGAACATCACCCGGCCGTGGTCGTCGAGCCGGGCGAAGGACCGTCCGGCGCCGACGAGTTCGGCGACCCGGGCCTGGTAGAGCAGCCCGCCGTCGCCCGCCATCGGGGAGACGCCGACCTCCTCGGTGAACATCGCCACGCACGCCGGCATGATCGTCTCCATCTCGTCCTTGCGGACGCGGCGGACGTACGGATCCGGGGCGATGTCGGCGGGCATATGGTCGGTGATCATGAGCGGCTGATGGGCGCGGACCTCTCGGGCCGGTCCCCAGCCGGGCTCCAGCAGCCGCCACAGCTGGGCGGTGGGCCCGGCGGGCCCGACGATCGAGGAGCAGCGGCGGCCGGCCCGCCGGGCACGGTCCGCGAAGGCGCGCACCGCGCGCGGGGTCGCGCAGATCGGCACGAGGTTGGCGCCCGCATAGCAGAGCGACGTGAGCATGCCGTCCTCGTACCAGCCCCACATCTCGCCGCCCAGGCGCCACGGGTCGAGGCCCGCGACCTGCACCCGGGACGTCACGAAGGCGTTCGTGACCGGCTCGCGGTCGAGGACGGCGAGTGCGGCGTCCAGGTCACTCGGTTCGAGGACCCGGGTGGTGGTCTGCGTCAACAAGTGCGGATGCCTCACCCTGGGGTCTGCTGATCTCCGCACTGTACCTGCCGTACCTCGTGGGCGCCGCCCCGTAGCACCCGGTAAGGGCACGATCACCGAGCGGCGAACCCGACGAATGCCTTCCAGGCGGCGGGCGGGAGGGTGAGGGTGGGACCGGTGTCGGGGGCGTGCTTGGAGTCACGGATGTGGATGGTGGTGGGGCAGGGGGCGACCTCCAGGCATTCGCCGCCTTCACCGTCGCTGTAGCTGGACTTGAACCACACGAGCTCGGACGCTTCTTGGGCGTTCATCTCTCTCCCAGCAACTTCTCTACGTGGGCCAGCGATTCACAGGGTGGCAGGGCCTGGGCGCGCAGAACGCCGTACCGCTCGTCCAGTTCCCTGACGGTGGACCGGTCAATGAAGAGGCTGCTGCTCTTGAACGCCTCCACGTAGGCGATCCTGCGCTCGTTGGCTGTCTCGATCAAGGTGAAGCGACCTGAAAGTGCCGCATGTTCTTCACGACTGTCCGGCATGACCTGAATCTCGACGTTGGGGCGCTCACCAATGAGCAGGATCTGCTCCAACTGCCCGCGCATGACCGCCGGTCCACCCAACTGCTTTCGCAGAACCGCCTCTTCGATCACGAAGCTGATCACGGGCATCGGCCTACGCACGAAGACCGCCTGCCGGGCCAGTCGCGCCGCCACGCGCTGTTCGATCGTCGACTCGTCCAACGGAGGCCGCCGTATGGCGAACACTGCTCGCGCATACTCCTCCGTCTGCAACAGACCAGGGACCGTCTGCACGGCGAAGAAATGCAATGCAACCGCCTCCTTCTCCAACTTCGCCGCATCCTGGAAGAACGGCGGATACTGCGCCCTCTCCATCTCCTCGACGAACTCGAGCAACACCCCATGCGCGTCCAGCACTTCATCCGCCTGCCCGATGAACTGGCGCGACGGAATCCGTCTCCCCTGCTCGAAGGAGGCGATCGTCGACTCCGAGTACCCCGTACGCGCGCCGAGTTCCGCGCGCCCCATTCCCGCCCACGTCCGCAGCCTCTTCAACTGCCGCCCGAAGATGTGCGGCACACCCGTCCCCACGGCCTGATCGTCGCTCATACACCCCTCACCGCTCTGACGCAGCACCGGTTACGGCTCACCTCGCGTACAGACGCGCCCCGACCACGTACAACGCCCGACGGTCGCGGTTCAGCCGCTGTTCAACGCTACGCAGCGTGCGGGAGCGTGAACCCCATGAAGTCAGCAACTCCCCCCGACTGGCATATGCCGAAGCGCATCCCGTCCGCGCACACGTTCGAGATGCGGTTCACGTCCAGTCCCCGGGGTGCCCGGCTCGCCCGGCGTCTCGTCTCGCATCGGCTCCATGAGTGGGGGCACCCCTACGACGGCACCCTCAACGAGACCGTCACCCTGATCGCCGCCGAGCTGGCCGCCAACGCCGTACGGCACGGGCATGTGCCGGGGCGGGACTTCCACCTCCGGCTGGTCGAGACGCCGTACGGCGTACGGCTGGAGGTCTCCGACACCCGCAGCGAGCGCCTCCCCGCGCACCGGCCCCCGGGGGACCCGGCGGTCGACGAGTCCGGGCGGGGTCTGCTGCTGGTGGAGGCGCTGGCCGCGCGGTGGGGCGTTGAGCCGCGCAGTCCGGGGAAATGCGTCTGGGCGGAGGTACGACGAAGTCCCGCCACCGACGGGTGACGGGACTCGCGTGAAGGGCGTCCGGGGCTCAGCCCGCGACCGCGACGGACGGCTCGCCGGAGGCCACGCCGTCCTTCTCCATCTGCTCGGCCAGCTTCATGGCCTCCTCGATCAGGGTCTCCACGATCTTCGACTCGGGCACCGTCTTGATGACCTCGCCCTTGACGAAGATCTGGCCCTTGCCGTTGCCGGACGCCACACCCAGGTCGGCCTCACGGGCCTCACCCGGGCCGTTCACGACACAGCCCATGACCGCCACGCGCAGCGGGACCTCCATGCCGGTCAGGCCCGCTGTGACCTCCTCGGCCAGCTTGTACACATCCACCTGCGCGCGGCCGCAGGACGGGCAGGACACGATCTCCAGACCCCGCTGGCGCAGGCCCAGGGACTCCAGGATCCGGGTGCCGACCTTGACCTCCTCCACCGGAGGCGCCGACAGCGAGACGCGGATGGTGTCACCGATGCCCTGCGACAGCAGCGCACCGAACGCGACCGCCGACTTGATCGTGCCCTGGAACGCCGGACCGGCCTCCGTGACACCCAGGTGCAGCGGGTAGTCGCACTGGGCCGCCAGCTGCCGGTACGCCTCGATCATCACGACGGGGTCGTTGTGCTTCACGGAGATCTTGATGTCCCGGAAGTCGTGCTCCTCGAAGAGGGAGGCCTCCCACAGCGCGGACTCCACCAGCGCCTCGGG
>NZ_JBIARC010000044.1:0-76403 GCF_042889625.1 Streptomyces sp. NPDC002573 | reverse complement strand
GAGTGCCCCTGCCACGGCTCACGGTTCGGCCTCGACGGGCAGGTTCTGCAGGGCCCGGCCACCCGGCCGCTGGAGAGCCGCGACCTGTAGACCGGCGCGCGGTCCTGGAACGATCCGCCGGCCGGGCCTCGACGCCCAAGACGCTGGTCCAGCAGCTCGTTGGTTTTCTGTCCTGTCGCACTCGGCCTGCCTCGCGCACTGATCGAGTGGGTCAGAGCGTCTGCTCGGCCCAGATGGTCTTGCCGTCCAGGGAGTAGCGGACGCCCCAGTTCTGTGCGAGTTGGGCGATGATGAACAAGCCGCGCCCGCCTTCGTCGATGGTCTTCGCGTGGCGCAACCGCGGCGCGAGAGCATTGCCGTCGTGGACCTCGCAGGTGAGGGTGCGGTCCTTGATGAGCTGCAACCGCAGCGGCGCGGTGCCGTAGCGGACGGCGTTGGTGACCAGTTCGCTGACGATCATTTCGGTGGTGTAGGCGGTTTCCTCATCCACTCCCCAATGTTTGAGCTGGAGTTGGGCGTGGGTGCGCGCTGTGGCGGCAGCTTTGGGGTGTTGTTCGAGATGCCATGTGGCGACCTGGTCGGCGGGGAATGGGTGGGTGCGGGCGAGGAGCAGGAAGATGTCGCCGTGGCGGGTGTCGTTCCGCAGGCGGTAGAGCACGTCATCGCATAGGTCCTGCAGTGGTCGGTCAGGGTGGGCCAGTACCCGTTGGAGGGTGGCCGGGGACGGGGAGGTGTGCAGGAGGGATGCGGTGTAGAAGGCGACGACGGTGCCGTCGGCGACAGGGATCGTGGTGGCGGCGAAGGGGGGTCCCTCAGCACTGCCGAGAGGGGGTCCGGCGGGCAGGTCGGGGATCTCTGTGGTCCCGTCGGGATGGGCGATGACGGGTGGGGGGTGGCCGGCAAGGGCGATGGTGCAGGTCTGGGCGAGCGGGTCGTAGACCGCGTATGCGCAGCTTCCTATGAGCGGCATGAGGTCGCCGGGCGGCAGAGCTGCGCATTCCTGGACCAGGCTTATGGCGGTGTCGTTGAGGCGTGCAAGGAGCTCGTCGGGCTCTAGGTCGAGTGCGGCCAGGGAGTGGATGGCGGTCCGTATCTGTCCCAGGGCGGTGGCTGCGTGGATGCCTTGGCTGGCGACTTCGCCGACCACCAGCGCGGTGCGGGCGCCGGGCAGGGCGAAGGTGTCGAACCCGCCACCTCCGCCCACTTCGGAGGGCACGTGCAAGTGCGCGGTCTCCACGGCGGTCTGCGTGGCAGGGCGGGAGAGCAGCACGCGGCGCTGGATTGTCAGGGCGATGGCGTGTTCGCGGGTGTAGCGGCGGGCGTTGTCGATGCACAGTGCGGTGTGAGCGGCCACTGCACTGGCGAGGGTGACGTCGCCCTTGCCGTAGGCGTCCGCCGGATCGGCGCGGTACAGGCTCAGCAGCCCCAGCACGGTTCCACGCAGTGTGAGGGGTGTTGTGATGAGGCTGTGGGCCCCGGATGCGCGGATCGCCTCGCCGCGCTGCGGGTCGGCCACCAGCCAGGGCGTGTCGGGGCCCAGGGTGACGAGGCGGGGCTTGAGGTCGGCCAGCGTCTGGGCGTAAGGCGTCGTGAAGGGTAGAGCCCGCACGTCACCCACCGGATGTGCCTGAATCTGCTCCGTGCCGCCGCTGTGGCCGAAGGCGGCTCGGCGCAGCGGCACCTCCCGTCCCAGAGGGCTCGGCGGAGGTTCCTCGCCACGTATCACCGCGTCCACCACTTCCACCACGGCGATGTCAGCGAGGCCGGGCACTACCGCCTGCACCAATTCCTGGCAGGTGGCCACCACGTCGAGGGTCTGTCCCACGTGCTCGCGCACCGAGCCGAAAACGCGCACGCGGGCGGCTACCTTTTCGCGTTCGGTGACATCGAGCATCTCCCCCAGCACGCCACAAATCCTCCCCTGCGGACTCTCCAGACGAGAGACCGAGACGGAGAACAGGTACTCCGGCCCCGGCGCGCCCTTTGGACGCACCCCCACCAGTTGTGCTCGTGCGGGCGCGCCGCTCTTCAGCACGCCGTGCAGCATCGCCTCCACCTCACCGGGTGCGGAAAGGTCGTATACGTCGGTGAGGTGTCGGCCGACGATCTGTTCAGGGGGCGCCGCGCGCAGGACCGGTCTGGTGAGGTTGATCCGCAGGATGCGCAGGTTCGTGTCCAAGATCAGCAGGCCTGTGGGGGACTGGTGGAACAGAGTTTCCAATACTGCGGCGTCCTCGACGGGCGAGATGGCTTCGTTTTGCGCCACGGCAACCCACCTCCACCATCCAGCGTGCCCCTGGCTCCCCCGCGCCGCTCATCGCCTCGAGACGTGTCGGACGTCCGCGGGTCCAGATTCGGGTCTGGGTGGCCAGCCTGCTCGGCTTGGGCCGCCATCTGAGTGTGTCGGAGGTATGTCGCGACTGATCACGTAGTGACGACGTAATGATCTTGATGGGCCTCGCGGCAGGTCAGAGCCCGTTTCAGGCCCCTCTGACCGTAGCCGTGGGGACCACCTGTGGACAGGCCGAAGCCCCGAACCGCAGCCCGGGGCCTCCGTATTGGATCAGCGCGTTGGGTCAGGCCGTCGGGTCCTCCCCGAGCCCCTTGTGGGACGACGGCAGACGGGACGACCACGGCCCCAGACGGTCTGCGAAAAGGCTTCCGCCGACGCGGGCTCTGGTCCTATCGTCTGAGCCCGTGATCACAAACGGCGTTCCGCTGCCCCCGACGGTCTATCCGCTCGCGAAGGGACGTGTGTGGGCCATGCTGGCCGGCTCTTTGGTCTTCGTCGCTCTGGGCATCGTTTTCCTGGTCGTCCATAGCACCGTGAAGATGACTGTGGCGGGGGCGCTGGCCGTGCCCTTCTTCGGGTTCTGCTCGGTGATCATCGCCCAGCGCCTGCTCCGCGACCGACCGGAACTGGTGCTTACCGACGCGGGAGTGGACCACGTGCGGCTGGGCCGGTTCGGCTGGGACGAGATAGCCGCCGTGCAGATACGCGAGCAGCGGGTACGTAACACCTCGCAGCGGTTCATTGAGCTGGTGCTGCACGACCCGGACGCCTATCTGGCTCGAGCACCCAAGGTCGTCCGCAGCACCACGTCCATGAACGCACGACTCGGCTTTGGTCCGGCCAACATGGCCACAAACACCTTGCCAGTGCCGCCCGAGGCGGTCCTGGAGTCGATGCGGCGCCACCGCCCCGGACTCGCAGTACAGCACTGAGCGGAGACGCGTAATCGCCGCGCGACCGGCGGCGGTGCCACCCCTTGCGAACGTCTCGGCAGCCTCGAACCACACTTGCTCCCACTGAGCCCGCTGTCGCGGTCAGACCGCCCCCATCCGGGATACCGAAACCGGGATACACCCACCAGCGAGATCACCGTCACCCTCGGTCACACCTCCTCGGAATGCGATCGATCCTTGCCCGGGGGAAGCCATAGCCATGGCCGTGCGTTGCGTGATCGTGGAGGCGCCCTGCGGATCTGGCGGTCGCCGGGTACGTGCCGGTTACAGGATCTTGGGCACGGCGTACTCGCTGCGCGATTTGGCGGTGTTTCTGCGATACGCGGGGCTGGTGGGTTGGGACGAGTTGGACGTGGCCGAATCGGACATCATCGAATGGCACGGCGGTGGTCCGAAAGTTTGGCCGCGCCGGGTTTGTCCAGACGGTTGGGTAGGTCCGGGCGGGCCCCCCTCGCTGACGTAGGGGGCGAGGCGGGCCTACTGGGAGCCGACCCGCTGCTGGATGGCGCCATCTCTGCGAGGCCGCTGAGCAGGCCGTCGCTCAGCGCCGCCTCTGCCTATGCGTCCTGACGCCCTCCGCGCCGAGACCCGAGCGACGGGCGTGTGGTCCCTTCGGGCGGATCCTCTGCATGGTCATCGTGCCTGTAACAGAGGGGATTGGCTGGTCTGGGCAGGATGTCCGGCATGGTTCCTCGGGTGTACGTGTTCGTGGGTTGTCCCTGGGCTGGGGAGGCCCAGCAGATCACGAACGAGGGGGAACCCGACGACGTCCTCGTCCGTCAACGCCCAGCCGGCCAGGGCGCCGTGGACACGTTCGTGCGCGAGAGCGTCAACCGCATCATGTTGGTTGCTCGCTACCGGTGGGTGGCAGAGGGCGCCGCAGTGATGTACTCGGAGGCGTCCGGACCTCCGGCGGCGTCCGACAGGGGGCGCAGCCGGTGAGCATCGACAGAACTCCGGAGAGTGGGGGCGAGAACGGGACTCTGCGTGATCTGTGCGACGTCTGCGGGGAGGTGGTCTTGGGTCGCACGTTTTATGCGCTGGTCCCGGATTCATCCGCGGTTCATCCCGTTGATCCGAGACTGGACGGGACCCGTCTCCTGGTCGGGTGCTCGCGCGGACACCTGGCGGCGTTGGTCGACCAATACGAGGACCAGACATTCATGCCTGCCGAGCTGTGGGCAGGAAAGATCGCTCGAACGCTGCGGCAGCACCCCAAGGGGATCAGCGAGGCAGACCTGGCCCGTGAGACCGGCCTGACACGTGATCAGGTCAGGCTCGGCGTGATATGGCAGAACACTCAGGCTCAGTGCTGGCTCGAGCAACGCCGGCGGGATGAGGACGACGGACCGGATACCCGACAGTAGAGACAGCTACGCACGTCACAGACAGCCTCACCCGGCACCCTTGGGTGATCGAACACAGGTTCGTGACGTGCCGCAGTGCATCCGGTCGCATAACCCGGGCGAAGAATGCACGATGGGCCGTCACCGGGGGCCGTCCTCGGCTCGCACCGTCTGAGATGCGTCCACGACCGCCGCCACCATCACCGCGTGGCCGCGCCCACCTCCGCGTAGCTGTACGAAGCAGCTATGAACGCGATGTCGCCATCCTCGTTCAGAGACCCGCACCCAGCCTGAAGGGAGGCCATGTGCCGCGCCGATCGGTCACTGCTCGGCTTGGCGCTTGAGCCTTCGCGAGAGTTGCGCGAGCTTGAACGAGACGGAAATTGAGACGGTCGGCTAGCACCGTGACGGCGGTTTCCGTGCTGGGACAGCAGGCTGCGAGGGGCTGCTGGTATGTGGCACGGTGGAGGCCATCAGGCTCTGCGGGCCGCGGCTGATTACTGACACGAAAAGTCAGAGTGTGTGAGGTCAGACCGCTGAGATGGGTTCGAAGCGGAGGGTCAGGCCGAGGCTGTTGGCTTCCTTGACCATGCGGCGCATGGCGCGTTCGGGGTTGCGCTTGGTGAAGTAGTCGGCGCCCGGTTCGCGGTAGGGGACCTGGTCGTGGAGCACGTGCCAGATCGCGATGGCGAGCTTGTGCATGACGGCGACCAGGGCGCGTTTCGCGCCGCGGCGGGAGGCGATGCGGCGGTAGAACACGGCGAGGTAGGAGTTCTTGTTGCGGACTGCTGCCATGGCGGCGACCCCGAGCAGTCGCTTGAGGTTGGTGTTGCCGTGCCGGGTGCGCCCGGAGCGGTTCACGCCGGCGGACTCGCTCTGCCCGGGGCAGACTCCGATCCAGGAGGCGAGGTGGTGGGCGGTGGCGAACTGGGCCATGTCCCCGCCGGTCTCGGCGATGACGATCTCGGCCGCGAAGCGGCTGATGCCGGGGATGGTGTCCAGCAGGTCGAGGTCGCGCTCTTGGGCGGCCAGCAGTTCGGCGATCCGAACGTCGAACATCGCGACCGACGCATTGAGGTGGTCGATCTGGTCGAGGTAGTGGCGGACCATAAACGCGTGGTGGGGCGTGAAGTCCCCGTCCAGGGCCTCGACCAGTTGTGGGATCTCGGCACGGGCCTGGCGGACGGCGCTCCCTCACGAAGCCAACGAACGGCTAGGCCGAGTGATCAGCACCTTGGGCCGCTCGCTGGGCAAGACCGCCCCCCTCTGAGCATGTAGGGCTGGGCCGTCCCTGGACCGTGCGAGGTCGCTCGAGGCCGACCAACAGCGACCGACAGTGACAGACGAGCCACCGCCGCCGGACAGGGACCTGCACCAAGGGTGCAAGCAACCAGGAAGACCGAAGGGGGCCACCACCTCGATGCCAACACCTCTGGAGGGGCGCACACTTGGTGGAACGTTTGTTCCCCAAGGTTTCCGGGTGCATTAATGTCGCCTCCGCATGGGGCCATGGTGACCGAGGGCTCGGGCACTTGGCGACAGCCGGGCTTCAACCACCGGGTGTGCACAGAACTTTCGGCGGCCGGTCGTCGGCCGGATGTCACCCATGCCCCACTGCGAAGGAGGAATGGGTGGTCCAACGCACCCTGAGGAGCGGATGCATCGCGGTCGCCGCGACGTTCGCCCTCGCTTCGGGGGTCCTGCCGCTGACCGCGGCGACGGCCTCGGCCGACACCCCCACGGAGACGGTCATACCGGCCGCTCTGCTGAACAACCCGCCCAACGACATCGTCGTCTTCGCCGGCACGGGCGGATTCCTGCACGAGTCCGGCAGCCAGTCCACTTTCGTCTGGACGAAGTACGCGGGTGGGCCGGACATCCCGCTGCCCGGGCTCAGGACCAACCCGATACCCGGGTACACCGGCGCGGGTTCCGATGTCGTGGCGACTCCGGCGGTCGACGGGTACCACCTGCACGACATGGACTCCGGAACGACCACCACCATCACCCCTGGCGCCGACCAGAGCTACCTGGGGACCTTCGGCTCGCGCGTGCTGACAGTCACCAAAGCCACGGACGGAACGGTGACGGGCTTTCATGTGCTCGGCATGGCGGACGGGCAGCAGACCGACACACCGGTCACCGGCTGGCCCGCGGGCGCCACACCGCAGCCCACGGTTCTCGCCGGGGACGCCGACTCGGTGGTAATCCCCTACAGAGACAGCACCAACGGCACCCCTGAAGGTCGGTTGGCGCTGGTGGACCTGGCGACCGGTGCGGTGACGCCGGTGCTGGGACCGCTGGCCCCATCCGCTCACGTCGTACTGTCTGCCAAGTACGTTGCCTGGTACTCGTCATACGGAGCCGACGGGAAGGCATCGGCGGGACAGGTCCACGTCGTGTCGCGCTCCGCCCCCACTGGCCCGGAGAACACCATCCCGGTCCCGGCAGCGCCGCTGGGCAGCGGGTACACCAGCACCCTGCGCTACCTGGCCATCGCGGGCGACTCCCTGCTGATCACCCACTCGGTGTCGCACGGCGGTCCGCTCACCGCGGACGACACACTCGGTTACCCGCTCTACGCGATGCCGTTGTCCGGCTCCGCCACCGTGACCCCGCTCCTGGACCACGTCAACTTCAATACTCTGAGGCAACAGCCGAACGGGGCAGTGGTTGTGGGCGGCTCGTCGGTCACCGACTGGGCGGCCCGCCTGTTCACCGCCGGACCGGACGGCACTCCGACGGGGACCGCCGTGGACTCCGACCCTCCCGTGCCCGCTTCCCTCGACGGTCTGGCCTTCGGCGGCGGGAGGCTGTACACCGTGCGGAGAGAATCGAGCGGTCAGGACTACGTCTACGACCGGACCGTGCAGCTCGGTTCCCCGCCCACCTACGGTCCCGAGCAGGGCTTCGGCCAGCCCTTCGCGCCCACCCACTGCGACGCCGCGGCCACCTGCAACCCGCCCATCGCCACCGGCGACGGCAACATCTCGCAGCTGTGGCGCAACGCCAACGCTCAGGGCGACGCTGTCACCGTGCAGACCCCCAACAGCAGCGCGGACCTGGTCACACCCGGCGCCACCGGCGGCACCCTCGTCGACGCAGAGGGCCGCTACGTGGTCTACAACGGCGGCTCGACGAACAAGCAGTACATCGGTGACGCGGACGCGGGCGGCAACAGCCACGTCCTCTTCAACCGCCCCGTCACCGCCGCCGCGCTGTCGGGCTCCACGGTGTGGGTTCCCGGGTCCACCACGGGGACACTGACCCAGGTCGACCTCACCACCCAGCGCACCGTTCAGACCGTGGCGACGGGCGCGCGGTGCGTGCCCGGCGAGCTGCAGGCAGCCGCCCAGCACTGGGTGTACTGGTCGTGCGGAGAACTGGGCCCGGCGGGCGTGTGGGACCTGGCCACCGGCAAGGACGTACCCGTGCCCGCCGGTCTCGCCCAGCTCGGCGACGGATTCGTCGTCGAGCACGACACAACGGCGGGCAAGCTGACGCTCACCGACGTACACACCGACATCGCCACCACCACCGACCTGGCCGACCTGCTCGGCGGACCGGTCGCCGACGACCGCAGGGTCACCTGGGCCGTCGACAAGTACCAGGGCGGCATCGCCTACGTGGACAGCGGGAAGAACATCCACCTCGTCGACCCGCACATCCCCGCCTCGACCCCCGCCCCCGCCGCAGGCGCCTTCATATACCCCGGACAGTACCTGTCCCCCGGACACAGCCTGAGCAGCTCCACGATGACGCTGACCATGCAGACGGACGGCAACCTCGTGGCGTACCTGAAGACCGGCAAGGACACCGGCCAGGCCGTCTGGTCAAGCCGGACGGGCGGCAACCCCGGTGCGTACGCGGTAATGCAGACGGACGGCAACCTGGTCGTCTACAAGAGCACCGGCGGCCCCGGCACGGGTGGCGTCCTGTGGTCCAGCCGGACGAACGGCAACCAGGGTGCATACGCCACCGTGCAGGACGACGGCAACGTCGTCGTCTACGAGAAGGCGAGCACCTCGCCCCTGTGGGCGAGCGGCACCTACGCCCGGCCGCAGACCACCTACTCCGGCACCACCCTCAAGCCCGGATGGTGGACGCAGGGCACCTACACCCGCCTGGTCATGCAGACGGACGGCAACCTGGCGATGTACCGCCGACGTGACGGGGCGGCCATCTGGTCGAGCCGGACCTACGGCCACCCGGGCGCGTACGCGGTGATGCAGACGGACGGCAACTTCGTCGTCTACAAGAGCACCGGCGGACCCGGCAAGGGCGGCGCCCTGTGGTCCACCGGCACGTACCGCAACTCCGGCGCGTACGCGGTGATGCAGAACGACGGAAACCTGGTCGTCTACAAGACGATCGGCGGCACCGGCAAGGGGGGCGCCCTCTGGGCCAGCGGCACCACAAAGACAGCACGGTGACCACGACCTGACCCACGCCGCATTCAAGGACGGGGCCGCGGGAAACCCCGGCCCCGTCCGCGTTCGCAAGCGGACGCGCACGCGCCGAGATTCGTGCCGGACAGACGCGAAACCCCAGTCAGGGCCAGCCACGGAGCGTGCTGGCAGATCCTGGCTTCGACCGTGCGGTGGCCGGCGCGCCCGTGACTCTCGTGGCGTACGGCACCGGACAGTCGACCAGAGCTCGTGCTGCAGGCCTGCGAGTGAACTCCGAGTGGGTCTGAACCCAAGCCGAGCCGGAACGGCGGGCGAGCGAAGGCGCCGCCCGGCCATAACGACCGAGCGGGGAAACGTGCGGAGCCCCCAGCAGATCAGCCGGGGATCCCACGCTTCAGCCGCGCTGCGAGCTCCTCACGAATCTCTGCCGCAAGGGCTCCGCCCGGGCCTCAGGCGACGACCAGCTCCGCGGCCTCCGGCCAGTCGGCGGCAACTACTTGGACGTGGGCGTGTTCTTCTCCGTGGGCGGCAACTGGACGGGCTCGGGCTGGTCGTCGTACCAGGCGTATGACCACTCGGTACGGACCCTCATCTTGGAGGCCCATGGGAACACCTGACTGGCCAGGGCTTGCACGGCGCTGGTGAATGCCGCCGCGGCCGCCTTCATGCGTTCGCCGCGGATGTTCACGCGCAGGCCGACAGGCACGTGGAACTCGAACGTGAGCCGTAGGACTCGAGGCGACTCTTGATCTGCCACCGGTACCCCCCTTAGATCGGCAACAGCCCCCATTGTGTTGGACATCTCTGGGAGTTGGGAAGTTCTCGGCGAGATTAGAAGTTCTCAGCGAGAGTGGAGCGGCGATCTGTGGCAGCTCGTCCATATATGACAGGATCGATGGGGCTCATCCAAGCTCAACCAGTCGCGGGCTAGTTCCAGAGGCCGCGACTGGGGAATGACGATGAGTTGCGGCTGGGGGTCGGCCGCCATCACGTGCGCCCACGCCTTCTCCCACGCTGCTTCGCCGGCGAACTGCTCCTGAGCCTCGCGTCAGTGCATGATCTTGACGGTCTTCCCGAACCCGCGTGCGGAGACCACGTGAGACATCCCCATCACGTCGGCTTCTCCAGCTGCTGGACGAGGCGCTCGCTACTACAAGGGCTCAAGGCAGTCCCCTTGCTACCGCCAAGGTTCTTATGTACGACTCTGTTGCCGTCATCCTCTACCGTCAGGATCCACAAAGCACCGGCACTGCTGTTGTTAAAGCTGAGCGACAGGGCCGACCAGGTGGTCCAGCCCATTGCCAGGTAGAAGACCTGCCCTCCCCCACCGGCAGGTATTGGCTGGGCAAGCGATCGAGCGAGCCTCGGGTCAACCTGGCCCGATCATGCGGTCTCGAAGAAGTCTTCGTCAGTCTCCACTACTCGAAAAGTCTGCCGCTCCTGTACCCCGATTCCATGGGTGATCATGAGCCGTCCGAGACGTGGACCATCGATGAGGATGACGCGTGGGGTGATGGACCGGGCGAAGGCGACGGCGTCTGGCGTGAACCGACTGGTGGTGATGAAGACGCCGCCAGCCGCACCGGCGTGGTGTAGCGCGCCTAGGAACGCCTGCACGTCCGGCCTGCCGATGGCGTTGTCTACCTTGTACCGTTTGGCCTGAATATAGATGCGGCCGATACCAAGGGGGTCCTGATTGATGACTCCGTCGAACCCGCCGTCCCCGGGACCGCCGAGGTGGACGGCTGCCTCGTCGCTGCCGCCATAGCCCATGGCGACTAGCAGGCGCAGGACCGCCTTCTCCAGGAACTCAGGCGGGGCGGCGTGAAGACGCTGCACCAGTTCGGTGGCGACGTCGGCATCAAGCTGTTCGACTGCGGCGCTGATCTGCTCGAAAGGTGTTTGATCACTGGTGTCATCGGCGCCGGTGGGGCCGTCGGCCTGCGCCCCTACGGATCCTTTGGATCGTGCCTGGAAAGCACGGAACTCTTCAAACTGCCGCAGTACATCTAGGCCGAACCCATGCGGATGCACCTGGGCCAACTTGAGTCCCCGTTCCGTGATCTCGAACAGACCACGGCGGGGCTTCCGTACGGCCTCGGCGTGGAACAGGTAGCTCAACGCCCACGTCACGCGATTGTCGAGGCGCCGCTGTCCGCTAGGTATGACCTGGTTGCGCTGCTCGGAGGTCAGCCCGAGCCGGTCGGAGACCTCAGCGATGATGTCGCGCGTCTGCATCGTCTCCCCGGCCGCCAGGACGGCTAGAGCGGGGGCGAAGAAATCATGAAATTTCGGCAGATCGTCCACAGTGGCGTCCGTTGGGGTGTCGCTCACTCAAATCCTCCAAGTTGATCCTTGGCCCACCACAGGAACGCGGCGCGAATCCACGCGCGCACGCAGGATGCGTCCGCAATCGGGTCTACGTCGACCACAGGCCCTGCCCGCGGCACCCTAGCGCGGGTGGCGATTGGGGTCGGAGCCGAACCGGCGATCTTCTGCTTTTCATGCGCGTCGACCGCTCGGGACGGACAGTGGTCCGAACTGACAACGACCCAGATTGGCGGCCGCTGACGTCCGGGAAGCAGTCGTGGACATGACGCATCATGGCGCAATGACCGTCGTGGTCCGGGAAAGCGGCCTGAAGGGCTGCACTGCAAGGGCACATTTCCGCTCACTCATCGGACGGGGCCCTGGGCCGTCTACGCGTGCTCTGCAGAGGCCCCTTTAGGGAATTGGCGGCGCCGAGCCACATAACGTCAGGGAGCCTTCCGGGTCGCCCGCTCGTATAGCGCCGTATAACGCCGCAGCGCCTCGTCAGCGAGCTCTTTGTCCAAGCGCCCCGCCAAGATCCGCTCGCGGGTTGCACTTGCGGGGAGTTTGCGCGCCTTGAGGCGCTTGACCTTCTCCTCGGCATCCGCGAGCGGGGGTTCAGCCAAGGCAAGCGCGGGCCGGCGGCTGGAGGCCTCGTCGATCTTCCGCTCGAGCCGAGCGGTTGCGGAGTAGAGCTGGTCGAACCTGCGGCAGCGTTCGCACACGAGGCCGCCAGATCTCTGGAGCCGGAAGAGGAACTGGTGGCAGGTCCTGCACGGGGACGAGAGCGCGAAGAGTGCCAGCGGGACTCTGCTGCCGGATTCCGGAACTTGTCCGCCCGTTTGACGGACATGGTGGACCTTGTTGTGCATCGGCACGGACTGCTCCTTAGTAGTCGGCTCCGGAAGTCCTTCGGGGGTTGACTCGGGTATCCCGGCGACGGTCACCGGTTCCGTGGGCAGGCCAGCACGGATTCGACGGCGTCGCTGCCCCCGACACCGAGCCAACGCCACTTGCGCTGGGTGAAGCCACTCATCCCCGAGGGCCCCTGGCATCTCCCGGCGTTCGCACGGCCGTGTCGGACGCTCTCGTTCTGCGGCTTTCGCCGCTTGCCGGGCGGCGACCGGGTCCGTCATGTCGCACACCCGGCAGGGTATCCGCGCAGTCTGACAATCCATATGGTCTCGTACGTATCGTGACCTTGGACGATGAGTGGTTCGGGACCACCGGCCGAGGCCGTGGGACAGGGTTGTTCTCGTGCCGTTCCTGGAGGGCCCGGGTCAGGAAGCCGAACCGTCGAGGCCGAGGCGGATCACGGCGAGTGCCTCGGCGATCTCGGCGGTCATCTCGTCGTCGGGGCCGAACACCATGCACATGTCCTCGTGGAGCGGCTCGAGGACCTGCCGGGCTTCGGCAGCCCGGCCCTGGGCGAGCAGCAGCATTCCGATGTTGTGCCGTAGCTCCACGGCTTCCTCGCTGACGTCGCTGTCGACGGCCCGTACTACGTTCAGCACCCCCTGGAGCGCGGCGAGCGCGTCGGTGACCTGGCCGAGTTCGGCGCGGCACCGGGCCGCTTGGGCGCGGCAGGCTCGGGCTTGCTCGCCGGTGGGTCCGGCGATGCGGGCGTACGCGTCGGCGAGGGCGTCGAACTCGGGCAGGGCGGACCGGTAGTCGCCGCCGAGGAGGCGGATTGCTGCGCGCTGGCGGCGCAGCGCCAGGACCGGCTTGCTCTCGGAGCCGAGGGCGAGGGCCGCGGGTTCGATGACCTCGCCGAGCACCTCGGCGGCCTGCGCGAATCGCTCCTCCTCCAGCAGGGCGTCGGAGTGGGCGTACGCCTCCTTGATGTCCTCGCGCAGCCGGTCGGGGACAGGCACCGGCTGGGCCCCCGGGAGGACGGCTGCTGGCATCGAACCACCGGGTATGGGGGTCTGGGCGCGGGCGCGGGGCGCGAAAGGGTGACGGAACACTCCCGTCGGGTCGGGCGCGCCGGCCGGCCCGACATCGATCGGGCCGGGTTCCCCGCCCGGCGGCGGGAGGAACGGCAGCAGCCGTGCGTACACCTCCTGCGTGTCGGCAGGCCGCGCCTCGGGTGCCTTACGAAGCAGGTGCAGGACCAGCTCCTCCAGCGCCTGGGGGACGTCGGGCCGCAGCTGTCGCAGCGGGGTGGGGGCGGCGTTGACGTGCTGGTACATCAGCCGGTACTCGCTCTCCGCCTCGAACACGAGGCGCCCGCTGAGGAGTTCGTGCAGCACACAGCCCAGCGCGTACAGGTCGGTCTGCGGGGTGATGCGTCCGCCGCGGACCTGCTCCGGCGACATGTACTGGTGGGTGCCGATAGGGCTGCCGGTGGCGGTCAGCTTGGTGACGTCGGTGCGCAGAATCGCAGCGATGCCGAAGTCGAGGACCTTCACGGTGCCGTCGCGTGCGACGAGGATGTTGCCCGGCTTGAGGTCCCGGTGGATCACCGGCACGTCGTGCGCGTACGACAGCACGGTCGCGACCTGCGCGGCGACTGCGGCCGCCCAGCTGACCGGCAGCGGCCGGCCGGGGTCGAGGTAGGAGGACAGCGGTACGCCGTCGACGAGCTCCATCACCAGGAACAGCCGCTCGTACGACTCATCGAGCACCGCGTCGTACACCTGCGGTACGCCGGGGTGCTGGATACGCGCGGTGATGCGGGCCTCGCGACGGAACCGCTTGGCGAACTCCTCGGCCAGCTGAGGGGAGGTGACCGACGCCTGCCGGATGAGCTTCACGGCGACGGGCCGGTCGAGCACGGCGTCGTAACCGCGCCACACGTCACCCATGCCGCCGTGGCTGAGCTCCTCCAGGAGTTCGTAACGGTCGGAGATCGCCTCCTGCGGCACCTTGCCCCCGGTGTGCGTGAAGAACAGTCACGGTCAGGGGCCAAGTGTGACCGCTGCGTCGATCCGCCGTCCAGATGTCGTCGGGCGCGGCGGTAGACGACGTGCAGGAGGGTGTGGCGGCGGGTCGGTCTCCCGCCGGCAGGTCATACTCCGGCCAGACCGTCTTGCCGGGGCCGTCCTGGCGCAGGTGCCAGTCCTAGCGGTCGGCGAGGTGCTTCACCAGGAGCAGGCCGCGGTCGGTGTCGCGGAGGTGCGTGGGCGTCGTCACGGCCGGTACGTCTTCGGTGCGGTGTCGGTGACCTCGATTCGTACCGTCGTGGTGTCGCAGGCCAACGAGCGATGGAAGTCGCGGCCGGGAATCCGGCCGTGCCGGACAGCTTTGGCGGCGCGCTCGGCGACGATCGGTGGGCAGGTGCGGACACTGAAGGTGATGACGTCCGCACCGAAGTTTCGGGCAACCCACCCCACTCACCAGGTGAGTGCGAGCGCGCCTACGCCTACATGGGCAGCGCAGGGAACACGACCACCGAGCCGTCCTTGCTGCGAGCGATCTCGATTGCCACGTCTGTCGAGCGGCTGTTGACCATGACGCCGTCGCCCAGCCTGCGAATCCGGTGTGCCGCGCGCATCAGACGATCGACTTCATCGGTCGTGAAGACGGGCCGCCAACCTTGCGGGCCTGCCAGCTCCAGCGCCGACAGACGTTCCAGGACACCGGCGATGCTCGACTCCAGTTCATCGAGGCGCTGCTGGTCACGCTTGAGTGCGCGGGTGAAGTTCTCGAACAAGTTGTCAGGGTCGCCCTGGGCATGCTCGACGGCTTGCAGGACGACGACCCGCCGCTTCAGCGCAATGGCCAAGGCAGCGAGTTCCAGGTGGGCGCGGAACGTGCCGCCATGCTCGTCGACGCCGGGGAACGACTTGGTCAGCGTGCCGATCTCGACGGGCTTGCCGTCGGGCAGCTTGTCGAGTGCGCTCTGCCACCGGGCAAGACGGCGGTCAGCGCGGCCCAGCGCCGTGTTGATGGCGTGCACTGCCGAGTCCAGTCCCAGGGAGACACCGAGCTTGCCCTGGTCGAGCAGAATGGCGGTGGCTTTGTCGATGGCATCCCGGCAGCCGTCGAGTTCGCTGTGCTCCTCTTCGAGTTTCTGTTTGTGCAGTTGCTCCAGCAGTTCCGTGATGTGTTCGATGGCCTGCTGGCGCTTGTGGTCCGCGTGCGCGCTCACCCCTACTGCTACGGCCATGAGCACGAGCGGCGCGGCCACGGTGAGCGCCGCACTGCCGGCGGCCGCGACGCCGGCTGTCGCACCGGCTCCGCCGACTGCCCCTGCTGCGGCCACTTTGCCGACTGGCACGAACGTCGCATTGGCGGCGATGCCCGTCGAGCTCATGAGTGCACTGTGGATGCCACCGGCCGCCGCCTTCGATGCCATCGGACGAACCATGCCCTGACCGAACTCGGCGGCAACCTTCGCCGGAACCACCATGCGATACAGGTTTTCGCCAGCAGCGGTCGCCCTGGCCGCCGTAAGGGAACTTCGCGTCGATTGCGTGATGAACTGTGACAGGTGCTGCGCCAGGGGACTCGCAGCATCGAGCGGGATACCTCGGCTGCGGTCGAGCCTGTCGGGCAGCGGATGCACCTCCAGCGTGGCAATCGGCGCGTCGGCCAAGGCGGCCAGCACATCGCGCAGTTCAGCCAGGCGCTCAGCCGTCATCGGCTCGTCTCCGGACAATACGGGTGCCCGGACGTCCCCGGTCGCCAGCGTCCACACCGGAACGAGTGCCTTGCGGGCTTCAGCCATCGTCTCCCCCTCTTTTCTTGCAACAACCTATGACGTACATCAGACAAGAACGGTACGAACCTCATGCATTCGGTTACCGGCGCTGCCTGCTGGTGAACTGACGATCACCAGGGCAACCCACCAGATCACCCACGGCCGCCAGGCCGCAGACGAATCGAGGCCGAAGGGTGCCCCGGCCGGCATGTCCAGCCGGGGCGTACGAATCAGACGTCGTCGTCCAGCCCCTCCTCGCGGCGGATCATCCGCCACGCGGCCTTGCGAGCGCTGCGGTCCAGACTGGACTTGAAGCCCTTGTCGGGGCCGAAGTACTGGCGGCCCAGGCCAGCGATGGTGTCGATGTGGTCGGCCATCTTGTCCGCGAAGACGTTGTCGAAGACGAGGCCGAAGTTGTCCTCGTCGTTGACGACGGCCGCCGCCCGCACCTTCGGGTCGGCCTTGGCCTCCTCGAACGGGCGGATGACGTCCTGCTCGGTGAACTCGGTGCCGAAGCGTTCGTTGAACTTCTCGATCAACTGCGAGAGCAGCGACTTCTCCGCTTCCTTGGCACCGCCCGACCCGTCACCGAAACCCTGCATCGTCGTCGGACCCTCGGAGGTGAGGGAGACGTCGTACTCGCCGGTCTTCTCCACCCGCATATGGCTGAGGTCGATCTCGCCTATGTCCACGCCGCCGTCCGCGCGGCGCGGCAGCCGGTTGAGGAGGTAGCGGCCGTAGAGGTGCAGCCGCTCCAGCTCGGCATCCCGATAGGGGACGATCTGCGCGAGGAAGCCGTACTTCCTGACGTAGTCGTTGAGGTCGGCGCGGAAACCCTCCGCCGTCTCCTGGTCGTCCTCATCCTCGCTGTCCTGCAGCGCGGTGAAGCGGGCCACCGCGGGAGACAGCAGCCGGTACAGCTCGGCGTGCAGCTTCTCCCACTTGGACTGTGAACCGGCGGCCTTCTCCTTGGCGGCGAAGTACGCGGCGGCGAACTCGTCCATCTCCTGCCCGGACAGGATCGGCGCCTGCATGACCCGGCTCTGCGCGGTGTAGAGCAGGTTGGGGTCGGAGGGGAGGGTGTTCGCCTCCTCGAAGTACGGGCGGAAGGACTCCTGTATGTCGTTGGCGTCGTTGACGAAGTCCAGTACCGCCAGGTCTGCCTGCGTCTTGCGTTCGGCGGTTCGGTTCAGCCGGGACAGCGTCTGGACGGCGGAGATGCCGGTCAGCGACTTGTCGACGTACATCGTCGTCAGCAGCGGCTGGTCGAACCCGGTCTGATACTTCTCCGCGACGACCAGGATCTTGTACTCCCGCTGGCCCGCACCGCCGGCTCGGGCGGCCTTGTCGTCGGCGCGCGTGTACGCGAACGCCTTCGGCAGCGCGCTCTCCGACAGCCCGCCGTTCTCCTTCGGCTCGGTGGTCTCCTCGCCGTCGACGGTGAGCGAGCCGGAGAAGGCGACGAGGACACCCAGGTCGGGGTACTTGCTGTCGTAGTCCCGGTCCTTGATGTAGCTCTTGATCGCGCGCGCCATCTGCACGGCGGACTGCCGGGAGGCGGTCACCACCATGGACTTGGCCCGCCCGCCGAGACGGCCACGGCTGTGCGCCACGAAGTGCTCCACGATCACCTGGGCATGCTGGGCAACCGTCGAGTCATGGGTGAGCGCGTACCGGGCGAGCAGGGAGTTCGCCTTCGACGGGTCGACCTCCCGCTCGTCGGGGTTCTGGTTCACCAGCTTCCAGTACGTGTTGTACGTGACGTAGTTGCGCAGCGGGTCGAGGATGAAGCCCTCCTCGATCGCCTGCCGCATGGAGTACGTGTGGAAGGGCCGGTAGGTCGCCTTGCCGTCGATGTCCTGCAACGTGCCGAAGAGTTCGAGGGTCTTGGCCTTGGGCGTGGCGGTGAACGCGAAGTAGGAGAGGTTCGCGGCGCGGGAACGCTGCTCGGCCCTCTTCTTGAGCTGCTCGTCCAGGGTGGCGGCCGCGGCCTTGACCGTGGTGGCGCCCGCGTCGTCGGAGTCGGAGTCCAGGCCGAGGTCGCGCAGGGCGGACCGTACTGCGGTGGCGGCGTCGCCGGACTGTGAGGAGTGCGCCTCGTCCACGATGATCGCGAAGTGGCTGCCCTGGATCTCGGTGGGGTTGCGCTGGAGGTAGTCCAGCAGCGCCGGGAAGGAGTGCAGGGTGACGGTGACGATCTTCCCGGTGTCGCGGGAGAGGGCCTTGGCGAGCTGTTCGCCCTTCGCCCCGAGCTTCTCGTCGATCTTCACGACCAGGCCGGCCGTCTGCTCGAAATTACCGACCGTTTCGCGGAGCTGGGCGTCCAGGTTGCGGCGGTCGGTGATGACGATGACCTTGTCGAAGACCGGCACGCCCGGCTTGAGGCCCTTGGCGACGGCCTCGGCGTCGAGCTCGCGCATGTCGGTGGGGGTGTGCAGGTCACTCAGGCGGTGGGCGAGCCAGCCGATGGTGTTCGACTTGCCCGAACCGGCGGAGGCCATGACCAGGTAGTTGTGGCCGGCGCCGTGGGTGGAAGCGTGCGCGGTGAGCTTCTTGGCCACGTCCCACTGGTGGAACCTGGGGAAGATCATCGTCTTGGTGGTGCCGCCGCCGGGCGTCTTGCTCTTGTGCAGGTGTACGAACCGCTGGAGCAGGTCCAGCCAGTTGTCCGGCTGCCAGACCTGCTCCCAGAGGTAGGACGTGGCGTACGTGCCGAAGGCGGTCGGGGCCGGGTTGCCGGCGCCGCCCGGCTGACCGGGACCGTTAGAGCCGGTGTTGAACGGGAGGAAGCGGGTGTTCTTGCCCTTGAGCTGGGTGGCGACGAAGACCAGGTCCGGGTCGACGGCGAAGTTCGCGACGACCCGGCGCGTGAAGATCAGCTCGGTGGGGTCGCGGTCGGTGCGGTACTGCTCCTTGGCCTGCTCCACCCCTTGCTTGGTCAGCGGGTTCTTCAACTCGGCCGTGGCAACCGGGATTCCGTTGAGGAAGAGGGAGAGATCGAGCCGGTTGCCCCAGTCGGCCTGCTTCGTCGCGTACTCGAGTTCGCGGACGACGGTGAGACGGTTGGCCCGGTAGCCGTCGAGCACGGAGTCGTGGGCGACGAGGTTCGGCTTGAAGTACGCGACGCGGAGCAGGACACCACGGTCCTTGACGCCGTTACGGAGCACGTCGAGGAGGCCGTTGGTAGCGATGGCCTGGTCGAGGCGGCCGGCGAACCCGCGCTGCGCCTCGTTCGCATCGCCGCCGTAGACGGTGAGCAGCTCGCTCCACTCGTCGGGCTGGGTCGCCCCGATGAAGGTGAACAACTCGTTGGTGTCCAAGCCGAGATCGGCCCGGTAGTCCTGCGGACGCGCCTCGCGCCAGCCGCGCTCGACCATGGCGGCGACGATGGCGTCACCGAAGGCGGACTCGCTGTGGATGGGGCTCATGGCTACGCAGTGGCTCCGTCCGTTACGTTGCGCCCGCTGGCGGTGGAGACGTCGAGCTGGCCGGTTACGGCGGCGGTGATCAGGGCTTGGCGGCGTTCGGATTGCAACCTCAATCGGCGAGACAGAGCACGCTCAACTGTCACCGTGTCCTTGGCGATCTCTTCCGTGCGTGCCACTACACGCCGTTGTGCGTCGAGAGCAGGAACAGGAACCTTCATGAAGCGCACGTTGCCGGCTTCTAGGTGCGGGTGAAGCGCCCCCGTCTGCTCCCGCAAAAGCGCACTCCGACCCCAGTGGCTTCGAAATGCATGCCACAGGTATCGAGGAGAGAGGATGCTCCTGTTGGTCCGCGCGATAAGCAGGGCATGACAGCTGGCGCCCACATACTCGTCATCGACCAGGCCGACCTCACCGATAGCGCCGGTCTGGACGATAAGAAGGTCTTCGAATCCGAGACGAATCCGCGGCCGTTCTTCAGCCCACTCCTGCTTCACGAAGTACGGCTTTCGCGCGAAGTCAATTCTGCCATTCTTGATGTGCAGAGACTGAAGATAGCGAACCCCGTCATCTGCGAATAGGCCGCGCGTTGGGCCGACATATCCATTCGTCAACTGATTCAAAGCATGGTTTAGTGACAGCATGCGCCAGTCGGGGTTAGCGGTTTCAGGCTCGATCACGTTGAGATCAGGCCCACCTTCACCCTGAACGCTGTCATGGAATGCCACGCTTTGTCGTTCCGCGACAAGTTTCTGTTGGCGTTCGGTCGCGCGATTCAGTCCGTCCATGCGGGCGGTCTCGGCGTCGAGGAAGTCGGCGATACGGCGCTGCTCCTCCAGCGGTGGAGACGGGATCTCAAGCTCACCAATGAGCGCAGCGCTCAGATTCTGCAGCCCCGTCGTTGAGGAGCTCAACTTCCTAATCTGCTGCTTGGCGTACGTACTATTCATGAAGTACCACGCGAATCGCGAGTTGTGGGTTGGTGCGAAACGGAGTCTCTGCAGGAAGTTCGAAAATGAAGCTCCTGCCGATTCGTCACCAACGTATCCGGTCTTTCCCAGGTGGGCGTCACTACCACTGGATCGCACGACCAGAAGGTCACCTCGGGCCAGACGTGTTCGTGAAATATCCCGTTCGGTCAATGAACGATTTGCAGGGTCCTTAGAATTCAGGTTTCCGTCGAGATCAATCTCCGTAGACCGTAGTACAGGCACGCCGCGACCGTCTTCCGGGTCATCACCCCAAGCTCCCGAATCTGTATCCGCAAGGCAGTACTTGAGCTTCATCAATTCGTCACCTCCCCCAGCAGCGCCTGAATCTCCGCCTCCAGCGACTTCAACTCCGCGTCGATCTCGGCCAGCGGCCTCGGCGGCTGATACACGTAGAAGTGCCGCGTGAACGGGATCTCGTAGCCGATCTTCGTCTTCGTGTGGTCGATCCACGCGTCCGGGACGTGTGGCAGCACCTCGCGCTTGAGGTAGTCCTCGACGTCCTCACCGAGCGGGACGTTCTCGTAGTCCCGCAGGTCCGCATCCGGCTCCGGTGCACCCTTGACCTTCTGCACCTCGCCCTCCGGGTCCCGGACGCCGACCGCCTCCCGTACCGCCTTCGCGAACGGCGCTCCCGTGGGCCAGGTCAGACCGGCCGCGACCACCGCGTCCTTGAGCGCGATGAACGCCCCGGACTTCGTCATCCACGTCGAGCCGAGCAACGTACACACCGCCGCGACGAACTCCTCGCTCCGCTCCAGCTTGGCCACGGGCTTGGCCTCCGCCAGCGCCGCCAAGGTCTCCTCCGTGACTTCGAAGCGCAGCTTTAGGGGGCGTTCGACGGTGATGCGCTGGTAGCCGAAGTCCTCGTTGGCGAAGACCTTCGCCTTGCCGTGCAGCGGGTGCTCGGGGTCCTTGGTGACCTGGAGGGCCTCCGCATACAGGCGTGTGATGTCGCCGATGTGGTCGGGGCGGCCGTTCGTCCCGTCGCCGAGCTCCTTGCGCTTGTCGCCGAGCGACTTGCGCATCTTCTGCCACTGGTCGCGCGCGTCGAGCAGGACGACCTTGCCCTTGTGGTCGGGATCCTTGCGGTTGGTGAGGATCCAGAAGTACGTGGAGATGCCGGTGTTGTAAAAGAGTTGGTCCGGGAGGGCGACGATCGCCTCCAGCCAGTCGTTCTCCAGGATCCAGCGGCGGATGTTGGACTCGCCGGACTCGGCCGCGCCCGTGAACAGCGGGGAGCCGTTGAAGACGATGGCGATGCGGGAGCCGCCCCCACCGTTCACGTCCACCGGCTTCATCTTCGAGATCATGTGCTGGAGGAAGAGCAGCGAGCCGTCGTTGATGCGCGGCAGGCCCGCGCCGAAGCGGCCGGCGTCACCGAGCGATTTGTGCTCGTACTCGACCTCCTCCTTGACCTTCTTCCACTCCACGCCGAACGGCGGGTTGGCGAGGATGTAGTCGAACGTGCGGCGGGCGTGGCCGTCGTCGGAGAAGGAGTTGCCGAAGCGGATGTTCTCCGGGTCCTGGCCCTTGATCATGAGGTCGGAGCGGCAGATCGCCCAGGACTCGGGGTTGAGCTCCTGCCCGTACACCTCGACCGTCGCATCCGGGTTGAGGGCCTTGATGCGATCGTCGGCGGCGCTGAGCATGCCGCCCGTACCGCAGGCAGGGTCCATGACCGTACGGACGATCCCCGGCAGGCTGAGGGCGTCCGCGTCGGGCGCCACCAGCAGGTTGACCATCAGCTTGATGACCTCGCGTGGGGTGAAGTGCTCACCCGCGGTCTCGTTCGACTGCTCGGCGAAGCGGCGGATCAGCTCCTCGAAGATGTAGCCCATGTTGTGGTTGGGCACGACATCGGGATGCAGGTCCAGGTCGGTGAACTTGCCGATGACCTGGTAGAGCAGGTTCGCGCCGTCGAGCTTCCTGACCTGCTGGTTGAACTCGTACTTGTCGAGGACCTCGCGGGCGTTGTCGGAGAAGGCGCCGACGTAGATCTGCAGGTTCTTTGCCGCGTTCTGCGGGTCGGCCGCGATCTTCCGCAGCGTGAGCTCGCTCTTGTTGTAGAAGGAGTGGCCCGAGGCCTTCCGCAGGAAGCGGTCGGTGTCGATGTCCTGGCCGGCGAAGCGGGCCACCGTCTCGACGACCTTGTCCCGTGTGGGCTCCAGGACGCATTCCAGGCGCCGCAGCACGGTGAACGGCAGGATGACCTTGCCGTAGTCGGACTGCTTGTAGTCGCCGCGCAGGAGGTCGGCGACGGACCAGGCGTGGTTCGCCAGTTCCGTGTGCTTGCTGCTGTTCAAGGTTTGCCGGGTTCCTTCCGAGCCGTTCCGCCGGGCGAGGGGGTGGTGCGGCCGAGTGTGGTGGATGAGTGAAGAAGTGCGCCAGGGTCCGTCAGGACGATGTCGTCTCGGGTGGGAGCAGCGCCCCCGCTGTCAGGCCGGTGGTCAGGAGGTCCGCATATTCGCGGGCCAATTCGGTGGCCTGGCGGGCGGCGGTGCGTAGTTCGTGGACGCGGCGGAAGGCTTCGCCGTAGCGGCGCTGCTCCTGCAGGGGCAGTAGCGGTACGCGTAGCCGGCCGGGTTGGAGGTGGATGGTGGTGCTGCCGGTGGATGCCCCGGTGATGTTGTCGTGCGCGCCGACGAAGCCCGTGAGGAACCAGGGGTCCAAGCGTGTTGGGTCGGGACGCAGAAGGTAGAGGTCATGGCCGAGTAGGACGCCGATGTCCTGCTCGTCGGCCAGTCGGGCCATGCTCCCGCCGTCCCCTGTGAACACGCGTACCAGAATGTCCCCTTCGGTGATAACGGGTGACGACTTCAAGGGCATGCTGTCGAGGAATGTGCCGGAGGCGGGTACGCCGTCCGCGATGTCAGTGCCGTAGAGGACCAACCGTCCGGCGTTCTCGGCCCTCCATTGCGCGCCTTCGGTCTTCTCCCGGGTGTCGGGAGCTGCCCGCAGGATCTCCAGGGCGCCGCCGCGGGCGAGGTCGGAGATTGTGGCTGTGCGCCACTGCCGTGGGGAGTCGCCGGTGGGCTGCCATGTGCCCTGAGCGGCCTCGACGAGGAGGTCGGCGTGCTCGGTTAGTTGCTTGCGGTGGTCGTCGGCTTGCCGCGCCACTTGGGCTGGGTCGATGTCGGCGGGCAGGGCGCGGACCTGGCGGGCTGGGGTGAGGTCGACGACCTCGTCAAGGAGGTCCAGTACAGGCACGGCCCGGGCGATGCCGGGCTCGTCGGAGAAGGACTCTGGGCTGGCGCGGAAGGCCGTCCAGTGGTCCAGCACGATGTCGGTCAACTCGTCCCAATCCAGGGCGTCGCGGCGTCGGCGCGTCCCCGGCGAGCTGAGCGTGCTCCCGGCCGTGTTGCGTGGCCTGTCTTGTTGCCGCTCGGCGCCGGCGTCCACGAACAGCACCGAGGTGCGGTCCGAACCGTCAGGCTCTGGGGTCTGGAGGATCCACAGTTGGAGTCCGATGTGCATGGGTGTGGCCGCGCCTGATGGCAGGGCTACGACGGCGCGTAGGGCGCCGCCACGGACCAGTTCGGCGCGCACGCGGCGGCCCGAGGCGCGGGCGGCGATGGCGGGGGGCAGGAGCAGCACCGCGTAACCGCCGGCGCGCAGGTGGGCAAGGGCGTGCTGGATCCAGGCGAGTTCGGATTCCATGCGTGGTGGGACGCCGTAGGCCCAGCGGGGGTCGTAGGCCAGTTCGTCGTGGCCCCAGTCGCGGTCGCCGTAGGGCGGGTTGCACAGCACCGCATCCATTGGGGGCTGAGGGAAGGCGTCGTGGCGCAGGCTGTCGCCGGCCTGTACGGCCACCGCCGCGTCGGGCGTGGCCAGCAGCAGGCGCACTGCACTGCGTTGGGCCTGGACCGGCAGGGCGTCCTGGCCGTACAGCTCGCGGGGGCCGTAGCGTGCGGCGGCGGCCAGCAGGGTGCCACTGCCGCACGCTGGGTCCAGGACTCGGGCCGTGTCCGCGGGTAGTAGGCGTGCCATGAGGTCGGCCAGGCGGTCGGGGGTCTGATAGGTGCCGGTGGAGGCGCTGTCGTCCAGTTCCCGCTCTGCGAGTACGTCGAGGGCCACCTGGGCGCCCTGCTCCCGTACGCAGTGGATCAGCGCCCGCACGATGCCCGCGTCGGCTGCCGTGAAGGGGGCGGCCTCGGTCTGGGGAACTGTGTCGGCGAGGTCGGCGACGGCGGCGTCCGCGTGTGCGGCGAGGTCGGCGTCCGACAGGTCGGCCAGCACGGTGAGCTCGTGTGGGGAGCGGCGGGAGGTGGCGAGGACCAGAGGGAGAAGTGATGCGGCCGAGCCCGCGTCCGCGGGGTGCAGTCGCAGCAGAGTGCGCAGCTCCTCGGCGGGGGCGGCAGCGGAGGTCTGGCCGCGGGAGCGCAGCCAGGCACGCACGGTTTCCAGGTCGTAGAGCGGGCTGGTCTCGGTGCCGCCGGCTGGCGTTGGGAAGTCCTCGTGCCGACGGCGCCAGTTGCTGACGGTGGCGCGTGTGACCCCCGCGATGCGGGAGATCTCCGCGGCTGTCACCTGGGCTGACGGCTGGGCCATGACGTGTTCCCACCTCTCGTCGGGTACAGCGAACACACTACACCATCCACTAAGCCCGAAAACAGGATTGACAGTGCTTTCATTGTGATGCTTATCTGTAGACGCTTCCGGCTGCCACGGCCGGCGGGAGCGTCCCTGGGGGAGTCGGTACGGCCCACCCCGGGACAGCAGACGAAGCCTCACAACTGGAGAGACCTGCTTGACCGAGACGGGCGATCCCGAACTGACCTTGTACTACCGCCACTTGGCGCAGTTGCTGAACCGCGATGCCGACGCGAACTTCCGGGCCCTGCTGGTCCAGGCCCGCCACATCACCGGCACGTCCCACGAGACCACCCTCTACGACCACCAGCAGGCATTCCGCCTTCTGTGGCGCCATCTGGAGCGCAGCGGCTACCTGCGCCGCGCCCGCCGCGAAGCCCAAGCCCGCCTCTCCTCCGGTCACGCCGCGCCCGACGAGCGCGCCGACCTGGAGCTGTTCCTCACCGTCTACGGCCAGGTCCACCCGTCGACCGCGACCGGCGCCTGACCCGCATGCCCCATCAAGCGGGCGTCTGGCGCCGCCCGCCCTCTCTCCCGCTGTCCCGTCACGAAGACAAGGAGGCAACAACTGCCATGGGTCGTCGTTCTCCCCTCGCCCACGCATCCCGCCCCGCCACGTCCACTCGCAGCTCTGTGTGCGTGAACGACAGGGTCAAGGCCGTCGCCGGGCCGATCGTGCTGGCCACGGACGCCTCGGTGGGCCCGGACCGGGTGGCCTCCGGCTACCTCGCCACCACCGGCCATGCCGGTCTGCGTGCCCACATCTACCCGAAGTACCTCGTGCACCCTCGCTCCCGCGTGGTCGTCACCGAACTGCGCGCCGTGTACTGGGGTCTCACGACGGTCCTTCACACGCACCCCGGCCGGGCCCATCGAGGTCCGCGTGGACAACCTGCAGGCGCTGCGGCACCTGCACAGCTGGCAGCAGGGCGGGACGGACATGCCCGAGGGCTACGACACCCACCTGCGCTCCCAGGGGCGCCGGCCCTGCCTGGTCAAGCTGCAGTTGCTCGCCGAGTACACGCCGGACCTGACGTTCGTCCACGAGAAGGCCCACGCCGGTCACCCCCTCAACGAGGCCGCCGACTCCCTCGCCAAGCTCGGCCTGCGGTGCGTGCGCGGCGTCGTCCCGCGCACCGAACTCCCGCGCCTGGTCCCGCTGTGGGCCACAGGCGCCCTCGCCGCCTGGGCCGCCTGACGCACATCCCAGCTCCACACGTCATACGCACCCGCAAGGTGCATCTACATCCCCTGGAGGGACCATGAGCCAGCAGCAGTACCCGCAGCAGCCCCAGCCCGGTTGGGGCGGCCCGCAGCAGCAGGGTTACGGCACTCCGCCGTTTCAGCCGCAGCCGCCGAAGAAGTCGAAGGCGGGGAAGATCGTCGGATTCGGCTGCCTCGGCGTCGTTGCCTTCTTCGTTCTGATCGGCATCGTCGCCGCGGCCAGCGGCGGAAACGGCGACTCCACCGACACCAGCGCCAAGGACAAGGCCGTCGCAGCCGGCCGCACGCCGGAGTCCGACAAAGCCGAGGCGACGCCCGCGCAGAAGACGAAGACGCAGGCCGAGCAGTTCAAGGCCTGCGTCGCCAAGTCCGGTACGACTACGGAAAAGAAGGCCGTCCAGCACGTGACGAAGGTGACCGGCGCGGACAAGCGGAACGACATCCTGGACTCGGCGGAGGTCTACACCGACTTCACTGGCGGGCTTACGAGCGGCAACCAGGGAGACGCGAAGCTCATCGCCTCCGCGTTCACGTCCTGCTACGAGTCCAAGAACGGGCTCGTCAGCGTCTACGGCCAGGATGGCGACCTCATCGCCAACGCCAACTACTGATCTCTTCGGCCAAGGCCGTGACGGTGGCACGACGGCAGCTCATTCTTCAGCGGCAAATGGACCGACACCAACGCCGGCTGACCGGCTGACCGAACGGGTCAGTACGCCTTTGAGTGCGGCGGCGCGGAATTGCCCCGCCGCCTCGGTGTCGCCCCCGTCACGACCTGCTGCGAGGTGCTCACCCTCCGATTCCGTACCTGAAGGACAACCGTGAACCGAGTCAACATCATCGCCATTGCCGCCTGCGGGTTGACCGCCCTGTCCGTCACCGCGGCCACGGTGGACCACGTCACTACCCACTCTGCGCTCGCCAGCGCCCGCCGCCAGGTGGCTGCTGCCGACCATCGCGCCCGTCAGGCCGCATCCCGCCCGCCCAAGGTCGTCACCCATACGGTCACCAAGACTGTGGACAAGCCTGTCTTCGGCCGCTCAACACTTCTCGGCGCCTACGCGTCCGGCGTGATATCGGGGGGCGTGTACGCCGACGACGGCAGCATGACCTACACCGCGAGCGACAGCACGTGCTCACAGGAGTACGCCCAGATCTCCCAGGTGCCCACCGGCGGTACCGTCCACCGCGACGACTTCATGAAGGCGTGCCTGACTAACGTCAACGACACCGCCAAGGCTGACTCTGCGCCCTGACTGGCCTTGGCGCTGACCTGTAGGTCACAGGGCGGGTGGGCGCGGCCCCCCTCAACGGGGCCGCCGACTTCCTCGCCAAGCTCGGCCTGCACTGAGTGCGTAGAGCGTCCCAGGCACCGAACTCCCGTGCCTGGTCACGCTGTCGGCCACCGACGCCCTCACCGACTACCGACGCTCTCGGGCCGAATTTCCCCGCTGTCGGCCGGGGGTCCGGCGAACCTGCCTCGCCTTCGGCCCGCCCCTCGGGCTCTCCCACACTCTCACGCGCCCACCCGGAGCACCTCATGACTGAGACGAAACACCCCCAGCACACCGCACATCATGCCGCCACCCAGCCGCCCCAGACCACTCCGTCCATGCCCATAGCCGAACTGGTGGAGGCCCGTCTCGCGGAGGCGGTTCTCAGCGAGTCGGTGAAGGTGCTCCTCAGGAGCGCGCTGGGTGAGGGGGAGGCTGAAGGGACGTCCTCCGTCGGCCGGATCTACCTGGCCTCCGTTGCCGTCACCGGATTCCGCGGCATCGGCCCCCGCACTTGGTTGAACCTCAGCCCCCGGCCGGGCGTGAACCTCGTCGTGGGCCGCAACGGGTGCGGCAAGTCCAGCATCGCCGAGGGCATCGAGACCGCGTTTACCGGTACGAACATGCGCTGGCATGGGCTGCACGCGTCGCGCAGCAGCAACTGGCGCAACCTCCACCTCGAGGACAGTGCCAAGCCGGAGATTGAGGTCAAGCTCGCCATTGAGGGCGACACCGGCCGCAGCACGCTCACCCGCACGTGGGCGAGCGAGGACTTCGGCGGCTCCGAGGCAGAGTTCAAGCGGCCCGGACACGGACGAGTCCCTCTCGACCAGGTGGCTTGGAAGCAGGCCATGGAGGACTACCGGCCCTTCCTGTCGTACGTCGATCTCGACCGTCTGATCAGCGGCAAGCCCTCCGAGATGTACGACGCCATCGCGACGATCCTCGGCCTGCGGCATCTCAGTGCAGCGGACGGCCGGCTTCACGCGGAGGAGAAGGCACTCGACGACGCGGCGAAGGCGGCGAAGGCTGAAGTTCCGGAACTCGTTGACGCCCTGTATGCGCTGGAGGACGACGAGCGCGCGGTGCGCGCTCTCCTGGCTATCGACACCCCGGGCAGCCCTGATTTCGACACGATCGACGCCCTGGTGGCGGGTCTGCCCACCGACACCGACGAGGGTTTTCTCGCCGAGCTGCGGATCGCGGTCGCCGTGCAGGGCCCCGACATGGCGCAGGTCGCCGCCGCGGTAGCCGGGCTGCGCAACGCCCTCGCCGATGCCGAAGGAGTCCGCGGCACGAGCGCCGAGGACGCTCACCAGCGCGCCGACCTCCTTGCCAGGGCTCTGGCCCACAGCGACCAGCATCCCGACGAGGGGTCCTGCCCGGTCTGCGGAACGGACCGCGTCCTGGACGGGGAGTGGGCCGCGCGTGCCGCCGCGCAGATCGCCGTACTGCGGCAGGAAGCCAAGGCCGCCGACGACGCGCGCAGCGCATTGCGCTCCGCGGTACGTGCCGTACAGGACCTCGTGCACAGGCCCCAGCGGATCCCGGCCGCGTTGACCGACCCGTGGGACGCCTGGGCCGCCTGCCGCACGGTCAGGGATCCAGGCGAGCTCGTCCGGATTGCCCACGAGGCGGCCGCAACTCTGGCTGACGCTTGCGCGGCGGTCAGGGAGAACGCCACGCGGGAGCTGGAGAAGCGGGATGAACGCTGGCGCCGGCTCGTCACCCGCCTGGCCGGTTGGGCGGAGCGGGCCCGTGCCGCTACGGAGTGCGATCCCCGGCTGAAGAGCATCCGGCGAGCCCGAGCCTGGATCAAGACGCTGAGCGCCGAGCTGCGGGAGCAGCGTATGGAGGGCTTCGCCGAACAGTCGCAGCGCATCTGGGAGAAGCTTCGCCAGGAGAGCAACATCGACCTCAACGGTGTGAGCCTGCGCGGCAGCGAGAAGGCCAACGTACGCAAGCTCGTCATGGACGTCTCCGTCGACGGCCAGGACGCCTCGGCGCTGGGCGTCATGAGCCAGGGCGAGCTGCACTCACTCGCGCTGTCCTTGTTCCTGCCCCGCGCTGTTACGGCCGACAGCCCGTTCGGTTTCATAGTCATCGACGACCCGGTGCAGTCCATGGACCCCGCCAAGGTCAACGGGCTCGCTCAGGTCCTGCACGAGCTCGGAAAGCACCGGCAGGTCGTGGTGTTCACCCACGACACCCGGCTCCAGCGGGCGTTCACGAGCCAGGAGTTGCCGGTGACGGTGTTCCAGGTCGAGCGGAGCAAGGCCTCGCGGGTGAAGGTCGAGCGAGTGACCGACCCGGTCGCGCAGGCGATCGCCGACGCGAGGGCTATCGTCCTCACCCCGGACCTGCCGCTGGCGGCCCGGACGCATGTGCTGCCCAGCCTGTGCCGTATCGCGCTGGAGAACGCCTTCCTGGAAGCCGCGTGGATCAAGCACCACCTCTCCGGCGGACCTGAGCAGGAACTGCACGCCGCTGTCGACGACGCCGAGAAGTTCACGAAGGTCGCGGCGCTCGCCCTGTTCGGCGACATCACACGGGTCCGCGACGTCGACAAGGAAGTGCAGAACCGCTACGGAGGGCAGGCGGCTTACCTCGTCAAGCAGTGCCAGAGAGGAGCCCACGCCGCAGGAGCGCAGGTCACCGACCCGCGCCGTTTCGTCCAGGACGTCGAGGCTCTGGCGCAGAAGGTGCGCAAGCCGGAGGTGAGCGCCCGATGAGCGTCTCCGCTGCATCCTCGCTCTCCGTGTCCGCCACACCTGCTTCCCCCGCCTCCGTCGAAGAGCTCCTGCTGACGGCGGACCGTCTTCTGGCCGGCGACCTCGGCGGTGCAACGGACGCCGGCCGTCACCGCGGGGCCTCACTGGCCCTGAGGACTGCTCTGGAGATCTGCGTGGACCGGGTGCTCGACGCCGCGGTACCGGGGCTCGCCGGCGCCACCATGCGGGCCAAGATGCTCTGCTTGCGTTGCTATCTCCCTGGGGAGGCTGCCCGGCGGACCCGCGCCGTGTGGTCGCACCTGTGCCTGGGGTGCCACTACCACCAGTACGAGATCGGTCCCTCCTACGAGCAGGTCTGCGGCTGGCGTACGGAGGTCGACGAGCTCGTCCGGACGCTGGAGGTGCCTTGAGTGTTTGATCACCGCGGTCACCATTGGCCGCCGTTCAGCGGTCAGGTTTCCCCCGGCGCCGAGACCAACGCACCGCGGTCCCTCACGAGATCCGGCCCTTGTGACGCGAAGAGGCGCTATCCGGCGGGGGTAGGGCCTCTGGACCTGTCTTGCGGGCCGATCTGTGCGACCAGTTCGCACAGGACAGTGGCGCGGATCTCTCGCGTGCCGAGACCCTTTTCGGTCACTCCGCTATCTGATCTACTACGCAACAATGTCGTGAATGTGCTGGTGGCAGGCGGTTCGAGGGTTTGCATCACCGCTCGCATTGGGCCGATCCGAAAGGGGCATGGGGGATGAAGGAGGGGGTGGTGCACATCGCTCTCAAGGGCGATGTGGTCGCCATGTGTGATGCGCCGATCGACCGTTCGGCGCCGCGAGCCGAAGAGCCGGAGCAAGCGACTTGTCAGGAATGCGTCGACCTCTACATCGAGGGGTGGGCGGCAGCCCAAGAGCAACCCTCTGTAGGCGCACCCCCGATGCCCGCGTACCCGCCCTCTCTCGCGTATCCGCCTTCTCCAGCCAGACGTCCAGCCAGGCTGGTGGTTGCAGTTGGAGTCGGCTTGGCTCTGGCTGTCGGCGGTGTCGTCTACGCGGTCGCGGGCGGCGGGGACGAGACTGAGCATGTAACTGGCTCGGTCGTCGACTGCTCCCAGACCGAACTTTTCCAGCCCAAGGGGAGTGCGGCGATGCTGCCCGCGCGAGTTGCGCAAATCCGCTTCGTGAACGATGGGGACCAGCAGGAGACCTTTTCGCCGCAAGTCGATGGCGCAACGCTCGTAGCGAATGATGGCAGCCCAGCAAAGTTCACCCTGGCGCCGCACGAATCGAAGGTAATCAACTACCCCATGAACCCCCAGCGGTACGGAAGCAGCGAGGGAAGTTGCTACGCCCTGGATGTCAGTGCTGCTCGGTGAACCTTGCGGTAGCCGCTTCCCTGCCCTGGCGATTAACAGCGGTCGTTTATGCCGGTTTCGGATATGCCTGCGGTATGGGCCGGGCCGCCCATCTGGCAGGGACGGCGGCCCGGCTGCGGTGGGGTCAGGAGGCGGCGGACTTATCGACGGTCGGCTTGACGGAAGTGCGCTTGCGGACCGGGCGCGGCTTCGGCTTGGCGTCAGCGGCCGGGGGGTCGGGCTTGTCGGCACGCTTGGTGCGGCGGGGCCGCGGCGGGGTGACCTTGGGCTCGGCCAGGGCCCGCGTTTCCGGCTTGGGCTTGGGCGCGGACCCGGGCTGGTCAGCGTCGGCCTGGGTGGTCGCCTCGGCGTCGGCCTCGGCCTCGGCTTCGGGCGCGGGGTCCCAGGGCCGGTGACCGACGTACAGAGGCTTGGCGTCGAAGGCGGGCAGCAGGCGGTCGGTGATGGCGTTGTAGAGGACGACGCCGGGGTCCATGTCGGCGGTGAGGCGGCCAATGTGGACGGGGGTGTGCCAGCGGCGGCCGTGCGGCAGGGGGTTGATGCCTTCGATGGGCTGGTGGTCGGCGGGCTGGGTGCCGCCGGTGGCCCACAGCTGGATGCTGCTGCCGTTGCCAAGGAGGCGCATGCCGATCTGGCGGTCGTGGGGGCCTTCGAGGCTGATGATGTCGTCGGTGATCAGCTCGTTGACGTGCCAGGTGTCGGTGCCGAGGTAGCCGGTGAGGGTTTCGGCGGTGGCGTGGAGGGCTGAGGGTGCGAGTTGCACGGGGTTCTCCAAGGGGTCGGTGCTGCTGGCGGGTTGGGGCCCCGCCCCTGGTGGGGCGGGGCCGGGTTGGTCAGGCGGGGAGGCCGGCCAGGAGGGCGCTGGTGGCCTGGACGAGCTGGGTGACGCCGGCGAGCTGGGGGGTGTTGGCTTCCTCGCTGCGGGCGTAGTTGGTGGCGATGCGGAGGGTCTCGCGGGCCTTGTCGGTGTCGCCGCGGCCGAGGTGGTTGCGGGCGGTGCTGAGCTGGAAGGCGACGACGCGGAGGGCTGCCTCCTGCTCCTCGCAGGTGGAGCGGATGGCGAGCTGGCGGGTGCGGTCGGCCCACTTGCGGGCGCCCGCTTCGAGGGCGGAGGGGTCGAGGTGAACGTCGAGGGTCGGGGCTGCGGACTGCATGGGGTTCTCCAAGGGGGCGGGTGGTGCTGTGCGGAGGCCCCGCCAGGGCGGGTGGGGCCGGCGGTTCAGGCGGGCAGGAGGCGGATCTCGTCGCCGTCGTCGAGGAGCATCGAGAGGGTGGAGCCGCTGTCCCAGCTGACGTGGAGCTGCTGGAGGTTGGGGTTGAAGGAGCGGACGGTTCTCTCGTCGCCGGGGCGGAGGTCGGTGTGGGGGTCGGTGGTCGCCACGAGGGCGACGCGCTGGCCGCGCTGGTACCTGGGCATGGGAAGCTGTCTCTCTCGCGTGAACGGTTGACTGTTGTGGCACATCCAGAGCTGCGGGCGGCGGAGTGATCCGCCGCCCGCAGCGGGATCAGAACTCGGAGCGGACGGTGACCTCACCGGTTCCGGTGGTGTTCAGCGTCGTCTCGCTGAGCTTGCGACCGATGGCCCAGACCTCGGCGCCGTGTCGCCCTCGACGCGCGACCTCAGCTCCCAGCCGCACTGGCAGTTCGTGGAGCACTTCGTCCGCTGATCGCCCCTGACGTGCGGCGGGAACTCGGAGGTGACGGTGACCTCACCGGTTCCGGTGTTCAGTGTCGTCTGGCTCAGGTTGGCGCCGAAGGTCCACAGCTCGGCGATCGCCGTGCCGTCCTCGTCGCGCATCCTCAGCTCCCATCCGTCGTGGTGAATGGAGTGCGTCTGCTGCTCGCTCATGTGCAGTTCCCCTCGCGGTGTAGGCCGGGCTTTCCCCCGCCCCATCGCTCTTATTCTAGCTGCTCTCGGTGGGGGGTCAAGATTTTTACCGGCAAAACCCCAGGTTAGACGGCCTTTGAGCTGATCAGCCGGTCGGCGAGCGCCATCGCCTGGTGCGCCGCTTCCGCCACCGCGAGACGGCCGAGGATCTCGTCGCGCTCCTCGAACAGGTGCTTGCGCTCCTGCGCGGCCCGATCCGCCAGGCCGCCGTCAGCGAGGGTGTCGCCGCAGGCGATGACGACGTTCGGGCCCAGCCCCCACACGATCGCGTTGACGGCCGCGCTGGCCGCGGCCAGCGGCTCCAGCTCGTTCAGCCACCACTCGAAGTCGGCGGGATCCAGCTGCATGTGGCGCAGGTGCTGGGCCAGCGCGCGGAACATGCCGCCCGTTCCGCCGGCGGGCTCGTGGAAGCGCATGCCCTTCTCGGGCGCCTCCGGGCACGTCATCGCAGCCATCATGTCGCACAGCTCCGGCGGCGTGTGGAACTCCCCCAGCCCTTGTTTGGCGCCGTGCGAGCGCAGCGAGGTGATCGTCCACGACATGACGTCGGTGTCGGAGCGGCACCAGGGGTCGGGGTCGCCGGTCAGCTGCAGGATGCCGTAGCGCAGCGCCGTCTCCGTCACCCGGCGCACCGCGTACGCCTTCTCCATCACGCCGTCCTCGGTGAGCCAGCCCATCAGCGGCGCCATGCGGGCGCCCAGGTCGGGCCGCTGCGCCCAGGTGTGCGCGTAGATCTCGCGGTAGCCCTGAATCAGCTCGAAGTCGGAGGCGTTGCTGATGATGCGGGTGACGTCCTCGGTGTGGCCCTTGATGGGGAACAGGGCCAGCCCGCCGACGATGCTGACGGGGATGTCCATGCGGTAGCCGCCCCAGTTGGAGGCGTGCCAGGTCTCCGAGACGGCCTCGCCGAGCCGCTGCCCGGCGTCGCGCGGGTTGCCGATCAGCAGCGGCGCGATCTGGCGCGGCGCGGGAATGGGGGTCTGCACGGACGGCAGTTCGGGGCGCGGGTCGGCGAGCAGGCCGCCGGGCTCCTCCTCGGCGGCGACGACCGGGCGGGGTGCGGGCGCCGGGCGAGGCGCCGGCGGGGCGGTGACGGTGCGGGCCGGCTTGGGGCGGGCGGCGAACGTCGCCGGGATGGGGGTCTCCTCGGCGTCGGCGAACAGGTCGAGCTGATCCATGGCGTGCTCCGTTTCAGGTGCGGGCATGACGGCGCCCCGCCACCCGGCCCGGGGATCCGGCCGGGGGCGGGGCGCTGCAGGCTGGGTTGGGTAGGGGTCAGGGGCGGTCGTTGACGGCGCTCACGGTGTCGGCGAGGCAGAGCATGGCGGCGGCCAGGCCGCTGAGCAGCTGGGTGATCTCGCCGGCGTCGTGGGAGGTGATGTCGCTCGGGAGCCACATGGCGGCGTCCTCGGCGATCTCCCGCAGGCTCGGCATGCTCGGCCTGGTGCGCACGGGTTCGGGCTGGCTGTTCGGGCCTTCGCGGCGTGCGTGCACCACGTCGGCGACGGTGTTGAGGTGGCGGCCGGGGCGCTGGCCGGGGTACTCGTTCTCGCCCCAGTAGTGGCCGAGGGTGAGGCGGACCTTGCCCTCGGTGTCGTCCCAGTCGGCGTGGACGGAGTACAGCTCCTCTTCCGGGACGCTCTCGACGAGCAGGGCCGGGGCGAAGACCGTGGTGCCGTCCTGGACGGCGGCGGGGGCTATCGGGGTGATGCCGAGCTGGTCGAGCGCGCGGTTGATGCGGCTCGCCCGTTCGCGGGCGGCGTGGCGGGCGGCGAGGATCTTGCGGGCCTCGTCGGCTTCCTGGCTGCGGGCGTAGGCGGCTTCGGCGTCGGCGAGCCACTGGGCCGCCTCGGCGAACTCCTTGGCGGTGTCGGTCTGCTGGGGCTGGGTGTCGCGGGTGAGGTCGCAGCCCTCGCAGTCGGTCACGTGCCAGTCCATGCCCTTGCCGCAGACGCACCACCAGGTCGCGAAGTGCCAGGTCCACTCGCCGCCGCCGATGCCGTACAGGCCGTCGGCGTCGGGGTTGACGATCGAGGTGGCGCCTTCGGCGTCTCCGTCGTGGTACTGCCAGCTGACCTGCGCGACGACCACGCGGGGCTCGCCCTGGTCGGTGCCGCCATCGATGACGTGGACGGTGTCCACGCTGTCGTAGCCGCACTCGACGGCCATCTCCTGCGTGCGGGCGGCCATCTCGCGGACGGTGTCGAGGGTGAAGCGCGGGCACAGCCAGCCGTTCCACCGGTGGGTGGGGTCGACCTTGGCGTCGAAGGGGCCGAACGTGTCGTCGATGCAGACGCGGGTGTCGATCACGGGTTGCGTTCCTCATCTCATGGATGGGGCTGGCCCCCGCGGGTGCGGGGCCCGGCCTGGTGGGTGGTGCGGGTCAGAGGTCGGAGGCGGAGGCGGCGAGCGCGTTGACGAGCAGGGCCACGGCCTCGTCGTGGCGGCCGTCGGCGGCCAGCGCGGCGTAGCGGAAGAGGGTCGCCGCGGCGGTCAGAGCGAACTGGCCGACGTACTGCTCGAACGTCAGCTCACGCTGCCGCCAGGCACGGTGCTGGTATCCGGCGCGCAGCGCGGAGGTGGCCAGGGCGTCGGCGTACCGGATGGCCTGGCCTGTGAGGTCGAGGTCCTGCGCGGCGTGGGTGAGGGCCCGCGTGGCGGCGTCGAGGACTTGGTCGACCTGCCGGACGGCTGGTGCGATGCGGCGCTGGGAGCGGCAGGCGCGCTGGCGGGCGCGGACGCTGCGGATGCGCTCGACGTCGTACAGCTGCCGGGCGCAGCGCCGGGCCTGGTCGGTGGTGGGGGCCTGAACCTCGTACGAGGTCAGGCAGGCCACGCACAGCTCGCTGTGGAGCTCGGCGCGGGCGTCCGCGTCGTCAGGGAGGGGTTCGACGGCGACGATGCGCATCGCGTACGGCTCGTCGTTGAAGACGACGAGCCAACGGAGGCTGGCAGGTGTCTCGGTCATGCGGGACTCCAAGAGGTCGACAGGAAAAGCAGAGTTGTGGCACATCTGAGGGCCGGGTGGCGTGGTGCTGCGCCGCCCGGCCCGGGGGTGTCACCTGGTAGGCCGGGTCTTTTTCAGGCGACGAGGCGGGGGAAGGTGACCACGAGCGCGGTCGCGTTGTCGCGCTTGTCGCCTCGCCTCACGCCCACGGCCAGGGCCTCGGCCACCAGGGAGGCCGCACTGTCCTTCGCGTCCAGCGCGAGTTCGGCGGCTGCCTCCAGCAGGCCCGGCTCGTGGGTCTCCAGCGGGTGGTACACCCCGTCGGAGCACAGGATGAGCTGCGCGACCAGGTCCACCGGCACCTGGGTGTCGCCGATCACCCCGTCTTCCAGGCAGGCCGTCACCGAGTTGTGGTCCCACTCATGCGGGGTGCGGCCGGCGTCCAGCAGCTCCTGCGCCCAGTTGTGGTCCTTCGTCAGCTGGTGGAGCCCTGCGACGTGGGAGAGCCGGTAGGCGCGGGCATCGCCCGACCAGGCCAGGCGCAGCAGGGGGTCGCCGCGGTGGTAGACGGCGACGACCGCGACCGCGCCCGGGTCCATGTGGCGCCAGCGCCGCGTCCGCAGCCGGGCGTGGATCTGGACGCGGACCTGGGCGATCGCGTCGGTCGGATTGCCCGAGAGAGCGGCTTCGCGGGCAAGGGCGGGCGCCCACCGGCGCACGTGAGCCTTGACGTCGTTCTCGTCGCCGATGCCGTCGAGGACGACGTACGCCCACCGGCCGCTCGCCGGGTCGAGGTGCACGGCGTGCGCGTCGCACTGCAGGTTGCGGGTGCCGATCGCCTGGGCGGCGGACACGTCGGGGCGGGTGGCGACGACGGTCGCCGCGCGCTGCAGGCGCGCCCAGTGCGCGACGAGTTCGGCGCTCGCGGCCGGAAGCGGCTGCAGCAGGCCGTCGCGGCGCTCGGGCCCAGTGATGACGACGGGGCCGCGCAGGTCCGGGCCGGGCGAGCCCGCGAGGTCGTGCCAGGTGCTGAGCGCGACCTTGTTGCGGGGCCGCTGGTGCGCGTCGGGGTTGGCGTGGATGGTCAGGTGGCGGCCGAGCCGCCAGGCCAGGGCGGGGCCGTCAAGTTCGGCGGCGATCGCCTTCTGCTGCCGCTCGGGGTCGCCAGCCAGGGGGAAGTCCTCGATGTGGCCGCCCGGCTGAACGTACAGGGCTTCGGTGTTCACAGGTGTCCTTTCGGATGTCGGGAGGTGGCCGGGCCTGCGGTGGGGCCCGGCTGTGGGCGGGCGGTCAGGCGATGGTGCTGTAGCGGTCCTTGAGAGCGTTCATGACCTTCGGCAGGACCTCGTGAAGCTGCGGGGGGACGTCGGTGTGCTGGCGCGTCTCGTCGAGGGCACCGAGCAGGACGACCGTCCCGTACAGCGGGTCGGGCAACTGCTTGCGGTAGATGGCGTTGACCAGCGACGTCGCGTACAGGTTCTGCTCCTTGGTGAGCGCGCCGTCGGCGTCGACGGCCACCGACAGGCGGCGGTTGCCCTCGGGGCGGGCGTAGTGGGCGATCTCGACCCAGCCGCCGACGGCCTTGCGCAGCGCCTCGACCAGTCCGGCGCCGGGGGGCAGCTGCAGGTCGGTGAGGGTGCCGTCGGGGTCGAGGCGGACGGCACGAATGGTCTTGCTCATGGCTTCTCCTAAGGGGTTGAGGGCTGGTGTGTTCTGGGCGCGGTCCGTGCACCGGAACGGGTTGGGGCACTGCGGCTTGCCGTCCCACCACTTCGCCCGCCGGCGGGGAACGGGGTGAGCGCACCAGGAGCAGGTGAGCGGGCCGGTGGATGTCGGCTGCCGTGTGGGCATCGGGCTTCGCCAATCGGGTTGAAGGCGGGGGCCGCCGCGGCGGCGGCCCCCGGTGGCGGGTCAGAAGGGGCGCAGGGCCAGGGAGAGTTCGGTCAGCAGCTGGCGGCCGACGTGCAGCACGTGGCCGGTGGTGAACTCGTCGGCCTCGGCGCACGCGGCCATCTCCACCAGGCACTTCAGGAGCACGTCGGGCATGCAGGCGACCCACGTGCGGTAGTTCTGGCCGTAGGAGGCCCGCCGGTGGGTGACGGTCAGGGTCCGGTCGATGGTGATCGCGGCCTCACCGGCGGCTTCGGCGCTCAGACCGAACCGCTCGGCGAGCAGGTGCTGCAGGTGCGGGCCCTCGACGAGGATGTCGGCGAGCCGGTCGGCCGTGTGGCCGGTGGTGAGCGCGTAGGGGGCGGCGAGCGCGTCGGGGTGGGCGGTGATGTGCATGGCTTCCTCCAAGAGGCCGTGGTCGTGCGGGGACACCACCGGCCGCCCACCTGCAAGGAGTGGGCGGCCGGCCTTAGCGAGGGGTCAGCCGATCTGCCAGATGTCCTGGTAGGCGTCCAGCCGCTTCAGGACGTTCGAGAAGTTCTGGGAGCGGGTGTGAACGAAGTCGGCCGTGTCGATCGGGCCGCGCTCCGGGTTGATGAGCTGGAGCGTGATCTTGGTTTCGTCGCCGGCGCCGGGCCGGGCGGTGATCTTCAGGACGGCCAGGTCGTTGGCGTAGCGGACGTAGACGCTGTCGCCGACGATCGCGGTAGACGCGTCTTCGGCTTCGCCGCGGTTGGCGGCGATCAGGCCCAGCAGGGCGCTCACGGGCTTCTCCAAGAGGTCGTTGAGCGAATGAGGGTTGTGGCACATCTGGGGGCGGGTTGGGCAGTCGGGGCGGCTTCCCCCCGACATACTGCTCTTATTCTATCGGCCTACCTCGCCCCGTCAAGATTTTTTCCGCATATGCGCAGGTCAGGGCACTGCCGGTCGGGCAGATACTCAGGCCACGGCACCCCGTCCAAGGCCCGCCGGTGCGTGTCCGGCACCACTGCCAGCGGCCAGCCCGCCCAGTGCAGGCCCATCGCGGCGAGGATGAACGCGTCCGCCTTGTCGTAGCGGCCCACCCCGTCGCACTCCAGGCCGTACCGCTCGGCGACCGCATCGCGCACCATGCCCTTGGCGATACGGGCCCGCTTCGCCTTCGGGTAGTCCTTGGCCGGGTTGGCGCTGCCGGTGGCGTAGATGGTGCGGGAACTCGGCGCCACCACCACGTACGGGACGCCCCGCTCCCACAGGTCCTGCGTGAGGATCCACCACAGTCCCGCCAGCTCGTGGTGCCCGGCCTGCCCTCCGTGCCTGTACGCCGCGCCCTCGATGACCACCAGGTCCGCCGAGCGGGTGCGCTCCCGTATCTCCTGGCGTAGCCACCGCAGCCGGTGGTGCCCTTTGCCCTTACAGCGCAGCGCGTCGGCCCAGCCCTCGCCGGCGATGCCCGTGCACGTCAGCGACGGGTCGATGCCGATCACCAACGGCGGCGCGGTCGGGGCCGCCACGGCGGCGGGCTCCAGGACGAGGGTGCTCAACGACAACTCCTTCACGGGCGCGGCGTAAGAGGGGGTCAGTGCGGGTGCTGGGCGGGCTGCTCGCCGTCGGCGGCCGGCTCCTGCGCGGCGGCCCGGACCAGGTAGGCGACGTCGCCGATCAGCGCGGTCAGGGAGTGTCCGTAGTTCTCTGGGCTGGCGTTGGCCGCCGCGAGGTACAGGGCCTGGCAGGTCGGCATGTCGCCGTTGGCGTAGGCGGTAATGAACCGCAGGGAGAAGGTGTGCGCCGGGTGCTGGGCGCAGCCGTCGTCCGGGTCGGGGGCGACCATCGCCCACAGGCCCTCCGGGCTGGGGTGCCCGTACAGGTGGATGAGGGTCTGCCGTCCGGCTTCGGCGAACGCGCGGCACACGCCGTACATTTGGCGGCGGTCGGTTGCTTCGGCGATCTTGCCCATCGTCTGCATCGTCCGGTCGTAGTCGCCTGCGACGGCGTGCTGCAGGACGTTCATGACCAGCTGGGCGCGGCGGGTGGTGTCCACGGTGGCTGTGCTCCTTGCGATGGGGTGGATGGTGGGGGCCGCGCGCGGGGCGGGTCACCGCGGGCGCGGCCCGGATCGGGGGGCGGTTCAGTCGGTGTGCTCGGGCGGCAGGAGGCCGAGGCTGGCCGCCCATGCGCGGCCGCCGGACGCCCACGCCACCGCGTGCAGGGCGAGGCGTCTGTTCGGCTCGTCCAGCGCGTTCAGGTTGGCCAGGGACAGGACGTGACGTCCGGTCAGCACGCAGGCCAGGCGCAGGACCTGCCACTCCGCCGGGTTTCCGATGAGCGGGCCGTCGCCGGCGGACAGGCACGCGGAGGCGACCTGCCGCCAGGCGATGCGGGACTGGCCGTCGCCGTCGGCGACGATCAGGCGGGTGCGCTGCAGCTCGGGCAGCCAGTGGCCGTGCGAGGCCAGCAGCCACACGGCGGCTTCTTCCTGCCACGATCCTGCGGCGCGTTCTCCCAGGCGGGCGGCGAGGGCGGGGATGTCGTTCACGGGTGTCTCCAAGAGGTGTTGTGGGTCAGTGGCGGGGCTTGGGGAGGTGGCCGACGTGCCAGCCGCGGCAGGCCTGGTTGCGGCAGCGGTAGGCGGTCAGACGGACGGCACCGTTGGCGATGAGCCGCCGACGGTGCTCCTCGGCCTGCTCCTCGGTGTCGTGGCGGCGCTTGCCGGTGCAGGCGCGGCCCTTGGTGCGGATCACCGCACGCCCACCGGGGCGGTATCGCTGCTGGCGCAGCCGGGGCAGCGGTCTGCGGGCACCTGCCAGTGGGCCGGGTCGGCGACGCCGACGATCAGGCCGCCGCACACCGCCACCTGCCCGTCCTTGGTGCGGTCCCGCTTGTGGACGGCGCTTCCGCTGCTGGTGAGCCACACCCATTCGCCGCGCAGGCTCAGGCAGGTGACCTCGATGGGGGTGTGGTCGATGCGTCCGATGGCGGTGTGGGACAGCTCGCCGGGCCGGCTGGTGGGCTTGGGGGTGCTGAAGTCGGTGGCGCCGATGGCCTTCACCCACTGCTCGAACACGCCGGCGCCGGGGTGGTACAGGAGGACGCGCAGGCCGAGCGGGTCGTCGCCGGTGGCGACGCTGATGTGGTCGATCTCGATGCTGTTGGCGGGCAGGCCGGGGTGGGAGCTGGCCAGGACGGCGCCGGCGATCATCGGGGCGATGGCCTGGCGCAGCGGGCGGGCGGTTGCGGGGTGGGGCATGGTCTCTCCAAGGGCAAGGTGGGGCCCGCCCCCGGGGTCGGGGCGGGCGGATCTCTCAGGTGGTGGCGAAGTCCAGCTGCAGCTGCTTGGGCTGCTTGGCCTTCTCCTCCCTGCGGCGCGCTGAGACCTCGCGTGTGGCCTGGCGGCAGGAAGGGCAGACGCGTTCGCCGTGGCGTTTGTGGTCCCGCGCTCCGGCTTCGGTGCCGCAGGAGGCGCGCAGCTTCGGCTCGGCCAGCTCGTCCTCGAACACGTCGTCGAGGGCGTCGATGACCTCACCGTTGCACCACAGGCGTCCGCCGGCGATGCCGTCGAACTTGGCCTGGGCCGGTTTGACGGTGGCGATGCACGCGGCGCGGAACGGGCACGGCCCGCACGTGTCGAGCTGCGGCCTGCACAGGCGCTTGAGGTCGGCTCCGGTGCTCCAGTCGTCCTCGCTGGGCGTGAACCCGTCCCGGCCGCTGCACGGTGCGGAAAGCGGCCAGTCGCCGGTCACAGGCGCTCCTTGATGCGCTCGCCAATGTGGCGGGCGACGTTCACCGACACCGCGTTCCCGGCCTGCATGGTCTGCTCGGCCTGGGTGCCGAACAGGCGGTAGCGGCGGAGGAACCTCTGCGCTTCCAGCTGCTCGCGCGGCTTGAGCATCCGGAAGAAGCACTCTTCGATCGCTGGCGCGCTGCGAAGGAGGGCGGCCGAGTCGTGGGTGGTCAGCGTGTGAACGGGCTCGGCGGCCGTCTTCACGGCGGCCTTGCGGTAGGGGATGACGAGGGTGTTGCGTAGCTCGGGCGGGACCGGCCCGGCGCCGCCGGGGATGACCAGGCCGTGATGGTTGCCCTGCGCGGTGACGCTGGTGATCGGCTCGGTGGCCAGCGCCGGGTTCGCGTTCTGCCGGTAGGTGATCACGAACGGCTCCGGGTCGACCGTGACCAGGGCTTCGCTCTCGCGGGTCAGGCGGGTGCGCATCGGGTCGCTGACGTCGCTGCAGGCGGTGTTCCAGCTGCCGCCGGTCGGCACGAGCAGCGCGTCGCCCTGCTTGATGGTGCGGGTGGAGAACGGGCGCTCGGCCACCGGATAGGCGCGGTCGGTGCCGTCCTTGCCGTGGTTGAGGGTGATCGAGGACGTCGTATGGGGGAACTTCGCCAGGCCCGCGCGGATGCGGTCCATAGTGGTGTCCGCCAGGGGCTTCTTGCGGTCGCCGATGCGCTGGCCCAGGTCTTCCCAGTTGATGACCGAGGCGGCCGGCCGCACGTACGGCTCGACCTCGGCATGGGCGCAGCGGGTATTGGGGCAGCGGTAGCTGTAGTCGCGCAGGTACTTGCCGATGCGGACCCGGGGGTTGAACCACGCCTTCTTCGCGCGGACGTCCTTGCCGCACTCGAAGCAGAACGCCGTCGGGCGGGGCTCCAGGTCCGGCTTGGGCATCCCCTTGAGGCGGAAGACCACATAAATGCGGTCCCGCCACTGCGGGGCGCGCAGGTTGTCGTCGTCGCCGACGTGCGCGGAGGTCGCGCACAAGATCTGCGGCTGCTCGTAGCCCAGCTCCGTCATCGCCTTGACCCAGGTCTTGAACAGCACCCAGCACTGCGCGAATTCGACGACGTTCTCGACCACCACGTACGGGAACCGCTTCGCCTCGCAGGCCCGCACCACGCACCAGGCGGTCGCCCGCGTCCGCTCGAAAGCCTCCGGGGTCAGGGCCTTCCACGACTCGGCATCGTCGTCGCCGAGCTGGTCGAGGACCTCGAACAAGTCGATCTGATCGGTTCGATGAACGCGGCCACCGGCCGGGGACACCTCGATGCAGATGACCGAAGCCCACAGAAGCAGGGCGCGCGGCAGGAACCGCATCGGGTAGCCGGTGACGTCGGCGGTCAGGTGCTCGATGGTGGGGTGGTTGGCGGCGTGCGAGTCCATCGCGGTCTGCCAGTGGTTCATGGCGAGTCGACCGGTCCAACCGGCTTCCACCAGGCCGGAGGAGGAGCCGCCGGCCCCGGCGAGCAGGTCGTTGAACGTCAGCTCAAGGCTGCGCGGAAGTGTGGCCAACAAGGTGTTCTCCGAGAGGTGCGGGCGGCCCCGCACACGCGCTTGCGGGGCCGCCAGGTCGGGCGAGGGGTCAGAGGAGGGAGAGGCGGGAGACGAAGACGACCTGCAGCACGTCGCGGCGGTGCCACACCGTCACGGGCCAGTCGTTGCCGCCCTGCTCGTGGACCGGCTTCCAGCCGTCCTCCTCGAGGAGGTGGGTCTGCCAGCCGTAGTCCTTGACCGCCTCGGCGTGGGTGTCGAAGGGGCCGGTGATGATGCGGCCCTTGCCGACGTGCTGGGAGTCGACGCCGACGAAGCTGACGGCGAACCGTTGCGCGGAGGCCATCAGCAGCTCGCCGAGCTTGGTCCCGGCCGACTGGGTGTCCGCGTCGGGCAGGGACTTCAGGTGCAGGGCGACTGCGGCGAGCATCGTGACGATGTCCGCGCCGTGCTTGTCGTGCTCGCCGCCTTCGGTGGAGTCGAAGACCAGGGCGTCGAAGGTCGGGTTGTCGTGGTGGCTGCGCTGGACGATCCAGCCAGTGACCTGCTCCAGCCGGTCGGGCAGCGCGTCCTGGTCGGCGATGACCAGGTGCGTGCCGTCGGGCAGGTCGACGGTGAGGTGGGTCTGTCCGCCGCAGGTCTCGACGTCGCAGACGAGGCCGGCCATGCGCAGCGGCGTGGTGACGGGCTCGTACTGCCGCCACAGGGCCTGCCACTCGGGCCGGTCGGTGCGGCCGTGGTCAGGCAGGGGTGCGAGGTTCATGTGATCTCCAAGAGGTGGTTCGTACGGTACAGAGTTGTGGCACATTACGGAACGGGGCGGCGGGTTCGTTCCGCCGCCCAGTTCCGTGCGGGTCAGGCCGTCTGGACGTGGCGCGCGGCCAACGGGAAGCCGAGCTCGGCGGCGATCCGCTCGGCGACCTCGGCGCTGGCCGCGAACCGGCCGTCCTTGTGCTCGCGGGCGGGGACCTTCAGGCCGTGGAACTCGCCGTGCGCCTCGGTGATGGCGATCGGCCAGGCGGCGTCGAGGAAGCCGACGACCCCTTCGGCCGCGACGACCAGGACGTCACCGTCGCGGATGTCGTCGCGGCACTGGGTGGCGTCGTACGCCTCGGCAGCGGAGCCGTCGAAGCGGTGGACGGTCGGCCCGGCGGCCGGGTCCTCGACGGTGACGACGCCCTCGGTGCTCAGCGTCGTGATGCTCAGCTTCACGCCGAAGGACCAGACCTCGGCAACGACCCTGCCTTCCTCGTGCCGGACCTTCAGCTGCCAGCTTCCGCCTTCGCAGGAGGCGGTCGAGGTCGGGGACTGCTCGCTCATGCGGTTCTCCAAGAGGTGAGCTTTGCTCGGTCGAATGGTGTGGCACATGCTGGTCCAGGCAGCGGGGTTTCCCGCCGCCCGGACCGACGGATTCAGGCGCTCAGCTGGGCTATGTGCGTGTGAACGTCTGCGGCCACCTGGCGCAGGCCGCGGCTGGTGAGCGCGCAGTCGAACAGCTCCATGTAGAAGCAGTGGCAGACCAGCTGCGTGAACTCCTCGCGCGTCATGCCGTGCGACTCGCCGTCGAAGGACGCGTTGATGGCGTTGCGCACGAGGTCTTCGGCGTTGTGGATGTCGGCGACCGTCACGCCGTCGTGGCGGTCGACGATGTCGTCGATCTCCAGGTCGCCGGCGGGCGGCTGGGGCGGGAGCGTCGATTGCGTTGTCAAGCTTCTCTCCAAGCGGTCGGCTGGACGGGGGGCCTTCCCCTCCCCCATCCCTCTTATTCTAGCTGCGAACAGGTGGGGGTCAAGATTTTTCTTCGGGCGGCGGATCGGCCTCACGGGCCTTCTCCCGCCCCTGGCGGGCCATCTGACGCGCCAGCAGCCGGGCCGCCGCAACGTCCTCGGGCCGCTCCTGCACGACCCGCCGCGCCTGGTCCAGGTCCTCCTGCCACCCGCGCAGCCACTCCCGGTTCGTCTGCCGCTCCACATCCGCCCGCTCACGTTCCTGTGCCGCCCGAGCGGCACGCGGGTTCGTGCCGCAGGCACGGCAACTCGCAGCAGAGACAGGGTGCCTGGCGCAGCCACGGGTCTCCCCTGCGGCGCCAGCCGCGGGGGTAGGGGGGAAAGGAAGGACAGAGGAAGAAGAAGGAAAAGAAGGGGTTCCCCCGGGGGAACCCAGTGGGTTTCCTCCGGGGAACCCTGAGGGTTCCCCCGGGGGAACCCTGCCGTCGCCCTCCTCAGGGTTCCCCCCGGGGAACCCTGGCCGCTCCACGCCCTCACCGGCCGCGAGCGCCCGCACATCGAGGTCCTCGTGCGTCATCGCGGGCTTGGACGGGGCTGCACGAGCGACGCCCGAGCGGGCCAGCCGCGGGTTCTTCGGCGCGGCGTCAGCGGCCCTGAAGCGGGCGTCCAGATCGTCGTTGGAGGGGATCGCGGGCACGCCCATCGGGAAGACCCGGTACACCGCCCTACGGCCCGCCTTGCCGACCTCCACGCGCTCTATGAGGCTCTTGGCGACCAGCTCGGTCACGATGGTCATGCACCGCTTATCGCCCACGCCGACCCACGCGCGCAGCCTGCGCAGGCCCGGCTTGGACAGGCGCGTCTCGTCGTCGGCCGAGTCGCAGATCTTCATCAGGGCCAGCTTCTGAGACTGGGTCACCACGTCCTCGGGCAGGTACGCGGCCACGACCATCAGGTGGATGGACAACGGAAGTTCCCTTCAGGGCGCACCGCCGCCCGCCCCAGGCGGGGGCGGGCGGCGGCCGTCTGGGTCAGGCCTTGAAGGGCCGCACGGAGATGATCTTGGGTGTCTTCTGGGCGGACTTCTTCTCAGGGACGGCCAGGCCCGCCGCCTTCAAGTTGGCGATCATCCGTATCTCGTCGGGGATCAGCGGCACCGGGATTCCCGCGTCCTCGTGCACGTCGACCATCGCCTCCACGTCGACGTCCCACTTCGCGTTGCCGCCGCCCCACCCCAGTTCGTTGGCGCCGTACGCGCCGGCCGGGGAGGTGTCGACCTTCGCGCGGGCGAGCTTCTTGATCCGCTTGCCCTCGGTCTCCAACTCGTGGCCGCGCACGTAGTCGGCCAGGGCCTGCGCCCGGTCGGCGTCGTCGTGGATGAGGATCGTCTGCACCGGCGTGCCGGGCGGGTTGGGCAGGCCCCAGCAGGCCGTCATGAAAATGCAGTGGTCGCAGATGGCGTCCAGGCCCGGCCCGTCGAAGTCGCGGCGGCCCTCCTCCGGGCTGTTCAGCTCGCGTACGCGCTGCACCCACCAGCGGGCGCGTGTGGCCTCCATCGGGTCGAAGGGGAACTCCTCGATGTGCTCTTCGCCGTTGTCGCGGTTGACGAAGCGGAAGCGGATCCGCGCCACCTCCAGCGGGCCCAGCTTGGCCAGGTACCGCTGGCCGCGCACGTCCTCGAAGCCGACCGTGCGCAGCAGGTCGGCGTACAGGTACACCTGGCGCAGCTCGGCATCGGTGGGCCCGTAGCGGCGCACCTTGTCCCACAGGAACGTCGACTTGGTCTTGACGTCCTCCACCGTCACCCCGCCGGCGGCGGCCACCTTCGGGCGGTGGCGGGCCGGAACGCGGGCGGCGGTCGCCGCATCGAGCTGCACGGCGTCGATGTGGCCCTTGATCGTGTCGTCGGCGACGGCACGCTCCACCAGCCAGCCGTACTCGGTGCGCGCCGCACCCAGCAGGCCCTCGTGGATGTAGGTACCGAGGATCGCGGCACGCTTGTCGGTCTCGTCACTCGGGGCGGTCCCGGCCACGATGTAGGCGGCGCGGCGCTCGCACACCGTGTCCGAGGCGCCGAGCTGCCTCTGCAGGGAACGCGGCCGTCTGGCGTCAACGTCGTGCGCGGCCGTCCACAGCGACGGTGTGGTTTCCACAGCGTCTTCCACAGGCTGAGCGGTCATCAGGTCTCCAAAGAATGAGGGCGGGCGGGCCGTAGGGGGCCCGGCCCGCCGGGCAAGTCAGCGGCGGGCGGGCGTGCGCTTGGCGGCCGCGCGCTTGGCGGCGGGCGTGCGCTTGACGGGCTCCTTGCGGACGGGGCGCTTGTCCGGGTCGGGCTCGTCTTCGGGCTGCTCGTCGCCCTCCTCGGCCCGGCGCTCGACGGCGGCCCGCAGCCGGTCGGCGTCGCTGACCGGGCCCTGGCCCATCTCCGTGGGCGGGTTCTCGAGCTGGGCGACCTTCTGCTCGATCGCGTTGCGGATGGAGACGACCTCGGCGCGGGTCAGGCCGGCGTCGTCCTTGTCCGCGTCCCACCACAGCTCGCGCAGCTTCTCCACATCGCGCAGGTCGGTCACGTCGTGTTCCTTCAGCCACGCCTGCACGCGATCACCGACCAGAGCGGGCATCTGGCGGGGCTGCGAATCCACCGAGCAGCCCAGCCGGTTGAAGACGAGGTCCTCGATGGTGAAGTCCGGCAGGTTCAGCGGCTTGCCGTCCTCGACGCGCAGCCGCAGCGAGCGGGCCTTGATGACCTGCGGGGCCCGGCCCCGGCGCATCCGCACCCACACGGAACAGTCGAACGCCAGGTCCTTCTGCGCGGAGACCTTCCACTCCCGCAGGGCGCGGCCCTTGTTGTCGGTGACGGGCCTGCCGCCCTCGTCGATGGCGGTGACCTGCTTGCCCCGCGCGGTGATGATGGCGATGCCGGGGAACGTCTGCAGCAGGTGGATGACGTCCATCCACCGCTCGGTGGCGTCGTTCCAGAAGTTCATGCCGACGTCGATCGCGGCGTCCGGGTCCTCCTCCAGGCGCTGCGCGTTGGTCCTGCCGCGCCGAGCGCGCTCGTTGGCCCAGGTCTTGAGCATCCGCCACAGCGCGGTGCCTGAGTCGATGGACAGCACCACCGGCGGCTCGCCGGCGGCCGCCGCCCGGCGGGCTTCGAGGTAGACGGCCCGGATCTGCTCCAGGATGTCCCGGTAGGAGCCGTCGTGGTCGATGATCAGGTAGTCGGCGCCGGGGATCGCCGCGTACTCGTCGGAACTGCCCTCCGCCAGGTCGATCCAGTACACCTGGCCGATCTGCTCCGAGGCGGAGAACTCGGCGACGGAGTAAGTCTTTCCGCTGCCCTCATCTCCCTCGATGAGGATGAGTGGCCACGGCACGATGCCGGTCGGCTTGCGGGTTTTCAGCTTGATGCCCATCTGGGCTGCTCCAAGAGGTCGTTGGTGTCATGCGGCGCGCAGGGCCCTGGTCTCGAACAGGTGCGACTACTCGGGGTGGCGTTCGATCGGGAGCCGCACGTACCGGCTGCGGAAGTTGTTGTTGAGGCGGAAGGCGTCGCCTTGGGTGGCCTCTCCGTAGCGCCAGCGCCGGCGAAAGCCCTTGGCGACGCAGTCGGCGGCCAGCGCCTCCAGGTGCCGCAGCACCCACGGGTTGGGGTCGTGGAACGCTTCGAACCGCTGCTGGATGGACTGGCCGGGGTGAATGGCGGGGTGCTGGACGGGCTGGATGTCGTCCAGGCCGGGCAGTTGCTGCTGGTGAACGGGCACAAGCCTCCGGATGTTCTGCTACCGATCCAATGATGTGGCACATCTTTCAGGAAGGGTCTGACGTGATCAACCAGCGCACCGCACCGAAACCCGCGCCCGGCGGTCGACGACCGGGCTGCGGCCGAGACGGCATGCATCGTTCCTCCCAAGACGAAGAGCAGTGGCCCACTCCGGACCGCTGCTCTTATTTTAGCCTTCTGGGGGGATGGTGTACAGCTAGTTTCCGCAGGTCAGACGGCCTTTGCGGCGAGCCCACGGGGGACGATCGAGGAGCCGGGACCGGTGTAGCGGCCCTGCCGGAGCGCCGCCTCGACCTGCGGCACGATCGCCCACATCACCTTGCGGGACTTCGCCCGGATGTCGGGCGCGGCCTCGATGAGCGTGTCCAGCAGCCACAGCGGCGACCCGGACAGCTGGTAGTCCGCCGGCGCGAACCGGCCCTGGCGCACCACCGCCGACAGGTTCTGCTGGCTGGTCAGGCCGAACAGCTGCGTCGCCTCCTGCAGGCCCAGCAGCGGCGGCACCTCGCTCACGCTGCTCGCCCACACACCGGGCTCCTGCGCGGCCACGAGCTGCTGCAGCACCCGCTGGTCCAGCTCCTTGGGCCGCGGCTGCGTCTGCCCGTACCCGCGCACGAACGACAGCAGCCAGTACGGGGACCCGGACACGATCAGCGCATGCTTGTAGTCCAGCACGCCTCGCCCCAGCCACGCCGTGACCTGCGGCCCCTTCACCCCGTACAGGGCGGCGAACTCCTGCCTGCCGGCCAGGAACGGCTTCCCCGTCACCACCGGATCCCCTTCTCTGTCTCCTCCTGGAATGCACTTAGATTCTACCTAGGACGGTCCGGGGGCCCGTTCTCGCAGACTGCTACTCTTGAGCCATCCAAGAGGTCGAGGCCCCCACCAGGTGCGGTGGGGGCCTTGGTCTTTGCCGGGTCAACGGGCCTGGCTACGCGGCGAGGTCGTACTGCGGGGGCCGGGCGTAGCCCAGCAGCCACCCGAAGCGCGGCGATACGTACTGTTCGGCCAGGCGGAACACCGCGTAGTAGCAGAAGCGGCCAGCGGCGTCAGCACCCCGGACAGGGCCTGCGCGTCCAGGTGCAGGCCGTGCGCGGCGGCGATCGCCACCAGCCAGCCGACCAGGGCCGGGATGCCGGTGCGGATCAACGACACGAATAGGTTCACGGTTCAGGCCTCCTTGGGTTGGCGGGCGATCGCAGCGTTCGCCCAGAACATGACTTCTTCGAGGCGGAACATGGCCGCCTGCTTCTCCGCGCCGACGGGCAGCTCGGAGTGCAGCGTCAGCGCCAGCTCCAGGCACGAGGAGCGGATGTCCTCGTGGGCCTGGCGGCGCTCAGCGGTGTCGGCCGGATGGAACGTGAACCGGCGGATGACGTCGTCGGCGGTCACCGGCTGCTCACTTGTGGCCGTAGGCGAGGCGGAACAGGCAGGCCCAGCCGCGCGGACCGATCGCGGTGTCGTGCGGCTTGCCCTTGGTGCGGAACTCCGAGTGCGCGTCGAAGAACCGGCCCACACCGCCCTCGGTGCGCGGCCCGTACATGTCGGACAGGTCCGCGTCCGTGATCTGCAGGAACCCGGCCGCGCGCAGCGCCTTCTGCAGGCCCTTCGCCGACGGCTTGGACTTGCCCGGCGCCAGGCCGGCCGGGAACGGCGGCGGCACGTAGGGCTTCGACGACGGCGGCCCTGGAACCGGTCGCGGCGCCGGCTCGGGCACACCCGCCCAGTCCTTCCACGCCGCGACCGTGGCGAAGTTGCACACGTCGACGTCGGTGTAGTTCCGGATGCCGTACTGGTGGATCACCCACGGGTGCTTGACGCGCGGCTTGCCCGCTGCGGCGCCCGGGTCGGCGATCCACAGGCCGTCCCCACACTCGGAGGTGGTGTCGTGCCGATCCCAGAAGTCGAGGTTGCAGTAGAGCATGACCCGCAGGTGCGGGCACAGCTTCTTCACCGCCTTCAAGAAGGCGTCCTTCTCCGCGCACGTCGCCGCGGTGTGCGCGGTGGTGGTCTCCCAGTCGCACGCCAGGACATCGCCCGGCTTGGGGTCGGCGCAGTGGACGAAATACTGCGCCTGCGCCTGGATGTTGGAGGGCCACAGGAAGTGGTACCAGCCCACCTGCTTGCCCTCTCCCCGTGCGGCCTTCTCCTGCTCGTCGCGGAGCGGGTTGGCGTAGGTGCGGCCCTCCGACGCCTTGATCAGGACGACGTCCACGCCGTCCAGGTCCGGGTGCGGCTGCAGGCTGCTGATGTCGATGGCCTTGAGCATCTCGGTGTCTCCTTACTTGCGCAGCTGCAGGGCGTCGGCGTAGCGGCGCAGCAGCTGGTAGGTGGCGAGGGTCATCAGGCCGTCGCCGTCGTCGCCCCACGACCTGGACCAGGAGTTGCGGAAGCGGACGACGGTGGCCTCGGGCTCGATGCGGCCGGCGTGGTCCTGCACGACCCGCTCCAGGGCGACCAGGCAGATCTCGTGCCCGCCGACCACCGGCGAGGACGACCAGTTGCTGCCGTCGACGAAGCCGTACCGGTCGGGCTCGAACCACGCCTTGAACCACGGGGTTCCGTACAGCACGCCCCCGGACTGCAGCAGCGATGCGACCGCGGTGGCGGTGGTGGCGTGCCGGTAGTGGCCGACCAGGCCGCGCCGCTTGAGGACCTTGGCGATGGCCAGGCCCGAGCTGCCGGTGTCGTTGGGCGGGAAGCGGCCGTCCGTGTCGTCCACGCCGGTCGCGTCCGCGTACAGGCCGATCGCCCACTCCTCGGCGCCCTTGGCGTCGGCCAGGTCCAGGCCGACCGCCTTGGCCTCCGTGTCGTCGAGGAGCAGCGACACCGCGGCGGTACCGCCGTTGCCCGTGCACGAGCCGAGCGCGTCAACGTCCTCGGCGCGGGGCACGACTTGGGACACGCGGATGCCCTGCGCGAACAGGTCCTCCTGGTCCAGGACTGGGACGCGAGGGGTGTGCGAGGTGGGTTTGAGGACCGCCCCGGTGTGCTCGTGCACCCACTGAAGGGAGCGGGCGTCGAGGACCTGGTGGCGGCCCAGCTTCGTGTGATGCGGATAGCGGTGGGTGAGGGTGCCGTGAGTAAGGGGCACGTCCGGTGCCGTTCTCCCCCGCGCCGGACGAACAGATGGGTTTTTGCGCCGCGGTACGGCCCGCTACGGGCCGGCGCCGAGCCTGGCGGACAGCCACAGCTGCAGCACGCCGATCAGCAGCGGCGCGATGAACACCGCCACAAGCCACTTGCGGGTGTTCGCCGCCTGCAGCTGGTCGGCCTCCCGCGCCCTGGCCGCCTCCCGCTGCACCTCCTCGATGGCCAGCAGCCGCTGGTTCACCAGGCGCTGATCGGCCTGGTAGACCTCCTTGGTGACCATCTCCTCGAAGCGGGCGCTCATCGCGGCGAGGTCGGCACGCAGATCGTCCCGCAGCGACTTCATGCCGTCGCTCTGGTCCTTCCGCAGCTGCTCCAGTGTGCGGTGCAGCTCCCACAGGGTGGGATCGGCGCTCGGCGGCTGTGTCACCGCGCACTCCTCAGATCGGCGTGCCCCGCGCCGCAAAGGAGTCTACGGGCACGGGGCGGCGGCACGTCAGCCCGTGGTCATCTGCACCAGGTCGGTGACCTCGTTGCCGCACTGCCCGCACACGGCGCGGAACGTCGGCGGCTCCGCGTTAGGGGTCATGGGGACCGCCGTGAACGTGATCCCGCTGACGGAACACCCTTCGGTGTGGCATGTGACGGACATGAGGACCGGCTGCGCTGCGTCAGGCATGTCAGCTCCCAAGGAGGAGGTAGTCCACGAACGTTGTGTTTGTGTTGGTGCGGGTGGCCACGACGGTCGCGGACGTGGCGGTGATGGAGGAGATGCCAACCCCGGTGACCTGGGTGCCCGGGACACTTGTGGCGGCCGTTGCCAGACCCCGAAACGTCTTGCCGCGCAGGGTCAGCCCCGTCACGGTCACGCTCGTCGGCGAGTTCGCCACCGGGGAGATGGTGACTCGCCCCCACACCATGTTGCGGGGCGAGAGGATGCCGCCGATGTCCACAACCATGTCAGGGTTGTTGGGGCCGCTGTTGCCGTCCCACTCCAGGGAGATGAACGGCGCGCCGCCACCACCGTTGTTGATGGCGAGCGGGCTGTCCCCGGACGCCATGATGATGTGCGCCTGAGCACCGCCCTGGATCATGCCGGACTGGATGTCCAGGGTGCCACCGTCCGCCGTCCCCGTGATGCCGGTGTTCACCACCTGGTGGACGCCCGTCGAGCCGAACGTCAGCTCTCCGGCCTCCAGCCGCGAGTAGGTGCGGCCGTCAGCCGACGTCGTCTGGAAACCCGCCTGCCCGTCGCCGACATCGGGCGCCATGAGCGCGGCCACCGAGCCGTCACCACGGACGGCCCGAACGACGGCGCCCGTGATCGTCTGACCGTCGATCGCCCCGGCCTTGATGTTGCTTGCGGTGATGCCGCCGGTCTCGACGACCTCGATGGCGAACATGTCCACCTCGACGCTGCCGCTGCCGCCCTGATAGTTCGCGTACAGGATCGGCGTGACGTAGCGGACGCTGGAGTGGAGTTGGGCGGGCGCGTTCGCCTTCGGCGCCTCCTGCCTGACCGGGCTGGCCGAGGTGCCCTTGATGTAGCCGGTCCAGTTCGACCAGCCCGCGCCGGCGGTCAGGGTCTCGGAGTCGGCCGCCACATAGAACTGGCTGGCGAGCGAGTTGGCGCCGGTGAGGTTGACGAAGGTGACACCATCGCCGGCCAGGCCCGCCACGCCCACGTATAGGTTCTGGTTCGTGCCCGGCGTGGAGTTCGCGACGGTCTGCCGCACCCGGGCGCTGACCCGGTACGTCACCGACGGGTCGAAGGGGATCTTCACATCGGGCCGGTAGGCGCCCTGGATGTAGCCCACGCACCGCATCACGTTGCCGCCGGACTGCGCGTCCGCGACAGCGACCGTCGTCATCGTGCCCGACGCGGCGTTCAGCCACTTCGACGCCGAGTCACCGAAGTCGTACCACTTCTGCCCGACCTGCCCGACCAGGCCGACCGCCAGGCGGTCCACGGAGATCGTTCCGGCCTTGATACTGGCCGCGTCCAGGGTGTTCGTCAGGATCGACGCGCCGTTGATGGTGGTCGTCTGCGGGATCTGCCCGGCGCCCATCTGGGTGGGCGGCACGGTCACCCCCGCACCGATCGACCCGTTCACCGTGGTGGCGCTGCCCGCCGTGGTCGCACTGCCTGCCGTGGTGGCGCTGCCCGCCGTGGTGGCGCTGCCCGCGGTCGTGGCGGAGGCGACTGTGCCGCTCACGTTGGCACCGGAGATCACCAGGGACGTCGCGTCGATCTGCGACGCCTTGACCTTCCCCACGGTGATCACGCTGGCGTCGATCGAGGAGATCACACCCGACGCCGCGGTGATCGTCCCTGCCGCCATCTGGGCGGCCGTGACCGTGTTCGCCGCGAGCCGGTCACCGGTGATGCCCAGGGCCTTGATCTGCGCGGCGGTGATGCTGGCGGCAACGAGCCGGTCGGCATTGACCGTCCCGGCCGCCAGGACCAGGCCGTCGATCTGCCCCGCCACCAGCTTCGGCGTGGTCACCGCACCATCAGCCAGCACGGTGCCGTCGACCGCCCCCGCCTCAAGCTTGGCGCGGGAGACCGCACCATCGGCCAGCGACAGCTCGGTCACGATGCCGTCGAGGACTTCCTGCGCGACGACCGGGGCGGGCCCGATCGGGCCCGCCACCGCCGACGGCCCGGAGTCCTCCCCGGACGTCGACACGCACACCAGGCGCACCCACACCGGCACGCCCGCCGGGACGGTCATCGTGCTGCCCTGCGTCGAGTAGAACGCGGCGAACAGGGAGCCGTCGTCGGGGAAGTCGGCGCTGGTGGAGAAGTGGACCTCCACGTAGGCGAAGTCGGCCGGGGCCTGGCTGCCGTCGGCGAACGTCCCGTCCCAGGTGACGGCGACACCGCCGAGGACGGAAGCGAGGACGGGCACCGTGGGGACGGGCGGGGGCGGGCCGTTGACGGCGGCCAGCGCGACCGTGCCGTCCTGCTGCAGGCCGATGTTGCCGCGCAGGACGCCCTGGTCGTCGTAGACCGTGATGGAGCCGTTCTCGATCGAGGAGTTCGCCAGGCGGCTGGAGCGCGACAGGTCACGCATCAGCCGTTCCAGAGCGGCGATCCTGCCCGCGAGAGTTGCGAGCGTGTCAGCCAAAGGGGTTCAGCCTCCGTAGATGAAGGAGTCGGCGGGCGAGAGGCTCACCGTCATCCGTTCCTGCTGGTCCCCCTGCGCCGGCGTGAGCGTCCATCCGGTCACCCGCGCCCAGCCGTCGAAGTCGGTCCACTGGTCGTGGACCTGCACCCACACGTCGTCACCCACCTGGAAGGAGCCGAAGCGGGCGGCGGGGTGGTCGACGATGTTGACCTGCTCGACCGTGCCGCGTTTCTGGCTGGCGATCCGCCCCGTGCGCGCCTTGGCCGCCAGCTGGTCCTTGCCCTTGACGGTGGGCAGGTCCAGCACGTTCTCCAAGCGCAGCCGGCCGTCCCGTACGGCGTCGATGGCGCGCTGGCGGGCCTGCCCCTCCCCGGAGCCCAGAGCGGCCACCACCTGCGCGTAGGCGTCGCCGTCGTAGACGACCGGCTGCGACTCGGCGACGTTCACGCCAGTCGTGAACGACACGTCGGTACGGCGGGCGCCCAGGCGGGGCCAGCCCAGCCGGATGCGCCGCTCGGGCAGCCCGCCCACCCACGCCACCTGCTCGGTCCACTCCGGTCCGCCGAACACGGCGACCGCGTCGGCGACGATGTCAGCCAGAGCCGGGGACTCCCACCAGGTCGGCTTGTACGGCTCCTCCGGGGTGCCGATCGACGCCTTGGAGGTGGTGGAGTCGACGACCACGCCCAGGTCGCCGTCCGGCTGCGCCTGGCAGTACGCCCACACGTCCCGGATCAGCTTGCACGGGTCGGCGAACGTGTAGGGGCCGCGGCCGTCGAGGTTGCCGTGCATGTCGTGCCGCTTGCCGAGGTAGGAGCTGACCCCGGCCGCCTCGATCGGGTACTTGCCGCCCTCCGGCTCAGCCCGCCAGATCAAGCCGCCCCACATCAGCTTCGAGTCCCGCTCGGCGAAGATCAGCGTGTTGCCCGGGTCGACCATCGAGCCGAGCAGGGACGCCAAGTGCGGCTCCAGCGTGGCCTGCAGCTGCCCGGGCCCGTTCAGCTCCGGCCCGTAGGACACGTCGGACAGCGGCAGGTCCCACGCCAGAACCTCCCCCGTCAGCGCGGCGCACGTCAGGTAGCGGTAGGCGGCCACGTCAGATCACGCCCTCCTCGAACTCGATGTCCGTGATGAGGGAAGTGCCGTTGTCCACGCCGAGGTTGCCGGTCTCGGACTTGGACATGTACGTCTGCAGGTACAGGGCCTGGGTGGTGCCGCGCATCGCTGCGGGAATGGTCAGGCTGTCGGCGACCACGACAGTGCTGCGGCGGGTACCCGCGCCCTGGTCGTCGTCGATGGCCGTGCCCTGCCCCTGCACGGTCCCGATGACCTGCCGCATCTGCGCGAAGACGTTGGCGCTGTCCTCGCGCAGACCGGCAAGAGTGGTCACGATCTTCGCGGTGACCGCCCACGCCGGCACGTCGACGTTCCAGCGGGCCGCCGTCGGCCAGGTGTGCCACTGGTTGTCCTGGTAGGTGAGCCGGACCAGCGGGTTGCCGGGGAAGGCGGTGTAGAGCTTCCGGGTCCGGCGCGGGTTGGCGATCTGCCGCAGGTCGGTGATCATCGCGTCGGTGACGGTCGCGCAGTTCGCGGGCAGCGCGATCCGGGCGAGCGGTATCGCCGTCATGCCCGCCGGCGGCTGCGTCGCCGTCGCCGACACGTTGGAGACGACATCGAAGAAGCCGATGTTGTCCGTCGCCGGGTTCAGGCTGCCCTCGTACTCGGGGTCCAGGACCCGCAGCACCACCATGTCGGTGCGGGCCTGCGCCCCGGTCGGCGCGATGTTCACGGTCGCGGAGCCCACGTTGTACTGGGTGTAGGAGCCCTGCCCCCAGGAGGCGCCGCGCACCACCCCGGAGCCGTCACCGACCTGCACCCTGGCACCGGGGGTGGTCTGCTGGGTGACCTTCAGGTCGTTGTACTCGGTCACGCCCTGCGACCCGCGCGACAGGTCGCGGATCATCATGCGCATGGTGCGGGCGGGATGCGTACCGCCATTGATCATCATGGGGGGCTGGATCAGCGTCATCTCAGTGTCCTCACAGGGCGGTGTAGGCGTCGCGCCACGACAGGGTCAGGCGGCAGGTGTTCGTGTAGTCGCTGGCGGTCCACCGGATCTCGCTCGTCCCCGGCGGGATCTGGAACAGGTCCAGACGCGACCCGGCCGTCAGCGCCGGCGCCGCGTTACCGGACCCGCTGCGCAGCACCCAGCGGGTCCCGGGCCGGGTGTCGATGTCGATCCACTCCCCCGCGGCCAGGCTGGTCTGCAGCTGCAGGTAGCGGCCGGTCTCCACCACCCACACCTTCGGGTTGGTGACCGGGCCGTCGATGCGCAGCGCCGGCCACGCGGCCACATCCCCGCCGTTGACGACCCAGCCGGGCCGCTCCGAAGGGTCGGCCACGCCCGTGGTGATCGGGGCGACCACGGGCGCCTTGAAGCCGTGGTCGTCGTTGGAGATGTCCAACGGCAGTACCAGGCCCTGCACGGTGTCGGCGTGCCAGCGCGCATCCGTTGCCGCGAACTCCAGCGCCAGCGGAATCCACCCGTACACGGCCTGCGCCATCGACACGGCCTCCACGCGCCGCCACCTGCCGAACAGGCACTTCACGTTCCGGCCAGGCCACTTGGCGCGCAGCACCGCCAGCGCCCCCGCGGTCTTGCGGATGCTGTCGACGCCGGTCGTCTGCTCCAGCTGGGCCAGCAGATCCAGGGCCGCACCCGGATCGTGGGGGGTGCGGATACCGGCCTCGATGGACACCGTCCGCGTCCCGAACAGGTCCACGCCGGGAAACCCGCCGTCGTCGGTGGGGTTGTCGACGTCGGCGGTACGCCTGTCAGGGGCGCCCAGCCCGGTGACCTCGCCGACCGGCAGCAGCGTGCCCGAGCCGATGACCACGCCGCCGACGTCGAACTGGTAGTCCTCCAGGACCGTCACAGCTTGCCTCCTCGCTGCGCGGCACGCAGGCGCCGCATCACCTCGGCGCCCATGTCCTGCGCCGTCTTGCGGCCGTCCCCGCCGCCGGTGACCGTCACCGGCATCTCGCCGATCAGCGGCCGGGACGTCTCCTTCACCACCACGACCTGCACCCCGCCCGACGGGTGGGCGTCCACCCGCGTCGGCCCGGTCACGCCGTGCGCGGTGAGCGTGTAGCCGAAGCGGTGGGCGACGTCCTCGAGGACGGCTGTCGCCGACGACCGCCGTTCCTGCCCGAGCGGGATGTACGCCTCACCGCCGGTGGAGGGCTCCGCGAACCGGATCAGGCCGCTGCTGGTGGCGTACAGGCCCGGCGTCAGCACACCGCCCGCCGCATACGACAGGCCCTTGTTGGCGCGCCGCAGGTCGGCGAGGAACTTCACGGCCTTCTTGCCGAGGGCCTTCGTCAGCTGGGCTTTGCCCGCGTTGGCGACCTCGATGATGCGGTCCTCGCCGAGCTTGGTGGCGTCCGCGACATCGTGGATGCCGGTCTTGGGCGTCTTGACCGCGCCGATGACCGTCAGCAGGTCCGCCAGGTCCTCGTCGGACAAGGTGGCCGACGCCGCCTTGGAGGTGCTGTTGGCCTTCGCGGCGGCCTTCTTGCTCTTCACGGCCTGCGCCGCGAGGTCCTGCGCTGCCTGGTCGCCCTGCGCGGCCAGCCGGGACGCCAGATCGCCGTAGCCCTCGGCCGCCAGCTGGGCCAGGTTCTTCTGGAACGTGGCCGTCTGCTTCGCGGCAAGGCCGAGCTGGCTGGTGAAGTCCGACAGCGAGGCCTTCGCGGTGTCGGCCAGCTTCCTCAGGTCGGCCGACATGGACTTGATGTACTTCGAGCTGCCGGTGGCCATCTTGTGGGTCAGGTCGATGCCTTCGGAGCCCATCGCCTCCAGCGCGTCCGCGACGTCCTGCCCGGCGCGGCGGGCCACCGTCGCCAGGTCCCGGCGCCACCGCTGCGCCTCCCCCACCGACTTGTGCAGGTTCTTGGAGAACTTGCCCAGGTCGACGGCGTCGCCCTTCTTGTTCATCGAGTCCGACGCGATCGACGACAGCGAGAACAGGCCGTCCGAGCCGCCCGCCGGCGTGTACGTCCAGTTGGAGAGGCCGCCTTCGGCGTGGAACTGGACGGTGGCCCCGAACCGGTGCGCGACCTCGGCGAGGATCTGCTTGGAGCGGGCCCGCTTGGACGGGGCCAGCGGGATGTACGCCTCACCCGGGTAGGTCTCGGGCTCGGCCCACACCCGCCACGACCCGGCGGGCGCGATCTGCGCCACATGGTTCTCCCGGCGCATGCCGCCGTCGGCGTAGAACGACAGCAGACCGCCGTCGGCCTGCGGGATCGGCTTGTTCCGCCACGGTCCCGTGCCACCCACACGCGGGATCACCTCCACCGACACCGGCGCGGGCGGGGCCACGCTGATGGAGATCGTCTTGGAGCCGGGGATCTCCTGCACGCTCACACCGATCGCGTTCAGCTGCGCCTGGACGGCCGCCATGTCCCCGGACAGCAGAGCGGACGTCAGCGACGACGCGGCTTCGGTGCCCTTCGTCTTGGACACCTGCGTGATCAGGTCGAGCATCGCCGACCACTCGCCCTTGGACTTGCTGCCCGCCGTGTGGAACGCGGACACGACGCTCTGCAGGTCCTTGGCGCTGATCGGCGGGTCCGCGCCCCAGATCGCGCGGATCTGGTCCATGGCGGTGGTCACATCGCCCGACAGAAGGGCCTTCTGCAGGGCGTTCGCCGCGTCCGCGCCCTTCTCCTGTGCGACCCGCGCCAGCAGTCCCATACCGCGCGACAGCTGGGTGCGTGCGGCGGTGCTGCCGGCGCGTACGGCGCGGCTCATGTCGGTGACGGCCATCGCCTGCATGACGCGGGCGAACTTGCCGGCGTCGTTGGTCTCGGCGGCGTCCGCGAACTGCGCGGCGATCTTCTTGCCGTAGCGGGCGGCGATCGCGGGCAGCTGCGCCAGGCCCGCCCTGAACGCGGGCTGTGCGCGGGCCGCAGACTCGCCGATGATCGATTCCAGCTCGTCGGCGACCTTCGTCTTGCCCTTGCCGAGCTGCTTCACCAGCTCGTCGAGGATGGGCGCCGAGGACACACCCAGCTTCGCGAAGTGGTCGGTGAGGTCGGCGTACCCGGACATGGCCAGCTTGGTCAGGTTGCCCTGGAAGTCGCGCTGCGCCTTGAGCTGGCTGCGCAGCTCCCGCAGGTAGTCCTGCAGGGACGCCTTGGCGTTCTTGTTGGACTTGGCGACCTTGTCCTGCGCGGTCTGCCACGCCTTCGCCGGGTCGACGATCGCGCCCAGGGCCTCCGCCATGGCCTTCATCTCGTCGGTGTACTGCGGCATGCCGTCCTTGCCGGTCGGCACCAGCAGGTCCAGCGTCCACGCCTTGGCCGCGCCGACCTTCGCCTGCTGCACCTTGGCGTTGACGATCTCCATCGCGGCGGCGAGTTCGGCTTCCTTCTTCACCGCCGTCGACCAGATGTGGTGCTGCTTGTCCAGGACGTCCATGGCGTCCTGCCCGGCGGGGGTGAGGGCAGAGCTGACCTGGCCCGACTGGTCGACCGTGGCGAAGGAGGCGTCCCGCCAGATGTCCTTCTTCAGGTCGGCGAGCTTCTTGCCGCCGGAGGTGATGGCGTCCAGGGCGGACGTCATGTCGATGCCGACCTTCTTGAGCTTGGCGGCATCGTCGGAGTTGGTCAGGGACTCCGTCAGGGCCCGCAGGCCCGCGCCCTGGTCGCCTTCCTCGCGTTCGGAGCGCAGGGCCTGCACCAGGTCGTCGGTGGCCGCCTTGGCCTGCTCCTTGGACGCCGAGTACGCCGAGTAGGCCAGCACACCCACCGCGAGTAGCGCCGTCAGGCCCGACACGGCCAGGCCCGCACCCCGCAGGACCGCCGGCATGACCGAGCCGCCTGCCTGCGCGGCTGCCTGGGCGACGCGGAACTCACGCCACTGCGTTGTGATCTTCGTGATGGCGGCGAGGGCGAGCGCACCGCCCGCCGTGATCGCCAGCAGCCCGCCGCCCAGGGACTTCAGCGGGCCCGGCGCGTCCGCGATCGCCCCGGCGAAGACGGACAAGGCGTTGCCGACGGTCTGCAGCACCGGCAGCAGCGCCCGCCCCAGGTCGATGCCGAGGGCCTTGCTGCGGTTGACGAACAACTGCCACTGGCCGGCGGTGGTGTTCATCTGCATCTGGAACGCCTTGTGCGCGGCCCCGGCCCGCTCCACCTCGTTGGCGATGCCCTCGTAGGTGCTGGCGTAGTTGCGGCCGTCGTTGGCGGCCAGGGCGAGCATCGCGCGGGAGGCCCGCACGTCGTGGAACAGGCCGGTGATCGCCTCGGCGGAGCCGTGCGTGGCTTTGGTGATCTTGTTGACGACGACGTACAGGCCGTCCTGCTGCACCGCCGACGCGGCCGACTCGTAGCCGAGCTTGTGCATCAGGTCGCTCAGCTCTTGCGTCGGCTGCAGCAGGCGGGTCATCAGCATGTTCAGGCCGGTCGCCGACTCGGCTGCGGGCACACCCGCCAGGGTGACCGCGGCGTACGCGGACGCCAGATCGTCGAAGCTGACCCCTGCCGCGGCAGCCATCGGCACGATGTCGCCCAGGTGCAGGGCCAACTCCTCGAAGGAGATGACGCCCTTGTTGACGGTCTGGAACATGATGTCCATGACGTCGGACGCCTTCGAGGCGGGCAGGCCGTACGCCTTCAGCACGCCCGGCAGGGCGCGTGCGGAGATCTCCGTCGTCGTCAGGCCCGCGCTGGCGCCCTCCGCAGACGCCGACAGGACCGTCATCGCGTCCGCGCCGTCGAAGCCCGTCGACACGATCTGGTACAGGCCCTCGGCGAGCAGGTTCGCGGACTGCGTCATGTCCTTCGACAAGCCGATGATCTTGTCGGTGAACCCGCTGACCGTCGTCGCGTTGATCTGCTGGGAGATCGTCATGACGTTCGCCATGCGCTTCTCCAGCTGCACAGCGCCTAGGACGCCGGCGCCGAGGACCGCCGACAGCACCACCCCGGTACGCAGGTAGCCGTCGATGCGGGCCTGCGTCGCCGCGCGGGACTCGGCGACCGCGGCGGCCTCCGCTTGCCGCACGGCCATGGCGTTCGCCGCAGCACGCGACGCGGCAGAAGCCTCCGCCTCATTGCGAGCGGCCAGCGTCCCCATCGCCCGCTCATCGGCCGCCTGCCGGGCCTGCGTCGCCCGCGCCGACACACTGGACGCGCGGGTGGAGGCAGCCTGCGCGGCAGCAGCCCGCTCCTCCTGCACCGTCTGCGCCTGCGCGGCCCTGGTCGCCGCCGCGGCGGCGGCGTTCGCGGTGGCCTGAGCCGCCACCGCACCCCGCCCCGTCGCGGCCTGCGCGCGGGCCGCCATCGTCTGCGCGACCGCCTGCGCGCGCAGAGTGCGCTCGCCGGCCGCGACCGCCGCAGCCCGCTCCCTCTCCGCCTTCGCGGCAAGGGACGCCGACAGCGCCTGGGCTCGGCCCGAGCGTTCGGCCGCTACAGCGGCAGTGCGCTGCGCGGCCGCCGTGCGTTCCACGGCCGCGGTGACACGGGCCTGGCCGAGGACCGCGTCAGCCGACGCCGACGCCTGCAGCCGGGCCAGGCGCTCGGTGGCCGTCCCGGTCTCCAGCAGCGTCCGGTTGACCTGCTGCAGCTGGCCGTCGAACTGGCGCAGCTGCGCAGCGGACTGGCGCAGACCGCCGGTCAGCCCGGTCGTCTGCGCCGTCAGATTGACGTACAGGTTGTAGGCGGAAGACACCTACCGCTCCCGTCTGGGCGTGAGCCCGATCTTGACCCCGCGCCCGTCCCGACCGTCCGGTACCTGCTCCCGCTCCATCGCCAGCAGCTCGCACCCCGGGCAGGTGTGCGAGTCGGTGACGTAGGCGAACCGGTCCCCGCCAAGCTCCGGCCGCCACTCGTCCATCCGCGTCCCGCACCCCGAGCACACGGCCCGCGTGTACGCGAGCCACGCCAGGGCCTTCGCCCGGTCCAGGGCCGTCCACCGCCCCTCACCGGCCCCCGTGAACTGGCTGTGCGGCATTCCATAGCTGTGGCACAGCTCCATCTCGGCCCGGAACGCCAGGTCGGAGATCAGCCTTTTCCCAGGTCCGCGCGCAGCGTCTGGTTGATGAGGAGGGCCGCCGTGAACAGGGCCTTCGCATCCGCGTCCGCCCACGTGTCCAGCAGCTCCTGCGCGTCGGCAACGCTCATGCCGTCCACGGTTTCGCCGGTCTCGTCGCGCTCCACGTGGCAGGCGGAGACCAGCGCGGCCGGGAACGTCTCGACGTTGTACTCCATGCCCTGGTCGGCCTGCGCCTCCGTCGGCGCGTGTTCACGCAGCAGCTGCTCCCACACCGGCCGGGGCAGCGCCCGGAAGGTGAGCTTCAGCGTCGCCGCGTCCAGGGCGTCCTGAGCGTCACTCAGGGCCGTGTCAGCGGCGAGGACCTGCGGGTTGGACGCCACCCAGGCGTCCCGCTGGTCCTCGCGGATGCCCTGCTCGGCGCACTCGGTCATCGCCGTGGCGCGGGCCTTCGCCAGCTCCAGCGCCGCATCCGTGACAGCAGTTTTCACGCTGTCGTCGTCGCAGATCGACAGAGACCGCTCGGGCAGCTTCCGGGCCCGAAGCCGGGCCATCTTCGCAGCCCAGTGCGCGTCCTTGGCGACAGCCGCGGCGGGCGGGTTCACAGTGGTCATGCAGCATCCCCCCGAGGTCAGCTGGTAGCCGGGACGGCGGCGTCGAGCGTCGGCGTACCGGAGATCGCGAAAGTCACGGTGAACTTCGCCGGGTCCGAGCCGGTCGAGTAGGCGGGCGCGCGGCCCGCGACTCGCACCGGGAAGACGTCCATCGACTTGCTCTGCGGGATGTCGCCCTTGCGCAGGATGACCACGAAGCCCTCAGCGCCCTTCGACAGAAGGGTCTCGATGGTCTCCGCCGCCTGGTCCTCGTAGAAGGTGAGGGTGGAGGAGTCGGCCTTGTCCTCACCCGGGATGGACGTGGTCAGGGTCGAACCCAGGTCGGGGGTGTCGATCGGCGCGTTGGCCAGCGACCAGCCCGCGATGTCGGAGATCGCGCTGGACAGGTCGGTGGCATTGGTGCCTGTCAGCTCGGTACGGACCGGAACGTTGCCCGCACCGGCGATCGCCTTCAGGAAGTAGATCTTCGTGACGCCACGGCGCATGAACCGCTGCTGGGTGGTACCCAAGGGGGATTCTCACTCTCCGGGGACCCCGGCCCCCGGCAAACGGAGGCCCGTCCCCAACAGGTCGCATATGCGAGCCAGGGGGTCAGCCCGTACCGTGTGGCCGGACGTCCGCGAGTGGGCCTCCGCGGTGAGGTGCGATCCGTTCAGCTGTTCGGCGTGGACACCGTCAGCACGAAACGCTGCACGTAAGTGTAGGTGGAGCTAACGACACTGGTCCCGTCCTCACGGTCCAGCTCCCGGCCGATCACCGTCGCACCCGTGACGTTGATCTGGTTGGCGAACTGGCCGCTGCCAGCCTGCTGACGGGCCAGGAACGCCTGCCGCACCTTGTCGGCGTGCAGCGACGCCTGCTCGGCGGTCGTACCCACCGAGGAGACCTGCAGCAGCACCCGAGCGTCCGCGTCGGTGTCCCCGAACGACGGGCCGATCCCCGAGGTCTGTCCCAGCTCGTACAGCACCGCGTACGGGATCGTGTTGCCCGTCGGCAGCGACGCCGACGTGGGCGCAGTCCCATACCCGCAGGAGCGGGCCGTGGCCGTCTGCAGCATGGCCTGCACCGCAAGCGCCACCTGGCGCCCCGACACACTCATCTACTCATCCTCCTCAAAGCCCGTCACCCGCGATGCGGTGACGAGCGCCTCAATGTCGGCGACCGCATACCGGTGCAGGCCAAGCTCCGACCACACCGGCATGTCGCCGGGCACGGACCCGCGCAGCAACGTCAGTTCGCCACTGTCCTCGACGACCTCCACCACGAACACCAGCCGCGACACCAGCCCAAGCCCCGTGGGCCTGCATGACGCCGGCGAACGCCTGCTGCACGTCCTCGGCGAAGCTCACCCCGGCCCCCCGTCCGCGACCTGACCGAGCGCCGCCGTGAACAGGGGCCGAATGGTCTCCACGGCCGGACCGACGTGCGGGAACGGCGGCTGGGCGAAGATGCGTCCCAAACTGTCCGGGCCGATGTACCCGAACTCCAGGCGGCGGGCCTGCGGCTTGTTCGTGCCGACAACCCCGGTCACCGAGTCACCCGTCACGAACACCTCGTGCGTCCACGAACGCCGGTAGTCACCCGTGATCACGTTCGGGCCGGGCCTGCCCGAAGCGTTCGCTTTGATCTGGGTCTCCAGCAGCATCGCGTAATGCCGCACCACCGACACCGTGGCGGGCAGCACCCGTTCGGCACGCCCCTGCAGGACGGCGGCGACCTGTACGGCGTTGCTGTACGCGCCCCCACGGGGGTCACTGCGGGACGGCATCCGTCACCTCCTGCGGCTCCCACCGGCCCGACGCCCACGCCTGCAGGAGCCGCAGCATCGCCCGCGTCAGCTCGTTGGGGCCACCGTCCATCAGGTCGTGCCGGGCCAGCACGTGCCGCTCCAGCTCGCACGCATCGATGGCGCCGAGGAACGCCGCGGCGGCAGGGCCCGGGTCCGGTGCCTCGCCGACAACGACGCGGGCCAAGCCGTCGAACTCGTCCTTGACGAGCGGTGACAGGAACAGCACCAGCTCCGCCGGGTGCCCGGCCTGCTGGCGAAGCGAGTAGCCGGAAACGTGCTTGGAGATGTCGCGGCCGTCGAGAGCTACCGATCCGGCGCCCTGGTCGGCGCTGATCCGCACCTGACGAAGCTGATCATCCATGGTGATCAGCCTACGGACCGGCACGGACAGCCCCGTCAGACCCGAATCCGCAGGTAGTGGCCGACGGCTGGTCAGTTCCCAGCCCGTCTGGCCGTCGGGCCTGTTGCGGGGCGGGTGGGCAGGGGTGTGGCCCGGCTGTCGTGCCGGGGGGCGGCTTTCCAGGGCGGTGGGTGGTGGTTCGGGCCCGGTCGGGGCGGTGTTCAGGCGGACAGGAGGCGCCGGTGGGCGCGGATGCGGGCCAACGCCTGGGCGATCAACCCGTCAGCGGCCTGGGTGAAGTGAAGCTGGTGGCGGCGGGCGGTGGCGGTCCAGCGGGCCGCACGGCGGATCAGCAGGCGGCGCACGGTCGCGATCCGGCGCCGTGCCGCGCCGATGGGGGCGAGCATCTGCAGCCAGGCCGAGAGGCTGTAGGCCAGCAGTGCGCCCCACATCCACATGCTGTTGACGGCGTGGGAGCCCGACGGCAGGTGGCTCAGGCCCGCGCCGTGGGCAGTGTCGCGGAACAGCTCCTCGACCTTAGTACGGCGGCGGAACTCCCACTCCGCAGCCGCGACCTCCTCGTCCAGGTCCAGGGGTTCGTTGGTGGCGATGAACGAGTAGGCGTACGCGGTGTCCTCGATCCCGTCCAGGACCAGGGCAAGCTGGTCCTTGCCCACGGTCCGCGAGCGGCGCGAGCGCGGGTCCGCCGACAGCTGGCCGGCGTCATAGCGCACCCTGCGCGCGACCACCCTCGTGCCGTCCGGCCAGTCGGCCGGGGCGTAGTCGAGCAGGGCGACCTGCGCGTCCGGGTAATCGACCGCGTCGATCCAGTCGTCCTCGTGCACGGCGGCCACGGCCCGCCACAAAGCCGCACCCCGCGGCACCCCGAGCCGGAACAGGCCACCGCGGGCCACGATCTTCTCCGCGACCTTCCCGGCGTAGTAGCCGGAATCACCCTGGAACAGGATCCGCCCGGTGGCTCCGGCGGCGCGGACCGCGTCCACCGCCCGGTCGACCTGGTCGGGGGCCTGGGTGCGCCCGTCCGAGCAGCCGTCGAGCAGGTCCGCGACCAGCACCGCACCGGCCTGGGCCCAGTGGGCGGCATGCACCCGCCCGGCGACCTCGCCCTTGTACGAGCGGACCACCTGCTCCTTGCGGGTGGAGAACACCTCGATGTCCTTGGCGTCCAGGTCGATTGTCACCCGCCCGCACAGCACCCGAGCCCGCTCCGCCACCGGCAGCACGCCCACCGCCCGCCCGGTCAGCTGCGCGCACGCGGTCTCGATACCCTCACGCTGCCGCTGCCGCTGCCCGAACCGGGCCGCGAGGGTGGCGGCTGTGGTCGCCGCCGGCACCGGTGCGGGCAGCAGCCCCTCGCCGACCGCATCCGCACGCAAACGGTCGAAGCCGACCAGGTGGTCCTCGCCAGTCAGCTGCACCACCGCACACCCCAGCACGAACTCCCCGCCCCTCAGGCCCCGGTCACGCTCCTTGACCGGCCCGATCCCCGCATCCAGCGCAGCCGTGACGCCCAGCGCCCGGTCCAGTCCAACTCGGCCACCAGCACAAGACCGCCGTTCTCAGTCAACGACCCATCCGGCGCACCGACCCGGGCGTTCAGCCGCCTCCAGCGCTTGCCGGGCGTGCGAGAGGCGGTACGGCGGCGACGCGATGTCTTCTTCACTCGACAGGTGCACTTTCATGTTCGAGTAGACCAGGCGTAGGAACCTCGTTCTTCTCAAACCGGAAGCGCACCTGTCGTCGTATCAGCCTCCCACCTCCGCCACTACCTGCGGATTCGGGTCAGAGACGGGACCTGCTCACCGGAACGGGGACGGCGCGACAACGGACACCTCGACAACTGCATCGATCTTCGAAACAGGTCCGAGCATGCCCGCTGATCATGCTGGCGCACCGGCAAATTCCAAGATCCCCGACAGAGTCATCCTTGGTCCATCAAGTCCCCGGCCGCGTGGCGCCCGGCGAACCGCTTCAGTGGTCCTGGCCGGGCCCGTTGTCCCTGGGGTGTCAGGCTCCCAGCAGGCCGACCGCTCCGTACCAGACCGGGCCCGGGTTGAGGCGGTCCGGGTAGAGGGCCGTCATCCGGTCGAAGTACTCGCGGGCGGTGGGGTTCTGGCCCAGCAGCTGGATCGCGTCCAGCAGGTACTGGCGGGTCTCCTCGATGGTGGCCGGGTCGTCGGGCAGGTCCTTGTTCTTGTGACCGGCCACGACGACGCGCGGCTGGAGCGCGGCCACGCGGTCGAGGGCCCCCAGCCATTCCTCCAGGCCGCCGTCGCCGCCTTCGAGGATGTACTGGTGCACACCGTTGTAGACGACATCGCCGGCCACCACGAGACCGATCGACGGCACATGCAGGACTGTGGTCTTGTCGGTGTCGGTGTGACCGACCTCGACGGCCTCGATGAGGTTGCCCTCCAGCTGGAAGCCCTCCGCCGGGACGGGCTGGGCCAGCACCGGGGTGTCGGGGATCAGGCCGGGGAAGCGCTTGTCCCACAGTTCCTCGCGGCCCTCGGTGGCCTGCTTGTGCATGACCTCGATGGTGCCGGGGGTCGCGTAGACGGTGACGCCGGGGAACCGCTTCACGAGGTCGGCGGTGCCGAACCAGTGGTCGCCGTGCCCGTGGGTGGCGTAGATGTAGGCCAGACGCTTTCCGGAGCGCTCGATCCAGTCGCCCACCCGCTGGGTCTGCTCGATGGTCAGGGGCGGGTCGACCAGCACGGCGTCCTCCTCGCCGAAGATCAGCGTCGAGGTCAGGGGCGAGGAGACGAGCCCTTCACCGTTGGGCAGCCGCTCGCCGCCGGCTCGGGGAGTGCCCTCCTGGACGAGAACTTCGTAGGCCAGGGGAGTGGGTGCGGATGCGGTCATGATGGTGCCTCCTTCAGAGGGCGGAATCGGCGGAACTTGGCTCGCGCGGCCGTCTGCTCGTGGCCGGACGGCGGCGAGCCGGGCACATGTCAGGGCGGCCAGCTGTGAGGATCCGCTCCGGTGGGTGCGGTGGTCCCGGCACCGTGGGGAGCGGCGTTACGGGCCGTCGAAGGCAGTCCCGTCGATCCCGGTCGTGCTCGCCCGAGCGGTGGGCGGCAGGCCGTCTTCGGATGACCCCTGAGAAATAACCGTAGCACGTTCGTCTATTTCGGAGGCGGATGTCGAGGAGCCGTCCTCGCCGCCTCCGGCGAGCGCATTGCCCTGCGACGCCCCGGTCGTGACCGCCGTGCGCCCCCGCTGCGGGCGACCGGCCTGGATGGGGGCGGGGGCGCCGAGGCCGCCAGCCGTCCGGTCTGGGCGGGGAAGGGGTGCCGGGGGGCGGGCCGTCGTCAGGCGGATGCGCTGTGGGCGCCGGGGCCGGTGATGGGCTCCACCTCGGAGGTGGTGACCTCGTGTCCGCAGGAGCAGTGCAGTTCGAGGTGCACCCGGCCGCCGCAGCCGGCGTGGTTCAGCAGGGCCGGCGGGCCCTCGGGGCCGCCGAGATGCGTGTCTCCGTACTGCAGGAGAGCAGCCAGAACCCAGTGAATGTCGTGCGCGGACGGCGTCAGGTGGTACTCCTGGCGCGCGCGCTGCCCAGCCTCCTGGTAGCTGCGGCGCTCCAGCAGCCCCGCCGCGACGAGCTGGCCGAGGCGTTCGGTCAGGACGCGGCGGGAGACCCCGAGGTGCTCCGCGATCTCGTCGAAGCGATGTAGTCCGGCGAAGACCTCACGCAGGATGAGAAGGGCCCACCGCTCGCCGATCAGCCCCAGGGTCGCGGCGATGCTGCAGTTGCCCAGATCGAGTTCACGCCAGTCCATACGGCCAAGATAGCTCCAGGGTTTCCATTTGGAACCCAGCCTTGACTTCCTGAGTTCCAAATGGAAACTTAGACGCGCCAGGGCGCCGAGAGACACCGCCACGCCGCCCGGGCCCACGAAGCCCGACTGATGACCGCCCGAGCACGGTCAGGCTCCCGGACGCCGCACGCCTCACGAGCCGATCGGCCTGTCCCCTTGATCCCCGGCCCCTCCGCGCACCACTGGACGGACAGCCGGGGCGAGTGGACAAGCCTTCGCCCCAGTACTGCACCCAGCCATGAGTATGGAGAAAACATGTCGAGCAACCGGGCGATCGTCGACGCCTGCCACCGCGCATACACCGGGTTCGAGAAGAACGACTCGTCCGACCTAGTGGCCCAGATGTCGCCGGACGTGGTCTTCCACTTCCCCACCTCGCTGCCCTACGGCGGCACGTTCCACGGCCGGGACGGCTTTGCGGCCTTCTACAAGGACCTCTTCGACCACTACTACGAGTACTTCAACTACGACCTGCACACCGTGCTCGACGCCGGGTCGCACGTGGTGGTCCCCGTCCGGGCCCGGGCGAAGGCGAAGAACGGCCGCACCATGGAGAACGAGCACCTCCTCCTGTTCGCCGTCACCGACGGACTGATCACCGAGGCGCGGCTGTACGCCGACACCGCCAAGGGCCGTGACGTGATCGAGGGCCTTGAGTTCTTCCCCTCCGCGGCCAGCTGATCCGTCCGTCCGACCGGAACCGGGAACCGGCATGGAGCGCCGGCCCGTTCGCGGCCCGGACCCGGACCCGACCCGGAGCCAGAACGACGACGTACCGGCCGGGCTCCCGAGGGCACGGTCGTCCCACCTCACTCCATCGGTGCACCGGTGCCGCGCGCCGGGGCCGGCAGCGGCGCCGATGACCCGCCCCCAGCCCTCCCCGGCCGCACCTTCACCGGCGGCATGCCGCCGCGCATGTCAGAGAGGACATGACCATGATCATCAACAGTGACGAGCTGGACGCGACCTCCGCGTACAAGCTGCTCATCGGGGCGGTCACGCCACGCGCGATCGGCTGGGTGAGCACCCAGTCGGAATCCGGCATCGCCAACCTGGCGCCGATCTCGTTCTTCACCGTGGTGAGCCGGGTGCCCCCGATCGTGTCCCTGACCCTTCAGCCGCGGTCGGACGGGACCCTGAAGGACACGTTCATCAACATCCGGGACAGGGGCGAGTTCGTCACCAACCTGGTCACGCTTCCGCTGGCCCACGAGATGCACCGCAGCGCCATCGAATTCGACAGCTCCCAGGACGAGTTCGACGAGGTCGGCCTCGAGAAGGCGGACTGCGAGGTCGTCAAGGTGCCGCGGGTGAAGGACTCACCGATCGCGATGGAATGCGTCGTCGACCGGATCATCCAGATCGGCGACATCAACGACCACGTCGTCTGGGGCAAGGTCGTGCGCTTCCACGTCCGGGACGACGTCTACGTCCGGAACGGACGCATCGACACCGGCGCGATTCCCGCGGTCGGCCGCCTCGCCGCCGAGTACACCCTCGCCGACAACGCGTTCGTCCCGCCCCTGCCGGACGACGTACTGAGCGCGCGACTGGGCCGGCGCAGCCACCGTCTCGACGGACGCCCGGACGGATGGTCGCAGGTGGACAGCGCCGACTGGTCCGCCTCCGGAGCCACGAAGGCATGACGGCGTCGCCGCCGGGCCGGCCGCATACCAGCCGCGCACTCCCGCGCGGTATGTCATGGACGCCCGGAGCGGCCGCGCCGTACACCGGGCCCTGATCAGGCCCCCGAACGGTCCGACACCCGACACCGCACACCCCGAAGGAGCCCCCCATGCCGGTCTTCAACGCCCACATCCCCGCCAACCGCTTCTCGTCTCAGCAGAAGCGTGCGCTCGCCGACGCGCTCAACCAGTCGCTGGTGCAGGGGCTCGGCATCCCCGAGGGCGACCGCTTCATCATGATCAGCGAACACGGCGAGGACGAACTGTTCCTCGACCCGACGTTCATGGGCATGCATCGCAGCTCAGGCGCCATGATCATCACGGTTCTTTTCGGGGCCCACCGGCCCCTGGAGGACAAGCGGGCGGTGTCCGCCGCCATCAACAGGCTGGTCGTCGAGGCGCTCGATGTCTCTCCCGACGACATATTCATCGCCCTGATCCCGGTCCCGAACGAGAGCTTCTCGTTCGGAAGGGGTGAACTGCAGCTGGCCGAAGGGGCTCCTCGCTGGTGAACCCCACGTTCCCGCCCGCCGACCAGGCCCGGAGCCTGCCCGCGTACCGGGGCGGGCCGTGCCCGGCGGCACCCGCCGGGCACGGCACCGGGGCACACGGCCACACCGGAGTGCCCGAGCATCCCGCCGGGCGAACGGGCACGGCACGCCGAACAAGGGATCGGCGACGGGAGCAGCAGAACCAATCAGCAAAGGAATCAGTCGTGGAAACAGAAACCGCCGCGTCGACGCGGACCCCCGCGCCCGGCCGAGCCGAGGAGCCGGTCTTCGCGCTCCACCACGGGGGAAAGATGGCGGTCACCCCGACGGTGCCGCTGCGCGACCGCGAGGACCTCTCACTCGCCTACACGCCGGGCGTCGCCGAGGTGTGCACCGCCATCGCCGAACAGCCCGGTCTCGTCCACGACTACACCTGGGTCTCGCACACCGTCGCCGTGGTGACGGACGGCACCGCGGTGCTCGGCCTGGGCGACATCGGACCGCAGGCGTCACTGCCGGTCATGGAGGGCAAGGCGGTCCTGTTCAAGCAGTTCGGTGACGTGGACGCGGTGCCCATCGCGCTCGCCACCAAGGACGTGGACGAGATCGTCGACACCGTCGCCCGACTCGCGCCGTCCTTCGGCGGCATCAACCTCGAGGACATCTCCGCACCCCGGTGCTTCGAGATCGAGCGCAGGCTCCAGGACCGACTCGACATCCCGGTCTTCCACGACGACCAGCACGGCACGGCTGTGGTCACCCTGGCGGCCCTGCGCAACGCCGCCCGCCTCACCGGGCGGACCCTCGACGGGCTGCGCGCGGTCATCTCGGGCGCGGGAGCGGCAGGCGTCGCGATCGCCAAGATCCTGGTGGAGGCCGGCATCGGCGACGTCGTGGTCACCGACCGGACCGGCGTACTGCACCTCGGCCGCACCGACCTGACCGACGTCAAACGGGACATCGCCGCGTACACCAACCGGGCCGGACGCACCGGCACGCTGGAGGAAGCCCTCGCAGGCGCCGACGTCTTCATCGGCGTCTCCGGAGGCACAGTCCCCGAGACCGCGGTCGCCACCATGGCCGAAGGCGCCTTCGTGTTCGCCATGGCCAACCCCACCCCCGAGATCCACCCCGACGTCGCCCACAAGTACGCGTCCGTCGTGGCGACCGGCCGCAGCGACTACCCGAACCAGATCAACAACGTCCTCGCCTTCCCCGGCATCTTCTCCGGAGCCCTCCGCGTCCGCGCCTCGCGCATCACGCCTGGCATGAAGATCGCCGCCGCGGACGCCCTGGCCGGCCTGATCGCCGACGAGCTGCGCCCCGACCACATCATCCCGTCCCCCTTCGACCCGCGGGTCGCCCCCGCGGTCGCCGAGGCGGTCGCCGAGGCCGCCCGGCGCGACGGAGTGTCCCGCCTCTAGACGGCCGGCCACGCGGACACCGAAGCCGCCGAAGACACCGCACGCATCAAAGACTTCGACTTCGACCGGATGCGCGCCCGGACGCACGTCCCACCGACATGCCCATCGAAAGCCAGGAATCGAAAGCCAGGACCGGTCCCCTTCCGGGGCGACGTCCACACCCGGACAGTGAGGACACACACATGAAGACGGAACGCGTCGCCAACACCGACGTACGCTACCGCCGCACCGGCGACGGGGACTTGGCCATGGTGTTCGTCCACGGTTTCCTCGACGACCAGTACGCCTGGGACCGCCTGATCCCTCAGCTCGCCACACCCGGCATCGAGTGCGTCACGCTCGACCTGGCCGGCTGCGGTGACCGCACCGCGGCGGACGGGCCCTACGACTACGACCGGTTCGCCGCCGAGGCGGGCGCGGTGGTCGACGCCCTCGGCAAGCCGTTCGTGATCGTCGGCCACAGCATGGGCGCCGCCGTGGCCGAACTGGTCGCGGTCCAGCGGCCCGACCGCGCCCGCGGACTCGTACTGGTGACCCCGGTCCCGCTCGCGGGCGTGCATCTGCCCGACGAGATGATCGAGCAGTTCCGTTCGCTGGGCGGCGACGAAGCCGGCCAGCGAGGCGTACGCGAGAACCTGTCCGCCGCGTTCCCGCCGGCGGAACTGGACCGGCTGGTCGCCACCGGGACGCGGCTGCGTCCGGAGGTCCTCCGAGCCCTCGCCGAGTGCTGGAACACCGGACACCCCCAGGGCGAGGAGCCGAGCACCTGCTCCGGCCCGGTGCTCATCGTCCGCGGCGCGGGCGACGGGTTCGTCACCGAGAGCATGGTCGACGACGCGATCGCACCCCGCTTCACCGACGTGACGGCGGTGGCGGTGGCCGAGGCCGGTCACTGGGCCCACATCGAGCAGGCGGCCGAGGTCGCGGGCCACCTCGACCGTCTCCTCGCCGGGGTCCTCGGCTCCGAAGCCGCTCCCGTCGCGGACACGACGGCTCCGCGGGGCTGGACGAACGCCTTCGCGCAGAAGTCCGCCACGGCGTTCGGCGAGGCGTTCACCGAGGACGTGGCTCTGGAGGCGAGCGTCCTGATCCGCCCCGTGGAAGGCCGCGACCAGGTGAAGAAGGTGATGGGCACGGCGAGCGCGATCTACGAGTCGCTCCGCTTCACCCGGGAGGCCGTCGACGGTCCGCGCAGCTACCTGGAGTGGGAAGCCACCGCGTTCGGCGGCCTGCCGATCGAGGGCGTCACCATCCTGACCAGGAATGCGGACGGCCAGATCCTCCGTGCCGCCATCCACCACCGTCCGCTCGGCGCCGCACTGCGCTTCTCCACCGAACTGCGTGACCGGCTGGCCGGCGAGATCGACTCCGACCACTTCCACCAGGGCTGAAGTCCCCGCCCACACAGAAAGGTTGTTCCATGCTCCAGCGCGAGGATGTCGAGTTCGAGGCCGACGGCGGGATACGCCTGCGCGGTTGGCTCTTCCTGCCGGACGGCCCAGGCCCGCACCCGGCGGTCACCATGGCCCACGGCTACGCCGGGGTGAAGGAACACGGCCTGGAGCCGTTCGCACAGACCTTCGCGGACAACGGCTTCGCCGTCCTGCTGCACGACCACCGCGGCTTCGGGGCCAGTGACGGCCTTCCCCGCCAGGACGTCGACCCCTGGCGGCAGATCGCCGACTGGCGGCGCGCCATCTCCTACCTGGAGAGCCGGCCCGAGGTCGACCCCGACCGGATCGGCCTGTGGGGCACCAGCTACGCCGGCGGTCACGCGATCGTCCTCGGCGCCACCGACCGCCGACTGCGGGCCGTGGTCGCCCAGGTGCCGACCATCAGCGGCTTCGAGCAGGGCCTGCGCCGCATCGCACCGGAGGCGGTCGCCGGTCTAGAGGCGGCCTTCGACGAGGACGAGCGCGCCCAGTTGCGCGGCGAGGCCCCCCGCAGCCAGGCCATCGTCGGCAGCGACCCGGCGGTGCCCGCGTCCTACCGGACCCAGGAGGCCGTCGACTTCTACCTCCAGCCCAAGCCCGACGGTGTGTGGGACAACGAGGTCACCGTCCGTTCCACCCGTGCCGCGCGCATGTACGAGCCCGGAGTCTGGGTCACCAGGGTCTCGCCTACACCGTTGCTCATGGTGGTCGCGCTCAACGACACCGTCACCGTGACCGACCTGGCCCTCGCGGCCTACGAGCGCGCGCTGGAGCCGAAGCGGCTGCGGACCATCCCCGGCGGCCACTTCGACCCGTACACCACGCAGTTCGGCAAGGCGAGCGGCGCCGCCGTCGAATGGTTCCGGGAGCACCTCGCCTGACAGGGCGGCAGCAGGCTCGCCGCAGCCTGAGCGTCCACCGCGAAGGGGCCGTCCGGAACCGGACGGCCCCTTCGCTCTCCTTCCTGACAGCCCGCTACGTGCTCTTCCGGCTCGAAGCATCAGCACAGACTCAGGCCTTCGGTTCCATGTCCGCGTGGGGCGCTCTCACCGCCCTGGCTTCTTGTCCCGGCGGACAGCCAACGGCCCACCTGCCATAAGAGACGGCCTATTAGTACTGCAACCGCATCTGGGGGTTGTGGCCTCGACGTTTGTAGTGGGAGCGGCGGGCTCGGGCCTGGCTGTGTCTACGGAAGTGTGACCAGTGCAGATGGTGGTCGTTGGTGTGGTGGCGGGGTGTGATGACGATGTGCCCGATCAACCGGCGGATCTCCGGGACGCTGAGGGTATGAGGTCTTGCTCGTCCTCTGCTTCGCCCTTTTTGTGGCTTCTTGGGCGCGGACTGCGGTCAGGTAGGCGAGTGCGGCCATCGACAGGGTGATGTGCCGGTACCAGGCCCGGTAGAGCCGGACCTGGTAGTGGTCCAGGCCGCACTCACCCTTGGCGGTCTGGAAGCACTCCTCCAC